>CAIYDT010000126.1 GCA_903924985.1 uncultured Acetobacteraceae bacterium
GCTGGTATAAGGACTGAACCAATGCGTCACGGTGTTGCCGGCCGAAAGCTCGGCGTTACCTCTACCCATCGCATCGCCATGTTCCGCAACATGGCGGCCGCGCTGATCAAACATGAGCAGATCACGACCACGCTGCCCAAGGCCAAAGAATTGCGCCCGGTGGCGGAGAAGCTGATTACGTTGGGCAAGAAGGGCGGCCTCGCGAACCGGCGTCTGGCCTATGCCGAATTGCGTGACGACACCATCGTCAACAAGCTGTTTGGCACGCTCGCGGACCGCTACAAGGAACGTGCCGGCGGGTATTGCCGCGTGCTGAAGGCAGGTGTGCGCTACGGCGATGCCGCCGACATGGCGGTCATTGAGTTTGTCGATCGGGATGTTGGCGCCAAGGGGCTGGATAGCGGGCCGGTGCAGGCACGCGGCGAGGAAGAGGAAGAAGAGCCCCTACAGGGCTAACCTTCCACATCCGAACGGATACAAAAAGGGCGGGAGCAATCCCGCCCTTTTCTGTGCCCCTTGCCCCGAAGCGCAACCGGCGCGATCCTTCCTCCAACATCAGGAGGAAACACACATGACCATCTTTGTTATCGGCGGCACCGGCTTTATCGGCACTCGGGTTATCCCGCTGCTCGCCGGGCGCGGCGAAAATGTTGTCTGCATGGACATCAACCCGCACACTGCCAATTTCTCGGCGCTCGGCGACAAGGTGCGGGTGGTACGTGGCGATGTGACGCAGTTCGACGACGTGCTGAACCAGATGCAGGCCTCCGGCGCCGACAAGGTGATGAACCTGTCCTACAATCTGGGGGCGGATCTGCCCCCGCATTTGGCCACCAAGCTGAACATCGTGGGGATGGACAACTGCTTCGAGGCCGCGCGCATCCTCGGCATCAAGCACACCGTCTACGCCAGTTCCCTGGCGGTGAATGGCCAGCAGAAGCACTTCGGCGAACGCCCGGTGACCGAGGACGACCTGCACATGGGCAACAACCAATACGCCATGCATAAATCGTTCAACGAATGGCAAGCGAAGGACTACGTCGCGAAGTACGGGATGACCATCACCGGCATTCGCCCGGCCAACGTCACCGGTCCGGACAAGGTGCGCGGCTCCGTCGATCACGTGAACATAGTCACCCGCCCGGCGCGGGGCGAAGCGATCTCCTTCCCCTACGCCGACGCGATGCGCTGCCCCATCCATGTGGACGACATCGCCGAGGTGTTCGTACGGGTGGTCATGACCGACAAGCCCAAGCACCAGATTTACAGCTCAGGTGGTGCCGTCGTCAGCCTGGGGGAGATTGCGGCGATCGTGAAATCCTATTTGCCCGACGCGCAGATTACGTTCGAGCATCTGACCGGCGGCAAGGAAAGTTCCGGCAACTACCTGATCGACAATGCCCGCCTGGTGAGCGAGTTCGGCGTCCAATACCGTCCGTACCGGGAACGTGTGCTGCAAATCATCAACGCTGTGCGGGAAGAGCAGGGGCTGCCCGCTATCAAGGGGTAAATCCCGTGCTACAGTCTCCCTGGAATAATTATCCAGGGAGACACCGCACATGAACCGCCTGCTCGCTTTCGGTCTTACGATGCTGCTCGGACTCGCCTCAGCGCAGGCGGGCACGCTGGAAAACGTGCGCCAGAAGGGATCCGTCTCCTGCGGCGTGAACGTCGGCCTGGGCGGTTTCTCCATGCCGGACAGCAAGGGTGTGTGGAAGGGCCTCGACGTCGATGCCTGCCGAGCGGTGGCGGCAGCGGTGTTCGGGGATGCGGAGAAGGTGAAGTATGTGCCGACGACCGGCACGTCGCGCTTTGCTGCGCTGCAGTCGGGGGAGATCGATATCCTCGCCCGCAACACGACCTTCACCTTCGTGCGCGATGCCACAATCGGGCTGCGGATGGTGATGGTGAACTTCTACGACGGCCAGGGGTTCCTGGTGCCCAAGACGTCCAAGGTCCAGCATTTGCCCGATCTCGCGGGCGGCACGATCTGCATGCTGCAGGGCTCGACGCACGAAATGAACCTGGCCGACTGGATGAAGCAGCACAACACCGACTTCAAGATTGTCCTGCTCGACACGACGGATGTCCTGATCAAGACCCTGCTGTCCGGGCGCTGCGATGCCGCGTCGTCGGATAGTTCCAACCTGGCCTCGATCCGTGGCGCGGGCGTGCCCAACCCGGACGATTTCGTCATCCTGTCGGACCGCATCAGCAAGGAGCCGCTTGGCCCAATGGTGCGGCAATCGGACGACAAATGGCTCGATATCGTGCGCTGGTCGATGATGGCGATGATCGAAGCCGAGGAAAACGGTGTGACATCGGGCAACGCCGACAAGATGCTGGCGGAAAGCGCCAATCCGACGGTGCAGCGTTTGCTGGGCAAGACCGGCGATTTCGGCAAGCTGATGGGGCTGGATAACGCCTGGGCACTGAACATTATCAAACAGGTCGGCAACTACAGCGAAAGCTATGAGCGCAACGTCGGCATGGGCAGTTCCCTGAAGCTCGACCGCGGTCCCAACGCGTTGTGGAGCAAGGGCGGGTTGATGTACCCGATTCCGTTCCGGTAACCACGAGGGGTGCGCAACCGGCCACGTTCACCGCTGCTCGCACCGTTCGAGGTCAGAAGCTTCCGGTTCCAGTTCCCCGCCGATCTGCTCACGTCCTGGGCGATCGAGATGGAGATCCTGATCCTCGGCTGGTACATCCTGGTTGAAACGGGATCGGTGCTGTTGCTGACCCTGTACGGTGCGCTGCAATATCTGGGCACGCTGATCGCGCCGGTGTTCGGTCTGGCGGGGGACCGGTTTGGGCACCGTAACGTGCTGTGCGCGATGCGCTCGGTTTATGCGTGTCTGGCCTCGGTTCTGGCGGCTTTGGCGTTGCTGCATGCGGTCAATCCCGTTGTTGTCTTCTGCATCGCGACGGTTTCGGGGCTAATCCGGCCTTCGGACCTCGCGATGCGGAACGCTCTGGTGGCTGAAACGATGCCGGGATACCGGCTGATGGCGGCGATGGGGGTGGCCAGGACGACATCTGACTCCGCCCGCGTCGTCGGCTCCCTCGCTGGTGCCGCCCTGTTTGCGCTGCTCGGCATGGGGTGGGCGTATCTGGTGGTGTCGTCGTGTTACGCGGCGGGGTTCTGCCTGACGCTCGGCGTCGGGGCCGCGCGGACGGTTGGCGACCGGCTGGCGCGGCTGTCGCTGTGGCGCGATCTGCGGGAGGGGATGCGGTATATTGCCGACTCTCCGCAGTCACTGGCCGCGATGTGGCTGGCGTTTCTGGTCAACATGACGGCTTTTCCCATGACCCACGGTTTGTTGCCGTACGTCGCGCGCGACATTTATCACATGAATCAGGCCGGCCTCGGGACCCTGGTCGCGAGTTTCGCGGCGGGCGCGCTGATCGGGTCGGTGGTCGTCAGCATGACAGGCCGAAGCCTGCGACCCGCTCGGATGATGATGATTTTCGCGATGGCCTGGTACGCGCTGGTGCTGGCGTTCGTTTGGATGCCGAGCCCGGGGCTGGGGCGGGTCATGCTGGTGGCGGCCGGGTTCGCGCAGAGCCTGTCGATGGTGCCGATGGCGGTGATGCTGCTGCACAGCGCCGGCACCAAATTCCGCGGCCGCGTGATGGGTGTGCGGATGCTGGCGATCTATGGGTTACCGATCGGGCTATTGGGGGCGGGTTGGCTGATCGAAAGGATCGGTTTCGTCAGCATGGCGACGAGCTATTGCGTGTTCGGTCTGTTGGCGACGGTTTGGATCGGGCTGCGGTGGTACGGGGCGCTTTGGCCGAAGGATGCGCCAGCGAACGCGCGGTAGGGCGGAATGGCGGAAGGCGCTTGGCTTTTCTGCCCTACTGCGCCGCCAAGGGCCGCCCGTTCCAACGGCTGACGGGGGTCGGAAGGCCCAGGTTACCGCGCAGCGTTGGAGATTCGTATTCCTGCCGGAACAGGCCGCGCCGTTGCAGCTCCGGGACCACCATATCCACGAAATCGGTCAGCGATCCTGGCAACCAGGCTGGCATAACGTTGAAGCCGTCGCAGGCACCGTTGCGGAACCAGTGCTCCATCGTATCGGCGATCTGCTCGGGCGTACCGATCGCGAGCAAGTGCCCGCGCGGGCCGGCGTTCAGCAAGCATAGCTCCCACAACGTCAGATTGTCGCGGCGGGCGGCTTCCAGTAGCAGGCGCTGGCGGGACAGGGGGCCATTGGTGTCGCCCATCTCGGGCACCGGGCCGTCGAGCGGGTATTTGTCCAGCCCGCCGACCCCGATGGTGTGCTCCAGCACCGCGATCCCCACGCTGGGGTGGATCAGGGATTGCAAGTAATCGAATTTTTCTCGGGCCTCGGCCTCGGTACGGCCGACGACCGGGTAGATTCCGGGTAAGATACGAACCTCGGACGGGTCGCGGCCGAAGCGCGGCAGGCGGTTCATCACATCCGCATAGAATTCGGCGGCCTGCTCGAAGGTGGTTTGCGCGGTGAACACCACCTCGGCGGTGCGGGCGGCCAAGTTGCGGCCGGTGTCGGAGGCGCCGGCCTGCACCAGCACCGGCCGCCCTTGGGGGGAGCACGCAACATTCAGCGGTCCGCGCACGGTGAAGTACTTGCCGCGGTGGTTAAGCGTGTGCATCTTCGCGGGGTCGTAATAAATGCCGGACTCCTTATGGCGTACGAAGGCGTCCGCCTCCCACGAATCCCATAATCCGGTGACGACCTCGGCGAATTCCGCCGCCATGTCGTAGCGATCGGCGTGTGCCACGTGCTTATCGCGGCCGTGGTTGAAGGCCTCAGCTTCGTTGTTGGACGTTACCAGGTTCCAGCCGGCGCGCCCGCCGCTGATCTGGTCCAATGAGGCGAACTGGCGAGCCAGGTTGTAGGGGTCGTTGTAGGTGGACGATGTCGTGGCGACCAAACCGAGGTGCGTCGTGACCGCGGCCAGGGCCGACAGGATGGTCATCGGCTCGAATTTCACCAGCTTGCCCATGCGGCCCCGGGAGTCCGGCGATCCGAAGACGCTGACAGCGGCGGAGTCGGCCAGGAACAGCAGGTCGAATTTGCCGCGTTCGGCGGTGCGGGCCACGTCGGCGGCCTGGGCGAAGACCGTGCCGGACTCGGCGTAGGCGTCGGGGTGGCGCCAGGCCGCGACGTGCTGGCCGGTTTCGTGGACGAAGGCGCCGAGTTTCATCATGCGGCGGCTGGTCATGCTTGGTGACTCCCGTGTTGCCGCGATGTTGCATCCGGGTGGGCGATGGACGCAAATCCCCGCGGGATCGCCGGGGCTCGATTGTGCGTCGCCGAACAGGCCGAACCGCATGGCATTCCCCTGGACAGGAGCCGAGGCCAGACGAGACATGGAGGTTTGTAAAAACTCCGGACTGAGGCATTGTCACCATGTGCCACGCGACGGCGTGTCAAAAAGGGGCCGCCGGCTGCGGGTCGCCTCCCTGACGACGATGGGGCAATTTAGCGGCGCGTTTGGGGATTGCGGAGGCATTGGGCCGATGGCGAATGTGACGGTTAACACGACCGCGAATTTGTACGGGCCGGGCGGCGGCGTCACGAACGCCCCGACCGGCACGGGTGTCGTCCCCAATGCCGGCGGGCATGCCTTCCTCCAGGAATCCACCGCCGTCTGCTACCTCGCCGGGACGCGCATCCGTACCGATCACGGGGAAATCCTGGTCGAGCATTTGGCCATCGGTGACAAAGTCATCACCCTGGATGGCACCGCCAAGCCGATCAAATGGATCGGCCGGCGGTCCTATTCGTCCGCCCTCGCCACGGGGAATCGCGACATTATCCCCATCCGGATCAAGCAGGGCGCGCTGGGCGGTAACGTTCCCCATCGCGATCTCCATGTTTCCCCCCTGCATGCGATGTTCTTCGACGACGTGCTGGTACCGGCGGAACTGCTCGTCAACGGCGAGTCCATCGTGCGGTGCCCGGAGATCGATTCGATCCAGTATTTTCACATCGAACTGGATCAGCACGATGTCATCTTCGCGGAAGGCGCGCCGGCCGAAACGTTCGTCGACTGCGACAGCCGCGGCAACTTCTACAATGCTACGGAATACGCCGAACTCTATCCGGACGGTCAGCCGCAGCGCTGGATGTTCTGCGCGCCGCGCATCGAGACCGGTCCGGTGCTGGGGCAGATCCGCCGCGCGATCGATTCACGTGCCGGCCTGGTGCCGGCGGGTGGCGACGGCGCCCCCGGTCCGCTCGAAGGCAACCTCGACGGGTTGGATGGCAACACCATCGCCGGCTGGGCCTTCGACCCGGCGCACCCGAACACCTCGGTCACGCTGGAAGTTCTGGATGGCGATAGCCTGGTCGCCCGCCTGACCGCCAACCGGTTCCGCGGCGATCTTCAAATGGCCGGGATTGGCGATGGCCGTCATGGGTTCGAACTGCCGCTGTCCCGCGCGTTGTCACCGCTGATCCGGCACGAGTTGCGGGTCCGGCGTGTCAGCGACGGACGGGAATTGGCGGGTTCGCCGCTGGTCATCGACCCGCATGGCCGCCGCACGCTTGTCAAAGACACCCGCCGGGCGATCGAGCTGGCGGCCAACACGGCCAGCGACCCCGGCACCCTGGACGCCCTGCTGGAAACCTTGCTGCTGGGTGTCGACCAAGTACGTCGTCTGCGTGCCACGCAGGAGCAAGCATCCGGGGACGACCGGCTGAAGAACCGAGCGAAGCCCGATCGTGCCCGAGCGAAGCGGGCACTGGTGATCGACGATCTGCTGCCGCGACGTGACCGCGACGCCGGATCCAACGCCATCCTCAGCCACATCGCGGCGTTGCGCTCGCTCGGGTGGGAAGTCGAGTTCGTTGCTTCCGGCGAGTTGTCGCGCGGCGATGAAGCGGCGGCGGCGTTGAAGGCCTGGGGTATCGTGTGCCACCGGGCACCGCAGGTCGCGTCGGTGGAAGAAGTACTGCGCCGCAAGCGCAACATGTACGATTTGGTTTATTTACACCGGCTGTCGAACGCCGAGGCCTACGCCCCGTTGTCGCGTGTATGGCAGCCAAAAGCACATGTCGTCTACAGCGTTGCCGATTTGCACCATGTGCGCTCGGCGCGGCAGGCGGCAGTGCATGGAAATACCGAACTGGCGGAGACTTCGGTCTATATCAAGGCCCGCGAATTGAACGCGATGCGGATGGCGGACACGGTCATTACTCATTCGCTGGCGGAGGCCGAATATTTGGCGCGAGAGGCCCCAGGCATCGTCGTCCATGTCGTGCCATGGGCACTGCACACCGCGCCGCGCAAGGTCCCTCTGCGCAAGCGCAACGGTATCGCGTTCATCGGCGGGATGCGGCACGCGCCCAACCCCGACGCCGTGCGTTGGATGGCGGCGGAGGTGTTGCCCCGCGTGTGGGCGCGCGATCCGGATATGCTGTGTTCGCTGGTGGGAGCCGACTGGCCGGAGCTGGTTTGGGGACAGATCGACCCCCGGCTGCATTTGATGGGCCAGGTGGAGCGGTTGGACGATGTGTTCGACCAGGTTTGCCTGACGGTCGCGCCGCTGCGCTTCGGGGCAGGGGTCAAGGGCAAAGTGTTGGACAGCCTCGCGGCCGGCGTTCCCTGCGTGATGACCCCGATCGCGGCGGAGGGCATCCCGCTGAGCAACCTGCTGCGGTCGGCCGTTACCGCCGATCCAGCGGAGATGGCGGACCTGATTTGCGACATTCATCATCAACCTGCGTTGAACAGTAAATATGCCCAGGCGGGCCTGAGATTGGTGCGGGACCTTTACACCGAAGACGCCATCGCCGCGGCGATGAAGGCCGTGGTGGGCGTTGGGGTGTCGCGGGCGTCAGCGGTTGCCACCACACGGGTGGCCTAGGGCGGTTTCAGACCGGCAGGGCCGTTTGCCCGAGCACCCAACCCTCCCAGGTCGTGAGCCAGGGGTCGGGCGGGGCGGTGTCGGGACGGTTGCCGTTCAGGACGTTGATCACGCATAGCAGGCCCAAGACGCAGTCGAACCGGTCCTCCCCCGCCGCGTCGGTGCCGAACCCGTCCTGGGTGGCGGCGGTCATGGCGGCATTCGGGATGACGCGCAGGTTGGCCATGATGTCCAGCAGTGGGGCGGCAACCGCGGCTCGGTCGGACTGGCGGCGCTTGCTGCCTTTGGTGGGGATGCCCAGATGGCGCATCGCCTCGGCCGGGTAGGTTTCCGCGATCGCGACGGTGTTGGGGGCCAATAGGGAGCGGAAGGGGCCATCGAACGGCCATAACCGGACCGCGTCCAGCGCCGGCAGCAGCATGTCCCGCCAGGCGGTAATCGCCGCCTTCCCGGTTTGATTGGCGCCCAAGGTCCAGAATAGCGGCGCGCCTGCCGGGCGCTCCGTGGTTGCTCGGTCGCAGGCGCGAGACAGACCGGCCGGGCCACCCAGGTTGAGTGCGGCGGCATGCGCGGCGCGGGTCATGCCCTTAACGCCGCGTGCCGGGTAGAACGGGCGTTCGGGTGCCAGTTCGTCCAACGACGCGCAGACGCGCCAAAAGTCCGGCCAGCCGGGGGTGCGCGCCAGGAAATCCCGAAAGTCCCGTTCAGGGCGCTGCGCGGCATAGACGCGCGGCAGACCGATCGGCAGATCGGCGCCCAAGGCGACGGGCGCACCTTCAGCTTCGGCGCAGAGGCGGCCGAACAGTGTCTCGAGATCGCCCACGGGACGAGGTGGGCCAAGGAGCCAGCCCTGGCCGACCCGACGCGCGATGGACATCCAGCGCTTGCGTGGATCGACGCTCCAGTCGGCATGGGCGGCGAGCGTTCTACGACCCCAATGGACGCTCGGCGCGCTTCAACAAACGCCCGAAGAACCCAGGTTTTTTGGGTGGTTTGGGTGGTTCTGTGGCCTTCAGGCGGGCCTTTTCCTCGGCCTCCTGCTCGCGTTGCTTGGCTTGCAGCCATTTATCCAGGCTCATGCCAGCCTTGGCGGCTCGCTTCGCTTCATACGCGCGCTGGCCTTCGGTCATGGTTTGGGGTGTTTTCACGCTGGTCTCCCGCTCGTCGAGTGTTTGTCGCAGCACGGGGCGCGGGGATCAAGCGGCCAAGGGGATACCAAGGGGATGCCAAGGGGGTGAGTGGGTTGGCGCACGGCGCGACAGTCGGCATGGTTGGGCGAACCCAACCCAAGGAACCCTGCCCATGCAAAGCGGACTGGACGGCGTCGTCG
This sequence comes from uncultured Acetobacteraceae bacterium, assembly GCA_903924985.1. Classification (GTDB taxonomy): domain Bacteria; phylum Pseudomonadota; class Alphaproteobacteria; order Acetobacterales; family Acetobacteraceae; genus Rhodopila. The sequence continues at coordinate 9,195 of CAIYDT010000126.1, forward strand.
CGGCCGAGACCATCCTGTGCCTCACTGACTCCGCGCGGGGGATGATCTGGGTGCGGGGTGTGCCTCTGCCGACGCTACTGGCGAATCATGGATTCGAGGGGACCGTCGCATTGCTTTGGGAGGGGTTCGCGGAGGACGGCCTGACGCGGGCCGGCATCGCGGCCGCGTTCGGCGCCGCCCGGACGGCCGCCTTCGCCGATCTGGAGCGGTGGTTGCCGCTGGCACGCAGTGCGTCTTTGTTCGAGGGCCTGCGCCTGGGCCTGGCGGCGCAACCGGACAGCAGCAAGCCCGCCGATCTGGTGGGGGCGATGACGGTCGCGGTGGCTGCGCTGCTGCGCTCGCAACGCGGGTTGCCGCCGGTGGCACCCGACCCGGTGCTGTCCACCGCGGCAGATCTGCTGCGCATGTTTCATGGGGTCCCGGCCCCGGCCAGCGCCGTCGATGCCTTGGATACATATTTTACCGCCATGGTTGAAAGCGGCCTGAGCGCCTCCAGCTTCACCGCTCGGGTTGTCGCTTCGACACGCGCTTCGCTGGCGTCGGCGGTGCTGGGCGCCTGGGGGGCGTTTACCGGGGCGTTGCATGGCGGTGCGCCCGGCCCGACCCTGGATATGCTGGATGCCGCCGAAGCCGCCCCCAACCTGGATGCCTGGCTGGAAGCGAAGCTGCGCGCCGGGGACCGGCTGATGGGCTTCGGCCACCGCGTCTACAGCGGCAACGACCCGCGGGCCGAGGCGATGCGCGCGTCGATGCGGCGTATGGGGCAATTGGCCAAGCGGCTGGATTTCGCAACCCGGGTCGAAACGGCGGTCGCGGCGGCGATCGAGCGGGTGAAACCCGGCCGCGAATTGCCCCCGAATGTGGAGATCATGGCGGCGCTGCTGCTGAACGCGGTGGGCTTCCCGCGCGACGGTTTTACCCCGGTGTTCGCGGCGTGCAGGGTCGCCGGCTGGCTGGCGCATGCGATGGAGCAGCAGAAGACCGGCCGGATGATCCGCCCGACCTCGGCCTATGTCGGCCCGCCGGTTGGAGGTTAAGCCCGGCGCCACAGCGGATGCGGAATGCCGGCCAGGCCGACGGCCAGTACCGTCAGGGTGCCCGGTTCGGGGGCCGGGATCGCGTACGGCGCGCCGAACGCGTCCTACACCTGCGGGTTGACCCCGGCGGGCAGCGGGCTCGACTGCCAATCCCCGTAATCGCCACCATTGCTCTGGTTGTTGAACTGCGCCAGGTCGGTCGCGCCATTGACGGAGAAATACGCCGTGGCGGTGCTGGTGGTAAAGCTGCGCACGCCGGCCGCGGTGTAACGAAACAGGTCTTTGGGCGAAGGCACATTGGAGCCGAGGCCGAGGATCTCGTCGATCTCATGTTCGGCTACGGCCAATAGCGAATATGTGTCCGAACTGCTGGGGCTGCCAGGGGTCGTCAGGCTGGTGTTCAGCGTGATCGTGCCGTCACTGGCGCACCCTGAACTGCCGGAACCGAACAACGCGTCGATGTTGGCGCATTTCATCAGGATGTCGTTGGTGCCTGTGACCGGGCTGAACGCCGAGATCGGGTTCTTCGCGACGGCGGCCAGCTGGTTGGCATTCTGCGTGGTCTGCGCGTTGCTGTACAGCGCAGTCGAGAACGACCCGTAGGACACGTTGAAGGCGCTGCTTCCCAGCCCACCGCCTTCCCGGAAGGTAATCGGGACATCGATCGGGTTGGAGAACAGGTTCTCGTAGGTGAGGATGGCAGAGTCGATCGTCGCCTCAATCACGGCCGCGTTCGGATCGGATGTGATCGAACCGGCGAAGGTCGGTGTAATCGTCAGGTTGGCGGAAGCGGGGTGGCAGCCAACGCCGTTGCGGCGACGGCCAGCACGAGACTCCAACGCATCATGCTCAGGCGTGCAGAATGTTGTTAGAACCCAGTTGCTGCCAGCCGGAGAGATCGATCTTCATGTTCGTGGCGGTCAAGGACTCGGCGGCGCCGGAGGTGTTGACATAGACGTAGGTGTTGAAGCCGGAGATTTGGAGGCCGATGGAGTCCGCCGCCAACTTGTTACCGAGTACACTACCGACGAAGGTGAGGTGGGTGGACCCGATCCCGGTCAGGTCGATGAAATCCTTGCTGGCGTTGAAGTTGGTGATGATGTCCATTGCGCTGGCGGTCGAGTCGCCGGCGGCGTTGTAAAGGTAGTTGTTCGGGCCACTGCCGCCGGTCATGGTGTCGGCCCCGGCGCCGCCGTCGATCCATAGCTTGCCGGTCATGCCGCTGGCGTTCAGCCGGTCGTTTCCGCCCAGGCCGTAGATGAAGGTGGGGGTGGCCTGGGACGCCGCGCCGACCAGGGTCGCGATCGAGACGGTATCGTTGCCGCTGCCGGCGACCACCACGTCGAAGGCCGATGGGGTCGAGGACAGGCCGGTCGTGGTGTCCGTGGCCGATAGCGTCAGAGCGTAGACCGCACCATTGGTGCCGCCAGCCACGCCCGCGGCCCCGGCCGACAGCGTGCCGATGTTGCCACTGGTGGCCAGACGGAACGATCCGGCACCCGTACCGCCCAACGTGTAGGTGACCGGGTCTCCGGCTGTTCCTCCGACAGCGGTGAGGGTGGCCAGCGGGCTATTGGCGGTAAGCCTCGCGCCGCCCTGAGCCGCCGCGAGGGATGCGGTGATCGCGGTAATGGCGACCGCGCTGGGCGGCGGCGCAACCGGCCCCGGGGGCGGTGTCGGGGTGGATGACGTCGCCAGGGTCCAGCCAAGCGCGTTCATCTCGGTGATGTCGCCGCTGGTGACCGGGTTAACCACGCCGGCGTTGGAAAATGCGTCGTAGGCGTTGTTGCCCATGCTGGAGGCCCAGTCGGCCGCATCGCCGCCCGAGACCGTGTTGAAGTTCCCGCCATTCGTGACGCCGCCATCGGCGGAGAAATACCCGGGTGTGGTCGCCGAGAAATCCCGCGTACCCGGCGCGGAATAATGCAGCAGATCGAGCAGGCCGTAGCTGTTGGCATACGAACCGATCGAACCGCCCGTGAGCATCAGCCGGCCCATGACCTCGGTGATTTCATGCGAGACGACACCGTTGAAATCGTAGGTGCCGGCTGCCACGCCGCCGCTGGTATTGTAGGTAAAGCCGTAGGAGCTTGCGAGGCCGATATAGCCATCGATGGCCGTGCCGTTGGCGGAGCTCAGCCCCAATGCTTTTGCCTGCGCGGTGGTCACCCAAATCGTGCCGCTGACCGGGGCGGTCGCGGGCAAGGAGGCGATGACGGCGGCGGTTGTTGCGTCACTGTTATGGACTTTCAGCGCGGCAACCAGCGATGCATAGCTGACGGATTGCAGATAGGATTCGCTCTCCCCCAGCGCACCGTTGCCCATTGTGGTGCCGGCGATTTCGCCATAACCGACGTCGATGTTGACGGTGACGGCGTTGGTGAAGTTGGTTTCATACGCCTGTACGGCGGCGATGACGCCGGTCATGAACGCCGTCGGCGCCGAAGCAACACTGGAATCCCAGGTGATCTTGATCGTGAGGGCCGAACCGGATGTCGTTACCGTCGTCGGCGCGGGCGCTGCCAAACTGGCGATCCAACTACCCACACCGTTAGAACCGCCGACGCTCAGATCGCCATAGGCGTATATACCGCTTGGGCTGGCGTCGGACCCCGATGAACCGCTGTTGAGCACGTCCGGGATGAACGCGAGGGAAGGATCGAAAAAATTGCCGGAGTCGAGCCCCTGACCGAGGTCGGGTGCGAAAGAGGACAGCGGCTTGAAGGTCGTGGGCATTACTACCCTCCCTGTCGGTGCTTCGGCGTCGGAGCCTATTCAATGCCACCCAACGCGCATGTTCGCAACCGAATATACCGGGAGGATTGTAAAGTAGTATGTCGCAATCGTTCAAGTTTTGGTGTGGTTGCCTATCATGGTATTCCTTCTGGACGCATGCGCGGTGGCAAAGTAGCCAGACTTTCGGTTGTATCGAAATCGCGCAGCACCGCATCGTCGGCCATTTCAACCTCGACCACGACGTCAGCATGTTTGCCGACCAGGAAGCGCGCGCCTGAATCTCCCGTGATTCCCAGGATTTCCGGGAAAAAGCGGCGGTCCCAGAGCATGGGATTGCCCTGCTTGCCCCGGAACGTTGGCTGCACGATCAACCGGCCGGCGTCGGGGTTGTACATCGAGATCAACCGGTCGATCATGCGGCCGGTGACCAGGGGCATGTCGCCCAGACATACGATGGCGGCAGCACAATCCGGCGGCACGGCGGCGATGCCGGCTTTCAGGCTGGCGGACAGGCCTTCGGCGTAGTCAGCGGCGTGTATGTAACGCACCGGGCGGCCGCCCAGCGCATGCTCGATCTGCTCCGCCTGATGGCCGGTGACCACCATGATCGGGCGGGCGTTGGAGGACAGAACGTTGTCCACCACGCGCGCGATCATCGGCTTGCCGGCTTTGTCGGCGACCAGCAGCTTGTTGTGCGGCGCCATCCGGCGGGAACGGCCGGCGGCCATCACCACGGCGGCGATGATGGGTGCGCTTCGCGGTGCGGCGCCGGATCGTTCGGTGGCGGGGGCTTTTTCGCGCGGCAGGGGGCGGGTGTCGGTTTCCTTCAGCAGCCCGGCGACCCCCATGCGCATGATGTCGGTGGGGGTCACCTTCAGGCCCGCGAACAGCCGCGTCAGGACGAAGTCGATCCCGTTCAGCACCGGGCTGCGGGCGCAACCGGGGAGCACCAGCGCCGTCTTGTCGTGCAGCCGGCCGAGACAAATCAGGTTACCGGGATCGACGGGCATGCCGAAATGCAGGATCTCCCCACCCGCGCGCACGATGCCGGCCGGCCCGACGTCGCGCCGGTCCACCACGGCCGAAGCGCCGATGATCAGCAGCAAATCCGCTCCATCCGCCAGGAGTTTGTCGAGCGCCCTCGCCACGGATTCTTCGTCGTGGTGGCACCTGACCGGCGCCAGCAGGGTGCCCGTCAGGTTGGTGACCCGCTGTTCCGTGACCGCGATCGTCTTGTCGGTCACGCTGTCCTTCAGCCCCGGCAGTTCCGTCACCACCAACCCAACCTTCAGATGCTGAAAGGGGTGCAATTTCAACGGGGAGCCGGCCTGGCGCACCAGCGCCTCCGCCACCGAGAGGACTTTGCCGGGCACGGAGAAGGGCACGACCTTGATCGTGGCGACCAAATCCTTGCGCGCCACCACCGCGTAGTCGGGCAGCGTGCCGAGGGTCAGCGCTTCGTCGATCGTGTTCAGCCGGTCGATCATGTTGGCGTCGACCCGCAGGAGGCCGGGCACTTCCGCCGACAAGTTCACCCGCCCCGTCGCGGCGCGAGAACGCGCGATCAACGGGGAGACGAGCGGGGTTGCCAACCGGTCGGCGGCCACATCCTCCGGCACGTCGCCGGGTTCGAGCTGGGCGCAGATGACTTCCGAGCGGCCGGCGGCCCGCAGCGCCCCGATCATATCGTCGTCGAGAAGCGATCCTTTCCGGATCATCCGATCGCCGACCCGCTGGCTGTGCGCCAGGATCGCGCCGTGGGCCTCGTCCAGCGGGGCGGGTCCGAACTTCATGCTTTCGCCACTCTTGCACCGAGGGGAGATCCCCTGCGGACGGCCACGAGCTCGGCGATGATGGAAAGGGCGATTTCCGGGGCCGTCACCGCCTCGAGATCGAGGCCGACCGGGCCGCGGATGCGGGCCATGGCCTCGTCGGTGTGGCCCAACGCTTTGAGCCGGCCCAGGCGGGCGGCGTGGGTGCGGCGGGAGCCCAGAGCGCCGATATAAAACGCATCCGACTTCAATGCTCGGTCCAGCGCCGGATCGTCCAACTTGGGGTCGTGCGTCAGGGTGACGACGGCGGTGCGGCTGTCGGGCTTGAACTCGTCCATCGCCTCATCAGGCCAGGCGTTGGAGATGGTAACGCCGGGGAAGCGCTCGTCGGAGCCGAAGGACCGGCGAGGGTCGACGACGGTGACCGAAAACCCGCAGGGTGCGGCGAAGGGGGCGAGGGCCTGCGCGATGTGCACCGCGCCCACCACGATCAGGCGCAGCGGCGGATTATGGGCGTGCAGGAACCAGTCGGTGTCGCCAATCTTGATGGTGCCGCTTTCGTCGGATGCCAGCACCTTGGCGGCGGCTTCGTTCAGATCGGCGGGTTGCGAGGGATCGGGCAGCAGGCATTGCTCGCCACCGGGCAGACGAGTGGCGAGAACTACCGGCCGCTTGGCGGCTTTGGCTTGTTCCAGGGCGGCGAGAATGTCCGGAGTCATGAGCGTTCGTCCCGTTTCGACACAGCGGTTGATAGCTCCGTTCGCCAGACGGAGCAAAGCGCCCTGGTCATCGTGGCGCCATCCGCACTTCGACCCGTCCGAGACGTCCAAAATCGGCCTCGGCACGATGGCCGCTCTCGACCGCGACGGGGGACATGACGATGCCGGTGGTGATGTAATCGCCAGCGCGCAGATATTGGCCTTTCGCGGCGAGGGTGTTGGCCAGCCAGGCGGCGGCGCCGAATGCCCCGCCATCGACGTTGCGGCCTTTGCCGGTGCCCCGGAGCACGCCATCGATGTGCAAGGTAATCTGCGCGTCGAGCAGATCGAGGCCCGACCAATCCCGGATCGGCTCCCCCATGACCCAATGGGCGAAGGCGGCGTTGTCGGAGATCAGGTTCGGCGCGCCGGCCTCGGTCCAGGGGGTGAAATGGCTTCCGACCAGTTCGATGGCGGGCAGCACCGCCTGGGTCGCGGCCTCTATCGCGGCTGCGTCGAACGGCGTCCCGGACGGCGGCAGGTCGCGGCCGATCCGGATGCCGATCTCCGGCTCGTAGGCCTTGAAGAAATCCGGCACGAAGGGGACGGTAACGGGCGACGGGCTGGCCATCTGCCGGTAAAGGCGGCCGTGGAACGGCGTGGCGATGCCCAGGAAGTCGCGGGCGACCTGGTTGGACGCGGCGATTTTGTAGCCGATGGGGACGAAACCGCGTTCGTTGCGCAGGATCGCGTCCGCCGCGTCCTGGATCGCGTAGGCGAGCGCGAAATCCTCCAACCGCTGGCCTTTGGGCAGCACCGGGTTGGCGGTGCCGTTCGACCGATGGCCGAGCAGGGTGCGGGCGGCTTGTTCGACCGACGGCATGGCTAGAGCAGCTTTTCGACGAACACCTTCACTTTGCCGCCGCAGGCGAGGCCCACTTCCCAGGCGCGTTCGTGCGACACGCCGAAGTCCAGCAGCTGCGGGGTGCCGCTTTCGATGGTCTGCATGGCGGCGTCGGCCACCGCGCCCTCGATACAGCCGCCGGAGACCGATCCCGCCATTTTGCCCGACTTCGTCACCGCGAGGCGGCTGCCGGCGGGGCGGGGGGAACTGCCCCAGGTTTCCGTGACCGTCGCGACGGCGACCAGTTCCCCGGCGGCGCGCCAGCCGGCGGCGGTGGCCAGAATGTCCTCGGAATCGGCTTGGTTCATGGCTTGGTCCTCGATGATGGGGTCGGGCGGGACAGCAGGTCGATCAGGCCGCGCAGGCTTTCAAGGTTGTGCACCGGGCGGAACTCGTCCACGTGCGGCAGCATCGCCTTGATACCTTGGGATTTTGGCTCGAATCCGGTCCAGCGCAAGAGCGGGTTCAGCCAAATCAGGCGGCGGCAGGAACGGTGCAGGCGATCCATGTTGTCGGCCAGCCCGTGCGCGCCGTCGCGATCCAGCCCGTCGGTGATCAATAGCACGATGGCGCCCTGTCCCAGCACCCGGCGTGCCCAGAGCTGGTTGAAGGTCGCGAGCGCCTCCCCGATCCGCGTGCCGCCGGACCAGTCGGGCACGGCGTGGGCGACCATCTGGAAGGCGACCTCCGGGTCGCGGGCTTTAAGCTGTCGGGTGACGTTGGACAGGCGGGTGCCGAACAGGAAGCTGTGCACGCGGTCGCGCTGGTTGGTGACGGCGTGAAGGAAGTGCAGCAAGACCTGGGCATAGCGCGACATCGACCCCGAGATGTCGCACAGCACCACCAGCGGCGGCGGACGGGTGGTGCGGCGTTCCCTGGCGATTTCGAAAATCTCGCCACCATGGCGGAGACTGTTGTGGATGGTACGGCGGAGGTCGGTGATCGGGCCGTTCGGATCCGGCCGGGTGCGACGGGTGCGACGCAGGTCGAGCGGCAGGGTTAGCCGGCGGATTTCACGTTTGGCGGCGGCGATTTCATCGGCGCTCATAGCCTCGAAATCCATGGATTGGAGGCGTTCCTGGTCGGACACGGTCATCACCGCGTCTTGGACTGGGGGTTCGTCCTGCGGTTGCGGCTTGCGGTCGGTCTTGGGGGCGAAGGCTTCCGCGATCCGGCGGGAGGCCGGGGGGGGGGCGTTCGAGCTTCTTTTCCTTTTGTGCTTCCAGTAACGCCATGGCGGCCGCCTGTTCGGCGGCGGAGGGGTCGCGCCAGAACAGGGCGAAGGCCTGATCGAACACCTCCTGGTGTTCGTGGCGGTGGATCATGGAGGTGCGAAGCGCGGTTCGGGCTTCGGTTTTCGAGGCAAGGTCGATCTGCGTCAGGGCGTTTTGCGCGGCGATGGCCTCTGCCGGGCCGACGGGGAGGCCGGCGCGGCGGAGGAGGCGCGCGAAGTGCATGACGTTGGCGGCGAGGGTGGAGTCCATGGGGTGGGGAGAGGAACGCTTTGGGGGTTGGGATGCAAGGGGGGCTTGCATTTTGTACGGTTATAGCGTACAGTCTCCATCATGGAAATCGGTAGCATCCGCCACCGGGGCTTGCGGCGTCTGATCGAGGGCAATGACACCAGCGAACTCCGGCAGGATCTCGTCGGGCGGGTGCGGCGTATTCTGACCGCTTTAATCGCGGCATCCGACATGGATGGGGTGATTGGGCCGCCCGGCTGGCGCATTCATCCGCTGAGCGGGGATCGCGCGGGAACCTGGAGCATCGCGGCATCCGGTAATTGGCGGATCACGTTTTCCGTCCACAACGGCGAAATCCGCGATCTGAATTTGGAGGATTATCACTGATGGGCGACTCACCGGTTAAGATTGGCATGCAGCCTTCCTCCCCCGGGGAATTCATCCGGGAGGAAATTCTGGCCGAACTCGGCCTGTCGGTGACCCGAGCGGCGTCGGCGCTGGGGGTGCGTCGGGCGACGTTGTCCGATCTGGTGAACGGACATACGGCGCTGTCGCCGGAAATGGCGCTGCGGATCGAGAAGGCGTTCGGGGTCAGCATGGACACGCTGCTGCGGATGCAGGCTTGGCACGATGCTTATGCCATGCGGCAGCGGAGCAATGAGATCGACGTACCGCAGTTCGTAGCCGCGTAGAGTCATGTGCCGGGTATGGCAGACATATGGTAATGGGCGCCCTGCGGGCGGTAGGAGGCGGATGCCATGAAGCCGTCCGAGTTGCTGGTGCGCCATCGTGACGCGATCCGAGCGGTGGTGGCCGCGCATCGCGCGGGCAATCCGCGGGTGTTTGGATCGGTCGCGCTGGGGGAGGATACCGAGGCCAGCGATCTGGACCTGCTGGTCGATCCGGAGGAGCGGATGTCGCTGTTCGACGTCGGGGCAATTGTCTCGGAGTTGGGGGAGTTGTTGGGGATTCCGGTAGACGTGGCGACTCCGGGGGCTTTGCCAGAGGCGATGCGAGGGCGGGTGTTGCGGGAAGCGGTGCCGGTATGATTGGGCCGGTGAAGCCGCGCAGAATATCCGCCAACGCGATCCGGATTTTATCGCAGCCCATGCCGAGCTGCCCTGGCGTTAGGCTTACGGCATGCGCAATGCGCTGACACATGGGTACTTCAATATCGACCTGGACCGGGTTTGGTCCACCGTTCGAGAGGATTTACCTGAATTCGAGACAGCACTGCGCGCATTGCTTGCGGGGTTGGCATGACTCGACGGGAGCGGCTACGGCGTGTAAGTTTAACCTGTTCGAGCTTCGTGCGGAATTTTGCTTATTATCGGGCAGGCCAGTCCGACCATGGGGAACGGTTGCATTCAGAGAATCATATCCACGCCTCTTTTTGGAGGCAGATAAATAACAATTTTCTGGATTTATGCGTTCTGGAGTGGTGCAAGCTGTTTGGCAACAGGCGGGGAAACTATTCCTGTAGTAAAATCATAATCGATGCTCAGATGTTCGAAAATGAGATGCTGTCCCGTTTGGGTATAGACGCTGTAGGTTTCCAGCGGCAAATTGATACCATGCGCCGTTACCGGGATAAATTCGTCGCCCATCTGGATGATGACAAGATAATGTGCCCCCCTGGCTCAATGTTGCGTACGAAGCAGTTTTATTTTACCATGCATATATCCTGTGCCATGAGATAACTCCGGGCGATTTATCAGGGCTGGCCGATGTTCCAGGCAGCTTGCAACTTGGCTATTGGCAATGTTTCGATGAGGCGGCTACAATCCTGAGATACGCTCGTTGAGATACCCACCGTCTATCGTAAATTCTGATCTCCAGGGGATCGTTTGTGGAACTCCGCTATCTCCTCCTCGATTAAAAATTGAAATTTCCGCGCGTCGCCGGAGCGCGAAGGCGGTGCTGTGCCAGGTGTGTCAGCCCCCGCGCGATCCCGCGCCGCGGCTGATCAGGCGGGCTGGGGGATGCGCCTCCATGCGCTTGTCCCGAGCAATCCAGGCCTGCGCTTCGTCGATCGTGGCGAAGCCCTCGGCGGTGCGCGGCAGGGTGCCGGGCTTGACGAGTTCAACGAGAAATCCCCCGCCGGGCCGGGGAAGCACCCGGTATGTGGTGTCCATGGCCAGGGTTATGGCACGGATCGGCCAGGGTTGCACGTGAAGGGATTGGAGCGGGTGACGGGAATCGAACCCGCACAGCCAGCTTGGAAGGCTGGGACTCTACCATTGAGCTACACCCGCGACGGGCCAAGGTTTACCGGTCCCGCCCTTGCCGCGCAATCGTCTTCCATGTCGCCTTCCCTTGGGGGACACCCACAAGCTAGGTTTCCAGCGACAAACCCCAGGCGGAGGCCACCATGAACGACGTCACCACGCTGTTCGAAGCGGATCAACGGCATCTCATCCACCCGCTGCACCACCCGAAGGACCATGCCTCGGCGAAGATCTTCGTCAGCGGCAAGGGCGCGATGCTGCGGACCGATGACGGGAAGGAATACATCGACGGGCTGTCGTGCCTGTGGAACGTCAATATCGGGCACGGACGGAAGGAACTGGCGGCGGCGTCCGCCGCGCAGATGGAAAAGCTGGCGTATGCGTCCGCCTATGCGGGGTTCTCCAACGAGCCGGCCATCCGGCTGGCGGAGCGCATCGTGGGCCTTTCGTATTCCAACATGGCCGCCGCCTACTTCACCACCGGGGGCGCGGAGTCCAACGAATCCGCCTTTAAGTTCGCCCGCTACTACTGGAAGCGCATGGGCAAGCCGGACAAGGTGAAGATCATCTCCCGCTCCTACGGTTACCACGGGGTCACCATGGCGGCCATGAGCGCCACCTCCCTGCCGGGTTACCAGAAGATGTTCGGCCCGATGGTGCCCAACTTCCACCAGGTGGTGCCGCCCTACCCGTATCGCTGGCCGGGCAACGGGGACGCTGGGATCGGCGCGGCGGACGCGGTGGAGGAGGCTATTCTCCAGTACGGCGCCGACACCGTGGCCGCCATTATCTGCGAGCCCGTCATGGGTGCCGGCGGGGTCATCGTGCCGCCGGCCACCTACTTCCCCCGCCTGCGCGAAATCTGCGACCGCCATGGCGTGCTGCTGATCGCCGACGAGGTCATCACCGGGTTCGGGCGCACCGGGAAGTGGTTCGCCCTCGGGCATTGGGGGGTGGAGCCGGACCTGATGTCCTTCGCCAAGGGGGTGACGTCGGGTTACCTGCCGCTGGGCGGGGTGCTGGTGTCGAAGAAAATCCACGCGGCGATCGAGGACGCGCCGATGGACGAGAAATTCATGCACGCGGCGACCTACTCCGGCCATCCCGTCTGCTGCGCCGTGGGTCTGGCGAACATCGATATCATTGAGAAAGAAGGCCTGGTCGAGCGCGCCGCCGTCATGGGCAAGCGGCTGCTGGCGGGGCTTGAAACGCTTCGGTCGTTGCCTTCGGTCGGCGACGTCCGCGGCCTCGGCATGCTCGGGGCCGTCGAGCTGGTGGAGGACCAGGGGTCAAAAAAACCGGCGCTGGGCATGGGCGCGCGGGTGGTAGCCGAGGCCGGCAAGCGCGGCCTGATCATGCGCCAGCGTGCGGGTGGGGATGGGCCGCCGGCCAGCGGGGACTCGCTGTGCCTCGCGCCGCCGCTGATGACGCCGGAGGCCACGCTGGACCGGATCGTGCAAATCGTTGGAGATTCCATCGCCGCAGCGGCTTGAATTGGGGTTCTCGCACCCAATTTATAGGCGCGTGGCTTAGGGCCACGAGACGTTTCCCCCCGAACTCGGCGGTGCCCACCCCCCTGGGCACCGCCTTTTTCTTGTGCGGCGCTTCGCGTAAACCCGTCATGGTCGGCCCTGAGCCGACCACCTCCGGCCTGTGAGGCACAACCGGAAAACGCGCCAGGATTGCGCAAACGCCCGAGGATCGCCCCATGCCCCTCCCCATGCCGACTCTCGACCATGTGGTGGTCAACGTCCGCGACCAGATCGACGCGGGGGCGGAGGCTTACCGCCGCCTCGGCTTCACCCTGACACCGCGCGGCTACCATACGCTCGGCTCGATGAACCATCTGGCGATGTTCGGGACGGATTATTTGGAGCTGATCGCCGCGCCACCGGGGGATACGCGCCGGCCGGATGTGCTGGGCACGCCCTTCGGGCTGAACGGGTTGGTGTTCGGGACGGAGGATTCCGCGTCGGTTCACGCCGCGCTGGTCGAGGCTGGGGTGCCGTGCGGGAAGCCGCTGGAGTTCTCCCGCCCCGTGACGCTGGACGATGGCACGTCAGGGGATGCGACGTTTCGGACGGTGACTTTGACGCCGGGCACGGTCGCGGCCGGGCGGGTGTATTTCTGCCACCACTTCACCCGGCATTTGGTCTGGCGCGATGAGTGGCGGCACCATGCCAATGGCGTGGTGGCTGTGGCTCGAGCGGTGATCGCGTCGCGGGATCCCTCGGTCTCATGTGGGGTGTTCGCGCGGATGTTTGGGGCGGACGCAATGCGGGAGGTTCCGGGTGGGTGCTCGCTGGCGGTTGGGATGTCGCGGTTCGATGTTTTGACGCACGAGGCGCTGGTCAATCAGTTCGGGGAGGCCGCACCGGGAGGCGATGGGAGGGCGGAGTTCATGGCGGCGTTGACGTTTCGGACCCGGTCGCTGGATAAGGCGGCGAGAGCATTGGAAATGGGGAAGGTCGCGGGGTTCTGGCGGGAGGAAGGCCGGGTGGTGGTGCCGGCTTCGGCGGCGTTTGGGTGTGCGATGGAGTTTGTGGGGTAGGACGGTTTGCACTGGAAGCATTGCCGAGCGGACTGAAGGGCCTGGTTGGCGTCTCTGGCAGATTGGCATATCAACAAACCCATCGACCTTCCCTCCCTCTCTTTGAGAAGCTCCCTGCCCCCAACGGACCCCAACCATGCCCCCAATCCCCCCGCTCGACCTCAACCCACCCCCAGGCACCCGCGTCTTCATCACTGGCGGCGCCCATGGCATCGGCCGAGCGACCGCGGAGGCCTACGCCGCGCGCAACGCCCGCATCTGCATCCTCGACCGCACCCCGGTGAAGGACGCGCCGGACGACTGGCTATGCATCCAGGGCTCCGCCACCAGCGCCGAGGAAACGGAAGCCGCCTTTGCCGCCATGGACCGGCGCTGGGGCGGGGTGGACGTGGCCTTCGCCAATGCCGGCATGGCGGCCAACAAGCCTAGCCTGGACCTCACGGAAGCCGATTGGCAGCAGGTGCTGGACCTCAATCTGACCGGGGTGTTCCTGACCTGCCAGGCGGCCGGGCGGCGGATGATCCCGCGGGGGGCGGGGCTGATCCTCGCCACCAGCTCCATCTACGGGCTGACGGCCGGGGCAAACCGAGCGGCCTATACGGCGACGAAGGCGGCTGTGGCCAACCTCATAAGGACCCTGGCGATCGAGTGGGGGCCGCATGGCGTGCGGGTTAACGCCATCGCGCCGGGCTATGTGGAGACCGAGATGGTGATGGCGCTGGTGCAGCGGGGCACCCTCAAGACGGATACGATGAAGGCGCGCACGCCGCTGGCCCGCCTCGGCAAGCCGCAGGACATCGCGGCGATGGCGGCGTTCCTCGGGTCGCCGGGGGCGGCGTGGATCAACGGGGCGGTGATCCCGGTCGATGGGGGATGGATGGCGAACGGGGGGCCGGAGTAGCCACCCGCTACGGCTTGACCGCCTCGATGGTCGCGGAGACGACGTAGTCCTCGATCCCCGTACCCGGTGCCCAGGTGGCGATCATGTCGCGGCTCCCCGGCTGTTTGGTCACGGCGATGGCGGTGAAGCCGGCCTCGGCCAGCCAGGCTTCTATCCGTTCCACCGGGGCGGCGCCGGACACGCAGCCGCATAGCAACGCCGGGTCGGCGGCGAGGGCGGGCGGCAGCGCGGCGGCGTTCACCACGTCGGAGATTGCCAGGCGACCGCCGGATTTGAGGACGCGGAACGCCTCCCGGAAGACCTGGGCTTTGTCCGGCACCAGGTTGATCACGCAGTTGGACAGAATGGCGTCGGCGGTGTTGTCCGCGATGGGGAGGTGCTCGATCTCCCCCAGCCGGAATTCGACATTCAACGCGCCGACCTTGGTGGCGTTGGCGCGGGCCTTTTTCAGCATTTCGTGGGTCATATCGACGCCGATCACCCTTCCGGCGGGGCCGACCTGCTGGGCCGCCAGGAAGCAGTCGATGCCGGCGCCGCTGCCCAGGTCGATCACCGTTTCCCCCGGCTTCAGCGCCGCGATGGCCTGCGGGTTGCCGCAGCCGAGGCCGAGATTGGCCCCCTCCGGCAGCGACGCGAGCTCGGCATCCGAGTAGCCAATCTGGTTGGAGTCTCCGCAGCAGGACGGCGCGGCGGGCGCGCAGCAGGACGATGAAGCCGCGGCGATGCTGCCGTAGCGGGTGCGGACCAGGTCCTTGATGTCTTCGGCGGTGTCCATGTCGGTGCCTCCATGTGCGGGCTGGGATCATAGCGGATTGGTCAGGAACGCCCAAGCCGCCGCAGCACCGCCAGCCCGGTCAGGGTCACCGCCGCCAGATGCCCGAACCCCAACCCCCAGCCGAGCGCGTTGTCCCCCGCGAGGTCCAGCATCAGGCCGACGCCGAGGGGGCCGAGGAAGCCCCCGGTGTAGCCGGCCATGCTGTGCAGGCCCATGGTCGCTCCACGTAACGACTTGTCCGTGGCTTGCACCGTGCCGGCGGTCAAAGCCGAGCTATCCAGGTAGATGGCGGCGTTCCACAGCAGCACCAACGCCACCGCCAGAGGCAACGAAACCGCCGTCGTCCAGCCCGCCAGCACCGACAGGCCAGCCGCCGCGGTCATGGCCCAGAGCACCACCCGCGCTCGGCCGTGCCTCTGCGCGGTTTCGTTGCCGGTGACGGACACCACGATGCCCACCAACCCCGCGGCGGTGAACAGCACCGTCGCCCCCGGCATCCAGGCGGGCGCGCCCAGCCGAGCGGCCGTGGCGGTCAGGAATGTGACCCCCCAGGCGCGGAGGGCCGCGAGCTCCCACGTGTGCACCGTGTAGCCCGCGATCCAGGCCATGGCGGCGCGGTTGCGGAACACAGGGCGGAAATCCAGCAAAGCGTGGGTGTTGGTTTCCCGCGGGGTGGTGGCGGGCATGACGACCGCGGCGATGGCCAGCGCCCCCAGGGCGGCGACGGCGCCGAACAGGAAGGCTGCGCGCGGGCCGGCGATCGCGTCCAGCAGGCCGGCGACGACGAACGAACTGGCCCCCGCGATGCCCACCCCGGCCGCGTGCCACGATACCGCTCGGGATTGCGTCGTGCCCTCCAGCCGGTCGGCGATAGCCTTCAGGCCCGGCATGTAGGCGCCTGCCCAGCCCACCCCGGCGATGGCGCGCAGAAACAAGCCGGACCAGAAGCCGTCGGCTATGAGGGCGAAACCGAGGTGGGAGAGCGCGGTCAGAGCCGCCCCGGTCATGTAGACACGGCGGGCGGGAACGCGGTCCGTTAGCGCCACCAGCACGGGCACGGCGGCCACGTAGGCGGCGAAGAAGATGCCGATGAGCCAGCCGGCCTCGGTTTTGCTCAGGTGCCAGCGGTCGATATAGCCGGGCAGCAGAGCCGGCAGGGCGAAGGCGCCGATTTGCACCAGCACCTGCGCCGCGACGACGGTGGCGACGAAACGCCTGGGGTCGTCCGCGGTCACGCCACCATGGCGGGGTAGTCGAGGTCCGCCAGCACCTGCACCCGCCGCATGTAGCGGGGGATGTCGCCGTAGTCGGGGATGGCGTTGTGGGTGGTGCCGATATTGTCCCACATCAGCACGTCGCCCTGGGTCCAGCGGTGGGCATACAGGTATTTTTCTCCATCCTGATGTTTGTAAAGGAAATCCAACAACTCCGCGCTTTCGTTGGGGTCCATCCCGTCGATGTGGGTGACGTAGCCGATGGTGCAGTACAGCACCTTTTTCCCCGTGATCGGGTGGGTGTAGGCGATGGGGTGGGATACGGGGGGTTTGCGCTTGCGCTGCGCCTCGGTCAGGGGTGGGCGGGTGTTGCCGGGGCGGGCGCGCATCATCTCCCAGAATTTGTTGAAGTCGTGGGTGGCGGTGCGGCCTTCGATTTTCGCTTTGATGTCCGGGGGGAGGTCTTCGTAAGCCGCGTGCATGTTGCGGAACTCGGTGTTTCCCACTGGCTGGCCGTTGCGTTGCGGCACGAGCTGGGCGTGCAGGATGGTCGTCAGCGCGATCGGCTCGCTGTACGACATATCGGTGTGCCAGCCTTGGCCCGCGTCGCCGAGGCCGATCGGCTTCCCGTCCTTCTGGATGTTGGACAGGATCATGACCTCGGGGTGGTTGGGCTCATGGAACATGTTGGCGACGTTGATCTCCAGCCCGCCGAAGCATTTTCCGAAATCGGCGAAAGCGTCGACGTCCAAGGTCTGGCGAGGGAAGCACAGCACGCCGTGTTCGCCCAGGGCGCGCAGAATGGTACGGATATCGGTCTTGGACAGGGGATGCTGGAGGTCGATGCCCTCGACGCGAGCGCCGAGCGTCTGGCCGGTGGGGGAGATTTGCATGGGATGGAGGCTCCGGGAGGCTACTGGTGGGTAGCTTATCGCGCGGGGCGGTGGGCGGTGCAATTGCGGCTTGGGGCTCGTTGAACAACAACTGCTCCGACTGTGGCACATTCGCCCGCCATGACAGTTAAAAATATCGCCCCAATCACCCCATCTGTCCCGGCAACCAAAGCGCCAGCTGCGGGAACACGGTCAACAGCGCCAGCAGCACAAACATGATGATATGGAACGGAATCGTGCCCATCACCACGTCGCTCAGCTCCCCGTCCCAAATGCTCTGGATCACGAACAGGTTGATCCCGATCGGCGGGGAGATTTGCCCCAGCTCCACATACATCACCAGGATCACCCCGAACCAGATCGGGTCGATCCCGTAATTTCCCAGCACGGGATAGAGCAGCGGCACGGTGATCACGATCATGCCGATACTTTCGACCAGGCAACCGAGCACGGTGTACAGGATGAACAGGGCGCCGAAGAATTCAAAGTGGGACAGATTCAGGCCTACCAGCCAGGACGTCACGGCCTCCCCCACCCCCGCCACGCCGATGGCATAGGCGTAGATGTAGGCGGCGTAGATGATGAACAGCAGGTTGCCGCAGATTTGCACGGTGCGGTGCATGGCATCCAGGAAATGCCGCCAGGTCAGGTCGCCCCAAACGATGCAGAGAATTAACGCGAACAGGCACCCGCCGGAGGCTGCCTCGGTCGGCGTGGCCCAGCCCGCGTAGATGCTGCCCATGATGCCGCAGATCAGCAGCGCGAAGGGCACGATATCCGCCAGGGCGGCCAGGTACGACGGTCCGCCCTCCCCGGTCTCTTTGGGGACCGCGCCGCCCCAGAACGAGCGCACGGCGATGTAGGCCATGAACATCAGCGTCAGCATGATGCCGGGGATGACGCCGGCCATGAACAGTTTCGCCACCGATGTTTCGGTAAAGGACCCGTAGATGATCATCGCGATCGACGGGGGCAGCAGGATGCCTAGCGTGCCCCCGGCCGCCAGCGATCCCGCCGACAGCCGCCGGTCGTATTTGCGCGCCACCAGTTGCGGCAGCGCGACGCCCCCGATGGAGGCCGCCGTGGCCACGGACGACCCGCTGATGGACGCGAACAGCGCGCATCCCACGATATTGGTTTGCAACAACCCGCCCGGCAGGCGCGCCACCATCTTCGCCAGTCCGCGATAGATGCGGAACGACAGGCCGCTGCGTTGCATCATCTCCGCCATCAGCACGAACAGCGGGATGGCGGTCAGGGTGAAGCTGTACATGCTCCCCCAGGTGATCAGCCCGATGCCTTTCAGGGCGGTCAGGCCGTTCTGCATCAGCAGGTAGATCACGCCGGGGACGGCAATGGCGAAGGGCACCGCCATGCCGGCGGCGAGCAGCAGCAGGAAAATCCCGAAGGATCCGATCAGTTGGATCGCGAGATGCATGGTCTATTGCCCCGCCGCGACGAATCGCCGCCAATTGCCCCAGGCCGAGCGCAGCAGGGACACCGTCACCGCCGCGATGCCGATGGGCATGATCGCCTGGGGGATCCACAAAGGCGTGGCCAGCAGGGTCGGGGACTGATCCCCGGATTTATACGATTGCAGCACGAACCGGCTGAGTTGCCAAAACAGAACGCAGGTAAACACCAGCGACAGCAGGTCGAACACCAGATGCGACAGCGCCCGCATCCGCGGCGAGAGCCGGTTCTGGATGAACTGCACATGGTGGTAGGCGCGGAATACCTGGCACACCGGCAGGGACAGGAACGAGATGCCGACGATGATGTAGCCGCCGAGTTCCTCCGACGCCTCGAAGGAGAAGCCGAAGACGTTGCGGGTGATCAGTTCGGTGATCACGACGATGGCGATAACGGCGATGCCGATCTCGCACACCGCCATGCAGCCGCGTTCCATCCAGGTGGGGGCGGGATGGAACGCGTCTTCCGTTTCTTCCCCCGGAAATTCCGCGTCCTTTTCCATCAGCGCCCCACGGCCGCTCGGATTTTGGCCAGAATGGCGGTGGCTTCCGGCCCTTTGGCCTTGGCCCACTCATCCCAGTACGGGCGCAGTTTGTCGGTGGCCAGCTTGATCTCGTCCGGGGTGGCCGCGGTGACGATCATGCCCTCTTTGGCGAATTGGGCGGTGACTTCGTCTTCCAGCCGCTGCATCTCCTTGATGGCCCATTTCGCCTGTTCGGCACCGGACTCCCGCACGATTTTCTGCGTGGCGGGCGGCAGGGCGTCGAACGCTTCCTTGTTCACCACGAAGGTGGAGTTCACATAGGAGGTCGGGAAGCCGTAGCGGTATTTCAGGAGGTCGTGCCACACCAGCCCGCCGCCGGAGCTGGCGGTCAACGCGCCCTCCACCACGCCGCGATCCAGCGCGGCGGCGACGTCGGGGCTGCCCATGGTCAGCGGCACGCCGCCGAAGCGGCGGATGAACTCACCCTGCTCGACGGATGTCACGCGCAGCTTCAGGCCCTTGATGTCGGCCAGCGAGGTGATCTTCTTTTTTCCCCACAGCACCTGAAAAGGGTAGGTGTATTGCCCCAGCATAACAATGCCGCGCTTGGCATAGGCGGCTTCGAGGTTGGGGCGGATGATTTCCATCGCCTTGGCCAATTCGTCGTAGTTTTGCAGCAGCAGCGGCAGACGCAGCATGCCGGTGATGGGGATGGTGCCGGTGGCGAAGCCGTCGTCGCCGAACTGCACGATGTTGTCGCCCACAGCCGCGGTGATGCCGTCGGCTTTGATGGGCAGGCTGCCGCCGAGGTGCAGATTCACCAGCAGCTCGCCGTTGGTCTTCTGCTTCACCTCATCGATGAAGCGGATCGTGGCGGCGACCGCTGGCTGGCTGGCGACGGGGTTGTAGACATAGGCCTCCCACGTCGTGGCGGCGTGTGCCGCGGCCGTGGCAAGCAAGGTTACCGCGATTGCCGCGATCGGCTTCCAGTTCATGCATTTCGCTCCCATGATGTCGGAGCGGTTTTGCCGGGTCGGACACAGCTTGGCAAATGTGGGTCAGCGGGCGCGATTGAGGGTTCGCGGTGGATGTGGACGGTTTCAGCCCGGTGGCCGCATTCCCCCGTGGGCTTCGGCCAGGATTTCGAACGATCGTTTGCGCTTTGCGTGGTCGTGGATGTTGGACGTCACCATGAACTCGTCGGCGCCGGTGCGTTCGGCAAATGCCTCCAGCCCGCGGCGGACGGTTTCGAGGCTGCCCACGACGGCGCAGGACAGCGCGTCGTCCAGCATCGCCCGCCCGTAGGCGTCGATTTCCATGTTAGCGACCGGCGCGGGCAGCCTGGCTGGCCGCCCGCGCCGGATGTTCAGGAAGGATTGCTGGGTGGAGGAGAACAGGAACCGCGCTTCCTCATCCGTGTCCGCCGCCACCAGGTTGAGGCCCAGCATGACGCGGGGTTTGTCGAGCTGCGCGGACGGACGAAAACGCTGCCGGTAGATCGCGATGGCGTCCATCATCATCGCCGGCGCGAAATGCGAGGCGAAGCCGTAGGGCAGCCCCAGCATCGCCGCGAGTTGCGCGCCGTAGGTGGACGAGCCCAGGATCCAGATGGGCACATTCAGCCCCGCCCCCGGCACCGCCACGATCGCCTGGTTGGGTTCGGGCGGCTGGAAGTAGTGCATCAGCTCCACCACGTCCTGCGGGAAGTCGTCGCCCCCCGTCAGCGTCCGCCGCATCGCGCGGGCGGTGATCTGGTCGGAACCTGGGGCGCGGCCGAGGGCCAGCTCCACCCGGCCGGGATGCAGCGCCGCGAGGGTGCCGAACTGTTCGGCGATGATCAGCGGGGCGTGGTTGGGCAGCATGATGCCCCCGGCGCCGATTTTGATCGTGCTGGTGCCGGCTGCAACATGCGCCAGCGCCACGGCCGTCGCCGCGCTCGCGATCCCCGGCAGGTTGTGGTGCTCGGCCATCCAGAAGCGCTGGAAGCCGAGCTTCTCCGCGTGGCGGGCGAGGTCGGCCGAGTTGCGAAGGGCGACGCCGGCGTCGCTGCCTTCGGGGATGGGGGAGAGGTCCAGGATGGAAAGTGGGATCATGCGGGGAGTATGGCGCGGGGCGTTGGGGTTGGGGAGGGGGCGGAACGTAACTGTCTGGGCAGCATCCCGGCAGGAGTATCCAGCCATGGACAAGGATCGCATCGCGGGTTCCGCGAAGGAGATCAAAGGTGCCGTCAATAACAACCCGGTCGTCGTGGAACGCACCAGGCGCAAGGCCGTTCACACCTGGTAATCGGGTAATAAGGGCGGCGCACTACTCTCTCACCGTCATGGCGAACCTTCGCCCGCCATGACGGTGAGAGGCTACTCCGCCGCCTGCTTCTGGGCTTGCGCTTCCGCCCATGCGCGGCTGACCG
Source organism: uncultured Acetobacteraceae bacterium (assembly GCA_903924985.1). Classification (GTDB taxonomy): domain Bacteria; phylum Pseudomonadota; class Alphaproteobacteria; order Acetobacterales; family Acetobacteraceae; genus Rhodopila. Next base: position 30,734 of record CAIYDT010000126.1, read on the forward strand.
GCATATTGGCTTCGAACGGGCTTTTCAGGTCCAGTTCCTTCGCGGTTTCCCGCAGCGCCGGCATCACCTCCTGTCCGAGCAGGCGGATGGACGTCTGGGCGTCGGCCTGGGTCATGCGGCCTTCGTTGCCCCAGAACGCCATAATGCCCGGCCGGGTTTCCCGCATGATGGTGCGCAGAGATTTGACAACCTGCTCCGGTGTGCCGGCAACGATCTGCAAATCCCCAAGCTGCTGCTCGAACGTCTTTCGCGGGCGGGTTGGCGACGCGCTTTGGCCCGCCACGAACTCCACGAAGGTCTGCCGCGACGACGGGGAGAAATACCCCGACGGCGATGCCCAGACCGGCTTCAGGCGGCCGGTAAACTCGCCATCCATCCACAGGAACTGACGAGCACTTTCCAGCGCTTTTTCTTCCGTTTCGGCGACGTGGCAACGGATCAGATAGCCGCGATGCTCTGTCCCCGGTGTGTATCCGACCTCGGCCGCTGCCGCGTCGTAGCGCTGCCAGATCTTCTTCGTATCGTCGATTGAGGTATTCAGGCAGATATAGGGATACCCGTTCTGCGCGGCCCAGATGATCGTTTCGTGACTGATGACGCCGGGAATCCAGATGCGCGGGTGTGGCTGTTGCAGCGGCAGCGCCCAGGGGTTCACGACGCGCTGGTGGTAGTGCTTGCCCTCCCACCGGAACGGACCCGGCTGCGTCCAGGTTTTCACGATCAGGTCGTGCGCTTCCTGGAAGCGCTCGCGATTGTAAGCGGGGTTGGCGTTGGTCGCCAACTGCTCCTGCCCGCCGCCGCGCACGAAGCCCGAAACAAGGCGGCCCTTGGAGATCATATCGATCATCGCCAGCTCTTCCGCCAGCCGGACCGGGTTGTCGTTCAGCGGTAGGGGATTGCCCAGCAGCACGATCTTCACCCGCTTGGTCATGCCGGCGAGCAGGGAGGCAAAAATGTTCGCCTTCGCCTGCATGCAGAACGGGGCGTTGTGGTGCTCATTCAGCATGATGCCGTCGACGCCCATTTCCTCGGCGTAGACGTAGTTCTCCAGGAATTCGTTATACAGGCGGCTGCCGTCGATCGGATTGAAGTGCTTGTTCGACATCAGCAGCGATGTGAAGCCAATGTCGTTACCCGCTTCCTGCGGGTAGTCCTTCATCGGTTGTTCCGTGAAATACATCAGATGCATGGTCGTGCTCCCTATTTGGAGGCGATGAAGGAAAGGACCGCCTGGGCAAACGCGTCGGGTTGCTCCATTTCGATCAGGTGCCCGGCGTCGGCGATGGTGACCAGCTTCGCGTTTGGCAGGCTTTCCGCGTAGACCGCACCCGCGCTGGGCGGAACGATGCGGTCGTCGTCGCCCCACACAATCAGGGCCTTCGACTGCACGCCGCGCAGCAGTTGCGGCAGCGACAGGTTGAACATGTAGGGTTTCCACGCCAGACGGAACGACATCTCCCGGCAAAGGTCCCACAGCACCAGTTGTTCCGAGGTCGGGCGTTCGCCATAGATACGCCCGAAGGTGGCCGGGTCGTGGCAGCCTTCCTTCACGTATTCGATGTAGCCGATCAGCGCCTGATCGCAGATGTCGCCGACCGGGGGCTTGATTCCCATGGCGCCGGCCAGCACCAGCCGGGGCGTGTCGTGCGGGGCGAAGCACGCCATCTCCGCCGCGATCCAGCCGCCGAAGCCCAGGCCCACCAGCGTGGCCGATCCCAGGCCGAGGTCCCCCAGCATTGCCCGATACAGGGCCGCGACATCGCGGACATTGGCCAGCCAATCGGCCCGCGGCGACGAACCGTATCCGGGGTGATTGGGAACGATAACATCGTGATGGGCGGCCAGGGCGTCGTAGAATGCCAGACTGTCAGGGGAGCCGATGTCGCGGTGCAACACCACGATGGGCGCGCCCTTCCCCCCGCGCCGTATATGCAGTTCCGTGCCCGCGACGGACACGACACTGCTGGTCCATTCGATTGCCATCCTGTCCCCACTCCCGAAGCATTTGCCTCAGTGTGCGGCAGTCGGCGCCTTCGTGCAAATGCCGTCGTCCCCACAATCGCGCTCATGCACCGACGCGGGGTCGAGCACCGTCGTCCGCCGCATGTCCCGGATGTGGTTCAGATCGTAACGGTAACCACGATGCATCGCCGCGCGATTGTCCCACAGCACCAGATCGCCGGGTTGCCACGCGTGGCGATAAACAAACTCCGGCTGCGTTGCGTACTCCTGCAAGTCCCGCAACAAAATGCGGCCGGCGGGCAGCGGCATGCCGATCACCCGTCGTGCGTGCGCACCGATATACAGTGTCTTGCGCCCGCTGCCGGCGTGCACCCGCACCAGCGGCCAGCGCACCGGGTCCATGGCGCCGCGGATTTCTTCTTCGGTCGGCTCCCACCCCAGGGTCGAACGAGAGTGATGCACCCAATGTTCGGCGAAACGATCCTCCGCCTCCGCTCGCAAGACGTCCGGCAAAGCATCGTACGCTGCGCGGCAGTCTGCGAACTCGGTCTCTCCGCCCCATGGGGGCACCGTCACCGCCCGCAACATCGAAAATTTCGCCGCCGGACGCTGATAGGAACTGTCGGAGTGCCACAGGCGCGTGCCGAGCAGCGACAGAACCCGGCGGTGGTGCGGGTCGATGACGTAGCCGTTTTCGTCGAGGTTCGACAGGTCGATCATCTCAATCGGCAGCCGGCTGTCAGCCGTTTTGACCGCTTTCTTGCGGCCAATGTCGGGCGGTCCGAAATTGGCGGTGAATGCCAATTGCTGTGCATCGCCGACTTGTTGGCTGGGAAACACGAGCACCGCGAAGCGGTCGATAGCATCCTCGAACAAGCGCACGGTCGCGGGGTCGATGGGTTCGCGCATGTCGAAACCGCTGATAGCGGCGACGAAATGCCGGCGTAATGGTTCGAAGGAGATCGCCATGTTGATAAGCCGCCGCCTTATGCCGCACCATAGGCTTCAATCGCCAGGGCATCCGCGGGCATTTCCGCCAGCGCACGCTTCAGATCGTAGATCGCCTGCAAATTCTGCCAATATTGCGGCGTGGTACCGAACGCCCGACCGAGACGGATCGCCATCTGCACGCTGATCGCACGGTCCCCGTTCATAATACCCGTAATGGCATTATGAGGCACATGGACATGTTCAGCGAATTTCCGAGCGCTGAGGCCAAGCGCCTCCAATTCATCCCGGAGGAATTCTCCGGGATGAATCGGCGGAAGATTGTCGGTGGGCGGGTTCATCCTATGTCTCCTTGGCTCGACAGCTTAGTGATAATCCACGATTTCGACATCCGTCGCATCCCCTGACGCGAAGAGCAGGTCCATCCCGACCGGAATTGGTGCACGCGGCAACCATTTGAAGCAAATACGGTATTGCCCGTTGATTCGAATGCTGTACTGCCCAATCCTGTCTCCCCGCAGTGCTTCGAACCGGTTCGATGGCGGCGACCGGAGATCGGCAAGAACCGTCGCGGCTTGGAGGCGTGTGAGCGCCTTCGCCGCAGCCTTGGCTACGCCCTCGAACTCCCGCACGCGCTCCCCGGCCAGGAACCGCTCGGTTCCCCGATCCTTACATCCGATGATCGCCATGCGGTGGTATATGGTACGTACCAGCCTCTGTCAACGCAGCGTCCAAAGAACCGGCGCACATTCACGGCTGGACGACCCGCCAAGCCGGTGGCACCCTTGGGAAACCGGGCGCATATCGGTATCGGGACGGAGGAGAGTGGGCATGCAAACCGATGATTTATCAGCTCCCAATATGTTTCGGCATTACGTGCAAGGTGAGAACCATTTCACCAATGCACTGGTATCGCTCCTCGCGATATCACGCCAAGACAACCCATTATTTCTGGCGTCCTTCATGTCCGATCTGCTTGGACTGCAACCCCAGCAAAAAATCTCCACCTTCCGAGTTCAGCGAGATTATTCGGAGTCGCTCAGACGCACGGATACGATCGTGGATGCCGAGATTTCGGGCAAAGACATCTGCATGTTTTCCGACATGCTTAGCCAATTCGGAGCGTATTTATATGATGGTATACTCCTCAACGACCTGGTCGGAGTGATCATGAAAATGTCTTTTGGGAAGAAATCCGGCGTTGATAATGACACATATATACGGGATATTCTGTCAGGTGAGGGGATCGGACGGCAATGGAACACACCCAGAAAATATCGAGAATTGGAAGGTCCCGGACGGAAACTTCTTCTGTACGACAAAATCCGCCGGGCCATTACGGTCGAGGTCGAGATAGAATCGGTGGAGAAGACGGGTGCGGAGTCAGAATTCCCCTGGGCGAACATCTACAAGCCTGACACGCTGTGTGTGTTGGACCCACCTATACCCCTGTCTCGTATTTGCAGCATCCCCAATCTGGAACATTTGCACACCGGCCGGTCTCCCTACCGCCTGATAACTCATGACGAATACCAACGTTTAAGGCGCCCGTCGGAGCCTGGGGACAGCAGCCACACTTCACCGTCTATCCCAACAACCGCCCGATCACCTGGGCGGTATAATCCACAACCGGTATGATCCGTCCATAATTGATCCGCGTCGGGCCGATCACCCCGATCGCACCGACGATCCGGCCGCCTTCCCCGCGCGCCGGCGCCACCACCATCGACACGCCGGAGGTCCCGAACAGCCCGCTATCCGCGCCAATGAAAATTCTGACGCCATCCGACTGCTCGGCCAGTTCCAGCAGGCGCAGCATGGTTTCCTGGGCCTCCAGCCGTTCGAACAGCGCCTGAATGGCGGCGAGGCTTTCGATTTGCGTCACATCAGCCAACAGCCTGGCCTGACCGCGCACGAACAGGCTGCCGCCTCGGCCCTCGCCGGTCCAGGTGGCCAGACCGGCAGCGACGACCTGCGCCGACAGGGCGTCCAGCTCGGTGCGGTTGGCGGACATTTCCTGGGAGACCAGTTCGCGTAACTCGACCAGGGGACGGCCGGAAAGGCGAGCGTTCAGATAGTTGCTGGCCTGCTGCAGGGCCGATGGCGGCACGCCGGGCGGGATTTCGATCACCCGGTTTTCCACATGCCCGTCGCCCGCCACCAGCACCACCAGCGCTCGGCCCGACCCGAGGGGTACGAATTCGATGTGGCGGAGGGCGCCCTCGGATTTTGGGGCCAATACCAGTCCCGCGGCGGCGGACAGGCCGGACAGCATCGTGCTGGCCTCGGCCAGTGTATCTTCGAGGCTGCGGCCGGCGGTGGCGAGGGTGGCGGAGATCGACTCCCGCTCATCCTCCGTCAGTTCGCCGAAATGCAGCAACCCGTCGACGAACAGGCGCAGCCCTTGGTCGGTGGGCAGCCGCCCGGCCGAGGTGTGGGGCGCGAACAACAGACCCGAATCCGTCAGGTCGGCCATCACGTTGCGGATGGTGGCGGGCGACAGGTTCATCGGCAGGCGGCGGGACAGCGTGCGGCTGCCGACGGGCTCGCCGGTTTCGACGTATTGCTCCACGATCTCCCGCAGCACCGCGGCGGCGCGGGCGTCGAGACCGGTGGGCAATGTCGCGACCAAGCCGGGCATGCGGCCGGTAAAGCGGGGTGCGGGGGGCGTCAACGGCTTGTTCATGGGGCGGACTTCAACAGTCATAGGTAAGTACCGCAAGGCCTGGGGTCAAATGAGTTCGCGGTGTTGCAGGGCAATCGGGGGAAGGAACGCAGGAGCCGCTGAGGTCGATCATCGTCGTCCTCGGGTCGAGCCCGATGATGGGGGCGCTGCTTGTCGACAACAGTGTGGCCGCCCTCGCCCCGAATGCTTTCACGCGCCAGGAGGTGCTGTTCGGCGACGCTGACGACCAGACCCAGCCGCCGGACACCGTGGCGTACTTTATCTATTGCTAGGATTGTAAACCTCGTGCGGGCGCAAACCTTGAGAGGTTTGCTTAGCGCTGTCAGACCAATGCGCCGGCGTATTTTTCCAGCGCCGACCATGCCTTGTCGCCGGCGGCCTTCTTGATGTCGGGATAGTAGCCGCTTTTGCCCAACGCCTCTCGGAACGATTTGGGGTCGGGCTTGTTGAAGGTCAGGCCCTTCTCGGTCAGGTTCTTCTGCTCCGCGTCGGTCATCGCCTTGAAGTCCAGGCGCTGCGCCGCCGAAGCCGCGGCGAAGGTGCGTGCCACGAGGTCCTGGAGATCGGGCGGAAGCTTCTTCCACGTGGCCGTGTTGAACGCCACGTGAAACCCCGACCAGACGTGGCCGGTTAGGCTGCAAAATTTCTGCACCTCATACAGCTTGGCGGTGTCGATCAGCACCAGCGGGTTTTCCTGACCGTCCATGATGCCGGTTTGCAGGGCGCTGTAGACCTCATTGAAGTTCAGCGCGGTGGGTGCCGCGCCGAGGTGGCGGAACAACGAGATCAGGAACGGCGCCACCGGCAGGCGGATCTTGAAGCCCTTGAGATCGTCGGCCGTCACGATCGGCTTGGTGCGCGTCGTGACGTGGCGGAACCCGTGATCGTAGGAGTTTTCCAGGCAGTGCAGGCCCATATCGGCCACGGTGCCGCGCAGCATCTTGCCCAGGTCGCCGTCCATCGCCGCCCAGACATGATCGTAGTCGGGAAAGGCGAAGCCCACGCCGGTGATGCCGCACACCGGATTGCGCGGCGCCAGCAGGTCGATGGGCAGGATGTACATCTCCATCGCGCCGGAGATCACCTGCGAGATCATCGCCGTGTCGCCGCCCAACTGGCTGTTGGGGTAGATGGAGATATCCAGCCTTCCGTTGCTTTCCTGCCGGATCTTGTCCGCGGCTTCCTTGGAGCGTGCCATGGCGGGGTGCTCCATCGGCGACGAAGCCCCGAATTTAAAGCTGAACTCCGCGGCATTGGCCGGCCAATGCAGGATGGCGGCGGCACTGAGCCCGCCCACACCTGCTATCGCACGCCGGCGCGAAATTTTATTACGCAGCATCGGTACGTCCTCCCAGGGGACCGCGGCCATTTTGGCCGCTGTTTTATGGGATCAGTCTGCGGATGTGCCGATCTTGGAGTCAAGTTCAATCGGTCATTGGGACAGGGCAATCGGCCGGTCGCCTGGATCGAAGTCCTTGCCTAGCCCCCTGGGTGGCATTGTAAGAACGTAGCATGAACCGAAATCACGCCGCGGCTTACCGCCGATCCGCCCTTGTCCCCACCTTGCGATCGGCCATGTCCAACACCACGGCCCGGCCGATTGTCGCGGGGAGCCCGCGTGCCCACCGGACGCCCCTGTCGGCGCTGAAGTGGTCGACGGGCCTGGCACCGGCACGGACCCTCTTGCAACCTGAGCCTTTGCCGAAACCGATCGGTCCGCGACGCAACGGGAACCCGCCTGGGAACCTCAACGCGGCGCCCGGTGCGGGGCCAGGACTCGCGCTGGTGGCCCCCGCAAAGGTCCGGCCATGAAGAACGGCCGGTGCCGGATGCATGGTAGCGCCAGCAATGACCCCTCGGCCGAGGGGCGGGCGCACAGGCCCATGCAACGTGGGGCGATGCCGAAGGCGCCGCGGGCCGCGGTGTCCCTGTTGTCAGGCCGGCACGAACACGCCGGTATCCTCGAAGGCCGGCAGCTCCGTCACGATCTTCGCCGGCTGGGTGAACAGGGAGTCACTCTGCAGCACCGGCTTCACCTTATCGGCGAACAGCCGCAGGTTCAGTTCGGACTCGTCGTGCGGCAGGCCGCCGTAGGAGAACTCGCAGACCAGGTGATCCAGCCCGGTCAGGGTGCGGAGTTCCGCGATCTGCTGGATGCAGTCGTCGGGGGTGCCGACCAGCTGAATTTTCACGTAGGTGTCGGTCATCTTCTGACGATGCGTCAGGTCGGACATCTTCTGGTAGGTGCGGCCGATCTTGCTGTAGGCCTCGTAGCCTTTCACGTTGGCCAGTCCGCCGTCGGAGAAGCGGTAATGGTTGTCGACGGAATCCCATTTTTTGCCCAGCCATGTGACGGCGCGGTCGTCGGCTTCGGCGCGGGTTTCGGCGCAGGACACGTTGGTCACGATGATCGGCGGCTTGGGCGCATGGCCGGCTTCCGCCGCGTATTTGTGGAAGTCGTAAACCTCATGGGCGGCTTTCGACCACTCGTTATGCATCACGATCAGCAGGCCGAGGCCCTGGCTGGCGATCAGCTTGGCGGATTCGGGGCTGTTGGCCGATCCGTAGAAGCGTCGCTCCGGGTGGGAAATCGGCGCCGGGCGGATCGACGTGCGGGGGATTTTGAAGAATTCCCCGTCGTATTCGAAGCTGGATTGCGTCAGCCCCAGCTTCACGATGTCCAGGCCTTCCTTGAAGCGGGGACGGGCCTCGTCCATCGGGATACGGAACCCCTCGTATTCGACACGAGCGGCGCCGCGGCCGAACCCGAAGATGCAGCGGCCGCCGCACATGACGTCCAGCAGCGCGATCTGCTCCGCGATGCGGATCGGGTCGTGCCAGGGGATGACGATCACGCCGGTGCCCAGGTGGATGCGCTTCGTGCGGCCGGCGTAGTACGACAGGAATTGCAGCGGTGAGGGCGACATCGCGTAGCCGGTGAAATGGTGCTCCAGCGCGAACAGGGAGTCGAAGCCCAGCGGCTCCGCCAGATCGCCGAGTTGCATATGCTCATGCAGGATCGCCGAGTCGGGGCGTCCCGGCTGACTGAGCATATTGAGTGCCATTCCGACTTTCACGACCGCTGCCTCCCGTGTGTGTACCGTTTGGGAGGCGAGGCTACCGAGGGGTACGGGCGACGTCAAATCCAACGGCGGCGAGGTGAGGGGATGTCGCGGCGCGCCTTCGATACGCGCCTAAAAATTCTCTTGAAAACCATAAATTTAGAAAATAATCGCTAATTTCAGCCTGGGCATTGTGTGATGGGAAAATATCTTCTTTCTGTCGTGGGAGTGTTGAAAACAAGGAGTTCCCCCATGAGGCCATCTACCCGAGCCCTGGCCGCCGCCGCGATGCTGACCGTCCTGCCCAGTCTGGTGTGGGCTGACGGCGATCCGCTGAAGATCGGCGTGCTGACCGACATGACCGGGCCGTATGGCGACGCCTCAGGCCCCGGTTCCGTGCTCGCGGCGCGCATGGCGATCAAGGACTTCGGTGGTTCGGTTCTGGGACGGCCGGTGGAGGTGCTGGCCGCCGATCACCAAAACAAACCGGATATCGGCACCGACATCGCGCGGCAGTGGTTCGATCGGGACAACGTGCGGATGATCACGGATTTGACCAACTCGTCGGTCGCGTTGGCGGTGCAGGCCATCGCCAGGCAGCGGGACCGGATCGACCTGGTTACCAGCACGGCGACGACCGCGCTGACCAACAACGACTGCTCCCCGTCCGGGGTGCATTGGACCTACGACGCCTACGCGCTGTCGGCCGGGACCGCCGGGGCGATGGTCGCCGAGGGGGGCAAGACCTGGTACTTCATCACCGCCGACTACGCCTTCGGGGCCAACCTGCAAGCCACCGCCAGGCAGATCGTCGAGCAGGCCGGCGGCAAAGTGTTGGGGGCATCGCTGGCGCCGCTGAACACCACCGATTTCGCGGCGCAGCTGGTCAGCGCGCAAGCCTCCGGTGCGGATGTCGTCGGGCTGGCGAATGCTGGGGCGGATACTGCGAACTCGGTCAAGCAGGCGTTCGAGTTCGGGTTGACCAAGAAGCAGAAACTGGCGGCGTTCCTGCCGTTCATCACGGACATCAAGGCGATCGGCATCGATCACGCGCAGGGCCTGACGCTGACCACCGCGTTCTACTGGGACCGGAACGACGAGGCGCGGACCTGGTCGAAGCGGTTCGAGGCCGAGCAGCACGCGATGCCGACCATGATCCATGCCGGCACCTACTCGGCCGTGCTGCATTACCTGAAAGCGGTGCGGAAGGCCGGGTCGGTCGAGACAAGCGCGGTCATGAAGGCGATGCGGGAGATCCCGGTGAACGACCCCATCTTCCACGACGGCCACATCCGTTCGGATGGCGTGATGGAGCACGACATGTATCTGGTGCGGGTCAAAACACCGGCGGAATCCAAGGGGCCGTGGGACCTTTACACCGTCCTGCGCACCATACCGGGAGACAAGGCCTTTCAGCCGCTCGCCGAGAGCACCTGCCCGCTGGCGAAGAAGACCGGTTAGGCCGCGCTAAGCCTTGCCTCGAAACGGTCCAGACGCTGGCCGCTATTTTCCAGCTCCAGCTGCCGGCCGGTGATCTTCACCCGGATGACGGCGTCGGCGGGCAGCTTATGGTGGCTGAGGTCGATGGAAAACCCATGGCATCCGTTTCCGATGCCACCCGAAGCCAAATCTGCTCGGTATCGATCCGAATTGAATGATTCCAGCAGCCGGTCGTCGGCCAGAACGTCCAGGCGCACCGGCTCCAGCCGATTTTCCTCGAAGCACCAGCCGTACAGCGCCCCGCCCATGATGCCGTCGATACGGCCGAGGAAACGACGGGCCGCGACCGAGAGGTAATCCGGGTTGTTGGGTTTGACCTGCTCCAGCAACGCCGAGCGCTTGGCGGCGGTCAAGGTTATGCCGCAAAAATCGAGTACGCTGTCGATCAACAGCGGCGGGAAGCTGACGACCTTTTCGTAGCTCAGCAGCAGCAAGGGGCAATCGGTCTGCTCGGCGAAACGGGCCATGGCCTGCATGGCGCCGCTTGCCGCGATCAATCCTGGCAACTGACCCGTATGCTCCGACAGGGCGTTGCGCATCGCGACCGCGACGGGGTCGCGAAAGATCGCGATCAAATGCGGGTTGCGGAACTGGTTCAGCTCATCGTAGCGCATATAGGCGTGGAGGTTGGGGATCTTGAACCCCCAGCTCGGGTATCTGGTGTTGCGCTGCTGGATCAGCGCCCGCAACAGCTTGGTGTCGCGGGAGCGCACGATTTCCAACATCTGCGCGTCCTCGTTGACCACGTCGTACACGTGATCGCCCATGTGCAACCCGGCCGCTTTGAGGACCGAGGCCACGAGGCTGGTGCCGGAGCGGGCGACGCCGGTTACGACGATCGTGCGTTTCCCCTTATCCTTGGCGTTCGTGCCGACACCGTCGCGGCGGATGATGACGCCGGTGTTGAGCGCTGGTGTATTTGCCATGGCGGTGGTCATTCCTCTCCTGATCCGGCCCACGCGCGCGGGAGCGGTACCCGAGCGGCGACGAGGGCATCGACGGCTGCCGCGCCAGCTTGGAGGAGCGTCGCGGTGCAGGCGTTAGCGGTCGCGCCGGAGGTCATGACGTCGTCGATCAGCAGAACCTGCCGCCCGGTCAGGCTTGGTTCGAGTCCGGGACGCACCATGAAGGCGCCGGCGACTTCCTGTTCACGCTCCGCGGCGGTGCTGTCGCCGAGGGATGCCGTGGCTTTGGTCCGCAACAGGGCGTCGCGCAGAACCGGTACGCCGGAGATACGACCGAGCTCGGTCGCCAGCAGTACCGCCTGATTGTAGCGCCGTTGGAATAGCCTGCGTCTGTGCAGGGGCACGGGAACCAGAACGTCGGCACGGCGCAGCAGATCCGCGCCAGCCCGCGCCATGTGGGGTGCCAGCACGCGGGCCAGTTCAGGCTTGTCCGCGTGCTTGAACGGCAGGATCAGCCGGCGGCCCTGGGCGTCGTAGGTCAGGCCGCCGCGCGCCTGGCGATACAGCGGAGGGTTGGTCTCGCACGCCTGGCAGGTGGGGCCCAGTTCGGCGACGGCGAAGGCCACGCCGCAGCGCTGGCAGCAGGGTTCCCCGATGAAGCTGGTGGCGGCGAAGCAGGCGGCGCAGAGCTGGCCGGCGGTCGCGACTCGTTCGTCGCACGCCGCGCAGTGCGGCGGCAGCAGAAGGTCGAGCGCGATGCGCCGGACTTCAGTGTGCAGCGCCAAACCGCACCGTGCCGTCGCGCTCGATTTCGTGGACCAGATCGATTTCCCAGGAGAGATAGGCGTTCATGGCTTCTTCCACCCCGGAGTTGCGGTCGTAGGGGCGGAGGTAGAAGTCGATGCAGTCCTCGTCGGCGGGGATCAGGCGGTTTTTCTCCAGCGGGTGGCCGGCGGCCTTCCACGCGGCGGTGCCGCCGGCCAGGACCTGCGGTGTTTTGCCGGCGAGGGCCCGGACTTCGGGTACCGCGAGGCGCGCCGCTTCCCCGTCGGGGGAGGCGATGACCACGTGTTTGGCCGCCTGCAGGCGGGTTTGCAGCGGCGCCAAGCGGCTGCGGACACCCCAGAGCGCGCCGGGGATATGGCCGTCGCGGAAGTCGACGCTGCGGGACAGATCGACCACCGCGGTGTCGGACAGTGCGGCCGCCAGTCCGGCCACGTCGATGCTTGAGACGGCGGCGGAGAGTTCGGGCGCGGCCGGCCGGGCGGTGCCGCCCTGGAGCGCTCCGTCCGCGACGAACACGTCGGTGTGCCCCATCAGCCGCAGCCACGCCGCCGACATGCGGGACCGGGCGCCAGTGTCGCACAGCAGCACGATGCGGGCGCCGCGGACACCGACCCAGGTGTCGGTCGCCTGCACCAACTGCCCCCCAGGCGCGTTGACGCTGCCGGCGCGGTGGCCGGCGCGGTATTCCGGGGGATCGCGGACGTCCAGGACATACAACGTGCGGTTGGGGTCGGCTTCGAACTGCGCCAGTTGGGCCGGGGTTATGGTGCGTACGCCGGTCTCATGCGCGAAAGCCGTCGCGCGTCGCAGTGCCAGATCGGCGGTCTTCGGGGTGCCGGGGGCGAAGCGGTCGGTCTTGCCGTGCTCGCAGGTCAGGCCGGCGAGGTCCCAGCCCATGGTGCCGTTGCGTAACGCCACCACCTTGTTGGGGATGCCGGCGCGCCGCAGGCTCTCCGCTCCCATGATGCTGCGGGTGCGGCCGGCGCAGTTGACGACCACCAGCGTGTCGGGATCGGGCGCGAGGTCGCCGATGCGGTAAACCAGCTCCCCGCCCGGGACGCTGATGCCGGTGGGGATGGACATGCGATTGAATTCTTCCTGGGTGCGGCTGTCCAGCACCACCATGTTCTTTCCGGACTTTATCCAGGCATCCAGCTCCGGCGCATCGACGCTTTCCGTGCCGTAGTGGTGCTCCACCCACTCCCCAAAGGCTTTGGAGGGCACGTTCATGCCCGAGAACACCACGTAACCCGCCGCCGCCCAGGCCTTGGTGCCGCCATCCAACACGGAGACGTCGGTGCAGCCGATCCCTTCCAGCCACGCCGCCAGTTGCCGCGCCACGCCGCGCCCGTCGTCGGTGACGCAGATGCGGGTGTCGCGCCGCGGCAGCAACGCCCGCGCCCGCGTCTCCCGCCGCGACATCCCGCATGGCACCGCCCAGAACAGGTGCTCGGCGCCGAACTCCCCGTCTTCACGGGCGTCGAGCAGAGCGAGTTCCTGGGTGTCTTCGATCCAGCCGCGCAGGGTCTTGGCGTCGACGGTTTTCATGTCTTGGGGTCTCCAGAGCGCGTTGCTGCAACCGTAGGACGTGGAGGGCCTGCTTGGCAATTCGTGTTTCAGGGGGCACATGCGGGCCATGGATGCCATGCTTGTCTTCGACCGGGTCGCGGCCCGCCGCCATCGGGATCGCGCCGCCGCCACGGTCGGGTCGGTGGCCGACGTGCTGCGCGACGCGGCGGAGCGGTTGGTAGACCGGCTGGACGACACCACGCGGCGGTTTTCGTTCGCCCTGGACGTGGGCGGAAGAGGCGTGGTGGCGCCGCTGCTGCGGGCGCGGGGAATCGAGGTTGTTAGCTGCGATCTTTCGGCGCCGATGGCCGCGGTGAACGGCGGGGTGTGCGTCGCCGCGGACGAGGAGTTCCTGCCGTTTGCCCCCGCCAGCTTCGACCTGATCGTCGCGAGCCTGTCGCTGCACGCGGTCAACGACCTGCCGGGGGCTCTGATCCAGTTGCGGCAGGCGTTGAAGCCGGACGGGCTGCTGCTGGCGAGCATGCCGGCGCTGGGCACGCTGACCGAACTCCGCTCCGCCCTGACTGAGGCGGAGACCGCGCTGACCGGCGGCGTGTCCCCCCGTGTGTCGCCGTTCCCCGAGTTGCGGGATTGCGCGGGGCTGCTGCAACGGGCGGGGTTCGCGGTGCCGGTGGCGGATATGGAGGAAGTTCGGCTGCTCTACGCCGATCCCTTTGCTCTGCTGCGGGATTTGCGCTCGGCCGGGGAGGGGAACGCCGTGCGGTTGCGGGACCGGCGCATTCCGCCGAGGGGGCTGTTCCCAATGGCGCTGGCCAGGTTGCCGGTCGAGGACGGGCGGGTCGTTGCATCCCTTCGGATGGCGATGCTGACGGGGTGGGCCCCCTCCGGCTTGCCGCCGCCCGCGTCCGGGGTCAGAGTCCCGCCGGAAATACAGGTCTCGGGGGAAGTTACGACATGACCACGCGCATCGGAATCGCCGGCGTCACCGGACGGATGGGCCAACTGCTGGTGGAGGAAGTCCGTGCCGCGGGGGCCGAGCTGTCCGGCGGAACCGGGCGCTCGGCAGCCAAGCCGGCGGGGGTGACGGCATTCCCGAATATCGCCGCGCTGGCCGCGGCGTCGGACGTCGTCATTGATTTCACCAACGCCGCCACCGCGCAGGCGACAGCCGCGGCCATGGCTGCCTCGGGGAAGGCGTGGATACTGGGAACCTCCGGTCTGTCGGCGGCGGATGAGGCGGCCGTGGCGGAGGCCGCGTCGCGCATTCCCGTCGTGTATGCATCGAATTTCTCAGCCGGCGTGAACCTGGTGCTGGCGTTGGCGGAGCGGATGGGCGCCGCGCTGCCGGCCGACTCCTACGATGCCGAGATCATGGAGATGCACCACCGGCAGAAGGTCGACGCTCCCTCCGGCACCGCCATCGGCATGGGGCGGGCGGTGGCAAAGGGGCGGGGTGTCGCGCTGGACGACGTGATGGAAAGCGGCCGGCATGGGCACACCGGCGCGCGCAAGACCGGCGCCATCGGGTTCGCCGCCCTGCGCGGCGGGCAGGTGGTGGGGGAACACACGTTGATCTTCGCCAGTGGCACGGAGCATATCGCGCTGACGCACCGCGCCTTCGACCGGCGAGCCTTCGCGACGGGGGCGGTGCGGGCGGCGCTGTGGGTGGCTGGGCGGCCGGCGGGGCTGAGCTCGATGATGGATGTGCTCGGTATGGGGTAGCGGTCTCACCCAGCGCCCGACTTGGCCAACGCCACATCCCCTGCCACAATACCGCGAACAAACCCAAGGAGACCAAAATGGCTGACGGCTGGACACGCGTGGCGGCAACGGCGGATGTAGCGGAGGGCAAGTGCCTCGGCGTGCGCGTTGGCAAGAAAGATGTCGCGATCTTCCACCTCCCCGGCGGCGAGTTCCACGCCACGGACAATATTTGCACCCATGAATACGCCTTGTTAACCGAGGGTTGGCTGGAAAACGGCTGCATCGAGTGCCCGCTGCACGCCGCGCAGTTCGACATCCGCACCGGCAAGGCGCTGTCCGCTCCGGCCGACACTGACCTGCAAGTGTATCAGATCAAGGTTGAGGGCGGGGATCTGCTGGTGAAGTTGTAATCCAAGGTGACCAGCCCATTCGCCATCGATTGCGACGTCCACCCCACCGTTCCCAATCTGGCGGCGTTGCTGCCGTATTTGCCGGACATGTGGCGCGACACCGTGATCCGGCGAGGCTTCGATGAGCTGGTCACGATCAGCTACCCCACCTCTAACCCGTTGACATCGCGGGAGGACTGGCGGGACGAGACAGGGAAAGCCGGCACCTCGGTCGAGAAACTAGCGGCCGAGGCGCTGAACCCGTTCGGCTCCCGTTTGGCGATCCTGAATTGCCTGTATGGCGCGCAGGCTTTGTTCAGCGAGGACCTCGGGGCGGCGTTCAGCCGAGCGATCAACGACTGGATCGCCAAGGAGTGGCTGGACAAGGACGACCGTTTGCGGGCCTCCATTGTTGTGCCGACGCAGAACCCGGAACGGGCGGTCGATGAGATAAACCGCGTCGCCGGGGACAAGCGGTTTGTTCAGGTGTTACTTCTCGTTGGCGGGGAAATCCCGTTGGGGCGCCGGCAGAATTGGCCGATCTACGCGGCGGCGGAAAAGCACGGCCTGCCCATCGGTATCCATGCCGGCAGCACCTACCGGCATCCGGTCACGCCGGTCGGCTGGCCATCCTACTATACCGAAGATTACGTCAACCAGGCGCCGGGCTTCCAATCTCAGCTGACCAGCCTGATGGCGGAGGGCGTGTTCGCCAAATTCCCAGCCCTGACAGTCGTTTTGATGGAATCCGGGGTAAGCTGGCTGCCCGCCTATCTGTGGCGGCTGACGAAGTTCTGGAAGGGGTTGCGGTCCGAAATCCCGTGGGTCAGCGACCCGCCGGCCTCCATCGTGCGCGACCGGGTGAAGATGACGCTGCAGCCCTTCGACGGCCCGCCCGACGAAGGCGGGGTCATGCGGCTGATGGAGCATATCGGCTCCGACGAAATCCTGTTGTTCTCTACCGACTACCCACATTGGCAGTTCGATGGCCCAATGGACAAAGGCGGCGCGATGCCCGATGGCTTCGACAAGGCGCTGGCAAGGAAAATCATGGCGGAGAACCCCTTGTGGGCCTATCCTCGCCTTAACGAAACAGTGGGGAAGGTCCTGACATGACCGTCGACGTCCTTAATCGCCCGATCGCCGAACCCGCCGGCCAGTCCAGGTTGGCCATCGCTGATTGCGACATCCATCCGCGCCCGGCCGGCGCCGGCATCGGCGGGGTCAGCAAGTCGCTTTATCCCTATCTTTCCAAACAATGGCGCGAGCACGTCGAAAACTTCGGCGTCACCTACCGCCAGCCCTGGGAGAAAGGCGCCGCCTACCCCAAGGGGCAACCGAGCGCTTGCCGGATCGATGCGTGGCCGCCGGGGAAGACACCGGGGAGCGATCTGGAGTTCATGGCCAAGCAGCATCTGGACCCCAACAACGTCACCCTCGGCATTCTGAACCCACTTGGTGCCGGCCAGGGGGCAATGAACCTGGACCTGTCCGCGGCGTTGGCGCACGCCACCAACGAATGGCAGAAGGCCGAGTGGACGTCGCGGGATTCCCGCCTGAAAGCCTCCGTGGTGGTGCCGTATGAGGATGCCGCCGCGTCGGTGAAGGAGATCGAACTGCGGACCGGTGACAAGAACTTCGCGCAAATCCTGTTCCTGTCCCGCACCTCGTCCCCCATGGGACAGCGGCAATACTGGCCGATCTTCGAGGCCGCGGTGGCCGCCAACCTCCCCATCGGCGTGCATGCCTTCGGCTACGGCGGCAACGCCATCACCTCCTCCGGCTGGGGATCGTACTACCTGGAGGAAATGGTCGGCCACGCCCAGGCGCAGCAGGCCCTGACGGTCAGCCTGATCCTGGAGGGCGTGTTCGAACGCTTCCCGACCCTGAAATTCGTCATGATCGAGGGCGGGGTCGCCTGGGCCGCCGCGCTCGGATGGCGGATGGATGCGCAGTACAAGAAGCTGAAGCGCGAGCTGCCGCATCTGAAGCGCCTGCCGTCGGAGTACCTGCGCTCCAACATCTGGTTTACCACTCAGCCCATCGAGGAACCCGAACCCCGCACCCAGCTCGCCGAAATCTTCGACTGGATCGGCTGGGACCGCATCCTGTTCGCCACCGACTACCCGCACTGGGACTTCGACGATCCCGCCCAGGCGTTGCCGTTCAAGATGACGGAAGAGCAACGGCGTGCGGTGTTCCTGGAAAATGCGAAATCGGTGTTTGGGGTAACGTGAACATCGCCTGACGTCCGTCCCTCTCGATTAAGGGTTCGGCAGCGGTTTGCAGTTCGATAATCGCTGCTTTTTGGCCGGTTTCGGGATGCTGTCCATGAACGTCTTGCGCGGGCCACCGTCCAAACGTCGCACGGGTCCATTGCTGGGCGGATTCCAATGCCTGCACCCTTTCGGTTAAACTCCCGCCCATGGACATCGTCAGCATCCCCGGCTCCCGTATCGTCGAGGTCTCCCGCCTCGCCTTCGCCACGCAAGACGTGGATTTCCTCTGTTTCGGGGAATCCGACCAGCCGAGCCCCCATGTTGCCCGCGACGCGCTGCTGAAGGCCGTGGATAGTGGGGAGACGCGCTATCCCGATGTGCGAGGCCTGCCGGACCTCCGACACACGATCGCGGACTATCTGACGGGGCTGCACACCAAACCGGTGACCGAATCCCGCATTCAGGTCGCCGCCTCCGGCATGGCGGCGATCACCATCGCGCTGAACACCACCGTCTCCGCCGGGCAACGCGTCGTCCTGCACAGCCCGATATGGCCCAACATTGGCAACGCCGCTCGGCTGCGCGGCGCGGTGGTGGAGGAAATCGATCTGACCCCGACGGCGGGTTTCGGGTTCCGCCTGGACCTCGACCGCCTCGACCAGATGCTCATCGGCGCTCGGGTGTTCGTCCTGAACTCACCTAACAACCCGACCGGCTGGACCGCCACCACGGACGAACTCAAAGCGATCCTGGACATCGCGCGAAAAAGGAATGTCTGGCTGATCTCGGATGAGGTCTACTCGCGCCTGGTCTACGACGACCGTCCCGCCGCCCCGTCGCTGCTGGACGTGGCGGAGCCCGACGATCGGGTGATGGTGTGCAACAGCTTCTCCAAGGCCTGGGTGATGACCGGCTGGCGCCTGGGCTGGCTGGTAGTGCCGGAGGGGTTGCGCGACCGCATCTCCGACATCGTGGAAGCCATCCACTCCGGCGTCGCCCCCTTCGTCCAGCGCGCCGGCATCGCGGCGATGGGCGACATTGAGACGGTGGCTCGGTTTCGCGCCCATTGCACTGTCGGGCGGCAATTGGCGTCGGAGGCGCTGAACGGCCTGAACGGCGTGCGGTACACACCGCCGCCCGGGGCATTCTACGCGTTCGTGGGCGTGGACGGACTGACCGACAGCCTGAACCTGGCGCTGAACCTGGTGAAGCGGCACGGCGTGGCAGTGGCCCCCGGCGTCGCATTCGGGGCGGCGGGGGAGGGCAACTTGCGCATCTGCTTCGCCCAGTCCCCCGACCGCATGGCGCGCGCCATGATCCGGTTGCGCGACGGATTGCGGGCCGAACTGGGCAGCTAAATCCGGGTGCAGACCAAGGCCCAGATGAGGAACCCCACAGCGACGACCGCGTAGGCGATAGTCAAGGTAAACGACATCGCGTCCACCACCCGCAGCAGCAGATAGGACCCAAGGCATACGACGGATGCCACTGCCGATATGAAGTTGTGGCTTTTTGGGGAATATGCCCTCTCCCGCCCATAGAAAATGGCGAGGAATGTCAGGATTGCCACCAGGAGCGGCAACACGACGATGGTTGACGACTGCGACATGCGGCAGGGCGATCCGGTTCGGGGTTTAGTCGTGCTGCCCCGCCTGTAGCACGACGCCGTTGGCGATGAACCCGGCAATCTC
Source organism: uncultured Acetobacteraceae bacterium (assembly GCA_903924985.1). GTDB lineage: Bacteria > Pseudomonadota > Alphaproteobacteria > Acetobacterales > Acetobacteraceae > Rhodopila. The sequence continues at coordinate 50,116 of CAIYDT010000126.1, forward strand.
CTCGGCGGAGTAGCCGTGCTCACCCAGGATCGCCGTGCTGTGCTCGCCCTTGGAGGGGGAGACGGAGCGGGCGGAGCCATCCTGGAACGGCGGCAGGCCGATCAAATTGGGCAGCGGGATGGGCTGGTCCAGATGCGGGTGGGTGGTCCAGGCGACGGCGCCGCTTTCGGTGACGTGCGGCTGCCGCAGGAACTCGGCGTAGCTGTTCAGCGCCTCGTGCATCACCCGGTGTTCGGTCAGGCGGGCCGACCAGTCGGCAGTGGGGCGGGATTGCAGCAGCGGCCGCAGGATGGCGTTCAGGTCGGTTGTATGCGGCTCGCGATCGGCGTTGGTTTTGAAGGTCGGGTCCTCGCCGAGGTCAGGGCGGCCGATGGCTTTGCAGTAGGCGTCCCACTCGAAGGGGCGTACGACAGTGATCGATAGCCAGCCGTCCTGCGTCTGGTAGATGCCGCTGGGGGCGATCACCGGGCGGGGTGCACCGCCATCCAGGTACGACCCCATCATCCGCACCACCTGCAAGGAGGCACCGCCCTGCATCAGGCTGGCCTCGATATGCCGTCCGACCGGTTCGTCGCGCCGGGCGTACAGCGCGGAAGAAACGGCGGTGAAGGCGTAGATCGCGGTGCTCATGTCGATGGAGATGATGGGGATGCGGTGAGGGATGCCGTCCTCCCCCCGGTTTTCCGCCATCAGGCCGGTGTAAGCTTGCAGCACCGGGTCCATCGCCGGGCGTTCAGACAATGGGCCACTGAGGCCGAAGCCGGAAATGGACACATAGAGGATGCGCGGCTCCTTGGCCGCCACCGCTTGGTAGCCGAAGCCGAGCCGGTCGATCACGCCGGGGCGGAAGCCCTGGAGGAAGACGTCCGCGCCCTCGATCATCCGCCACAGCACCGTCCGTCCCGCATCGGACTTCAGGTCCAGCGCGATGGAGCGTTTGCCGAGGTTCGAGGGGATCGAATACGCGGTGTGGTCGCCGTAGATCGTGCCCAGCGCGCGGGACCAGTCGCCGGTGTCGGTCGGCTCCACCTTCAGCACGTCGGCGCCGTACTGCGCGAGCATCATCGCGCAGTAGGGTCCCGCCACCCCCTGGCTGAGATCGACCACTTTCAGCCCTTTGAAGGGTGCCGCGTAGCTCACTGGTGCACCTTTGCGTTGCCGGGTGCTGTTCTCATGGGTTCGCTTCCTGCTTTGGTTGAAGCATTATAGACCTGGATCGTCCGAACAGGGCGAGACCCAACCCAACCAGGAGCAGACAACCCATGATCCACGTCCTCGCGGTCATCACCGCCAAGCCGGGCCTGCGCGCCCAGGTCCTCGAGCTTTTCCATGCCAATATGCCGGCCGTACATGCCGAAGCCGGTTGCGTCGAGTACGGTCCCGTGATCGACGCGCCGAACAGCCCGGCGAAGTACGGCGACGACACCTTCGTCGTGGTCGAGAAGTGGGAGAGTGCCGACCACCTGAAGGCACATGCCGCGTCCCCGCACATGGCGGCGTACGGCGCCAAGACCAAGGAAATGCTGGCCTCGCGCGAAATCCACATCATGGTGAACGGCTAGTCGTTCCGGCTGCGCCGCCCTCGCGCCAATCGCGTGAGGGCGGCGGTTACGGGACCGATTTCTTACGAACGGGGACGAAAGCTATGAAAGAACGCATTGTCGATGTCCCCGCGGCCGATGGCCAGATGGAGACCTTCATAACGCATCCCGAGCAGGGCGGGTCGTTCGCCGCTGTGGTTCTTTACATGGACGTGTGGGGCATCCGCGAGGAACTGTACGACATTGCGAGGCGGATCGCGACCGTCGGTTACTGCGTGGCCGTGCCGGATCTGTACTACCGCCAAGGCCGGGTCAGGCATGAGTTTCGCGACGCAAACAACCGCATGATCTCATTGCATGCTCTGCCGGAGGCGGACCGGGCGAAGGTGACGGCGCCGCTGGCGCGGCTGAGCGACACCATGGTGGTGGCCGATACCGGCGCGTTGATCCGGTATCTGGATGCCGAGGCGCCGGTGCGGCCAGGACCGATGGGGTCGGTCGGCTACTGCATGGGCGGGCGGCACGTAGTGAGCGTCGCCGAGGCCTACCCCGACCGATTCAAGGCCTCGGCCGGGTTGCATCCAACGAGCCTGATTTCCGATCGTCCGGACTCGCCGCATTTGCATCTGGATCGCCTGCGGGGGGAGCTGTACTGCGGCTTCGCGGAAACCGATGCCTACGCCCCGCTTTCGATGATCCAGGAGCTGGACGGGATGCTTGCGGGCTGTTCCGTTGGCTACCAGCGCGAGGTCCACAAGGGCGCGGTGCACGGCTATGCGCTGCCAGACCGCGACATCCACCACAAAGCCGGTGCGAATCGGGACTGGGAGCTGATTTTCGCCATGTATCGGCGGCAGCTCGGGCCTGTTTGAGGTATTCGCGAGGCGATACGACAGCCCCGGTGGGCGCAACGGAATTTTTTGCCGTAACGATCGTTCTTTAAGGCATGCATTTGCCCAGCGGGTCCCGCTTGCGTGCGGGGTCTTCCCCCGCTATAGACCCGCCCCTCAGTCTGCGAGCCCGGGCCTGGATGGGCATGCCCGGCCGCGACTGCGTGCTTCCTCGGATGATCCGGGGTCATAGCGCGCCCCTTAGAAGGAGACCGAAATGCCCAAAATGAAGACCAAATCGTCGGTCAAAAAGCGGTTCAAGATCACCGCGACCGGCAAAGTGATGGCTGGCCCTGGCAAGAAGCGCCACTGCCTGTCCGCCCGTTCTCAGAAGGCCAAGC
>CAIYDT010000127.1 GCA_903924985.1 uncultured Acetobacteraceae bacterium
GCCGACAAGCCGGTGCGCGCCATCATGACCCCGCGCACCGACATCGTCTGGATCGACCGCACCGACCCAGCCAAGGAGATCATCGACACCCTCAAATCAGGCCCCTATTCGCGCTTCGTGGTTTGTGACGGTTCGGTCGATAACGTGGTCGGCGTGGTTCAGGCCAAGGACATCCTGGACCATCTGCTGAGCGGCGGGGAACTCTCGGTCGCCGCCGCCCTCCGCCAGCCATTGGTCATGCCCGATACCGTCACCGCGCTGGATGCGCTGGAACGTCTTAAATCCGATGAACTCGGGCTGGCCCTTGTGATGGACGAATATGGCAGCTTCGAAGGGGTCGTCACCGCCGCGGACGTACTGGAGGCGATCGTCGGGGATCCCACGGACAGCGCCACCCAGCCTGGTACGGGTCCGGACGACGCGGATGCTGTCCTCCTGATGGACGGGATGATCCCGGTGGACGAACTGAAAGCACGCCTGATCCTGCCCGACCTGCCCGCCGAGGGCAGCTATCACACGCTCGGGGGCCTGCTGCTCGCGCTTCTGCGCCGCGTGCCGCGCCCCGGGGATCGCATCGTCTTCGGCGGCTGGCGGTTCGAGGTGATGGAGATGGAGGGCCGCCGAGTCGATCAGGTCCGTCTCAGCCGGGAGCCGTTGGCCGAGGTATGAACCCTAACCCCCGTTGGAACCGCCGGTCTTGCGCACCAAGGGTGCTACGAACTGCGCCTCCGTGTCCCACGGAAACAGGATCCAGGTGTCCTGGGACACCTCGGTTATGAACGTGTCGACGATCGGCCGTCCGGCCGGCTTGGCGTAGATCGCGGCGAAATGGGCCTTTGGCAGAAGGGCGCGCACCACCCGCGCTGTCGTGCCGGTGTCCACGAGGTCGTCCACGATCAAGAACCCTGTTCCGTCGCCCGCCGCCACCGGCGCCTTGATCACCACCGGTTCGCCCTTTGTCTCCTCGTGATAGGTGACCACCGATACGCTCTCGATCAGCCGGCATTCCAGTTCCCGTCCGATGATCGCCGCCGGGATCATGCCGCCGCGGGTGATCGCGACGATCCCCTTGAAAGGCCCCTTTTCCATCAACCGCCAGGCGAGCGCCCGGGCATCCCGGTGCAGTTGGTCCCAGCCCACGGTATAGTAGTGCTGTGCCATCAGGTCCGGCCCTTCACGCGTTTTGTCATCAGAACAGTTTGCCCCCGTTCGGGACCTTCAGGTCCGGCCGTATCAGCACCACCGCGCCGTCCGGATCCGGCATGCCGAGGGTCAACACCTCGCTGATGAACGGCCCGATCTGGCGCGGCGGGAAATTCACCACGGCGCAAACCTGCCGGCCGATCAGCTGGTCCGGCTTGTAATGCACCGTCAGCTGCGCGGAGGACTTCTTCACCCCGAGCTCTTCACCGAAATCGATGGTCAGCTTGATCGCTGGCTTGAGCGCCTCGGGGAAGGGCTGCGCGTCGATCACCGTGCCGACGCGGATGTCGACAGCCTCGAAATCGCTGTATGCTATGAAGTCTGCCACGTTGCTCACTCCCCCAGCCGGTGCACGAGTCCTATCCGTGGTCAGTTAAGTCCATGGCGGACCAGAAAGCCAACACGCCATATGGATCGCTCGATTGCCATCCGCGCGGCCTCATGCAAAGACCCTCGCTCCGCCTTGCCGGCAGGTTCGCTGAAAGGCTGGGTCTGGCGACTACCTTCGGGAGGACACCCATGCGCGATTTCCAGATGCCGGGCCGTAGCCCGGTCTATGCCACCAACGGCATGGCCGCCACCTCGATGCCCGCCGCCACCCTCACCGCGCTCGACGTGCTCCGCGCCGGCGGCAACGCCATGGACGCCGCAATCGCCGCGGTCGCCGTCCTCGGCGTGATCGAGCCGCAATCCACCGGCATCGGCGGCGACTGCTTCTGCCTCTACGCCCCCGCCGGAACCGGAAAGGTGGTGGCCATCAACGGCTCCGGCCGCGCCGCCGCCGGCTACTCGATCGACTGGTTCGAAAGCCAGGGCCTGACCGAAATCGAAAACACCTCGGCCCATTCGGTCACCATTCCCGGCGCGGTCAACGCCTGGGAAACCCTGCTCGCCGCGCACGGCACCAAGGGCCTCGGCGAACTGCTCCAACCCGCCATCCGCTTCGCCGCCGAAGGTTGGCCCGTCCATTCCAAGGTCTCCTACGACTGGAAGCGCAACGAGGACAAACTCCGAAAGAACGGCGCCGACGCATTCCTGCCCAACGGCCACGCCCCGGCCGTCGGCGACCGCTTCACCCAGCCGCAACTCGCCGAAACCCTGCGCGCCATCGCCAAGCACGGCGCCAAGGCCTTCTACGAAGGCCCCATCGCCGCGAACATGGTCGCCACGCTGCGCGCCAAGGGCGGCCTGCAAACCGAGGCCGATTTCGCCAATGGCCTGACCAACGCCCAGTTCGTCACCCCGATCAGCACCCCCTGGCGCGGCTACGAGGTGTTCCAGTGCCCGCCCAACGGCTCGGGCATGCTCGTGCTCATGATGATGGGCATACTCGGCGGCCTCGAAACCCCCGGCGAAGGCCCGCTCTCCGCCCGCCGCCTGCACCGCCATACCGAGGCCGCCCGCCTGGTCTACCGCGACCGCGACGCCTTCCTTGCCGATCCCACCCAGGTCGATGTTGCCGTCGACCACCTCACCAGCGGCCAGTATCTCGGCGCCATGCGCGCCCTGATCGACGACGCCCGCGCCATGCCCCATCTCCCCGCACCCGGCGAGGCCATGCTGCCGGTCCACGCCGACACCGTGTACCTCACCGTCGTCGACCGTGACGGCAACGCATGCAGCTTCATCAACTCGCTGTTCCAATCCTTCGGCTCCGGCATCCTCGCCGCCAACTCCGGTGTCATGCTGCAGAACCGCGGCTTCGGCTTCCGCGTCGAGCGCGGCCACCCCAATTGCATCGCCCCCAACAAGCGCCCGATGCACACCATCATCCCCGGCATGGTGATGAAGGACGGCCAGGCCGTCATGCCCTACGGCGTCATGGGCGGCCATTTCCAGCCAATGGGCCAAAGCCTGTTCCTCACCAATTTCCTGGAGTTCGGCCTCGACATCCAGGAAGCCATCGATCTGCCCCGCCTGTTTCCCTACAGGGGCAAGCTCCAGGTCGAACGCGGCATCCCCGCCGACATCGTCCGCGAACTCGCCCGCATGGGCCACGACATCGAACCGGCCGAACTCCCCCACGGCGGCGGCCAGGCCATCTGGATCGACCGCAAACGCGGCCACCTCGTCGCCGGCTCCGAACCCCGCAAGGACGGCCTCGCCCTCGGGTATTGATGGCGAAGGTCTGTGTTTGGGCCGAGTGAAGAAGGCGAGGGGGCTTTGCCCCCCTCGCCCCCCCAGCAAGGGACTAGTCCCTTGCATCCCATCGAATGGGGTTTGTCGAAGAGGGGGCATGCCGTGATGGTTGCAACCGTTCCGTCGATCCTGCCCCCTCTTCGACAAACCCGTCCAAGGGGTCCAGGGGACAAGTCCCCTGGCGGGGGTCAAGGGGGCAGAGCCCCTTGTCTTCCTTGACCCAGCCCACCCACAAACCCTCGCCATGAATGCCCGGAGGACACGATGACCGAACCTTGCGACCTTACAGCGCTCGATGCCCGCTTTCTGATCGGCGCCAAGAAGCTCTCTCCCTCCGAGTTGCTAGAAAGCTGCATCGCCCGCATCGAGGCGATCGACCCTGCCGTCAACGCCATCCCCGAGCGCGACTACGCCGCCGCCCGCGCCGCCGCCAAGCGGGCGGATGAGGCCGTCGCCCATGGCGATGCGCTGCCCCCGCTGCACGGCCTGCCCGTCGGCATCAAGGACCTGGAGGATGCGAAGGGCCTGCGCACCACCCACGGCAGCCCCATCTTTCGCGACTTCGTCGCCCCCGAGGACCAGGGCGCGGTTGGCCGCGTCCGCGCCGCTGGCGGCATCATCCTCGGCAAGACCAACGTGCCGGAGTTCGGCGCCGGCGCGAACACCCGCAACACCGTCTACGGCGTCACCGGCAACGCCTTCGACCCCAGTAAATCCGCCGCCGGCTCGTCGGGCGGTTCCGCCGTGGCGCTGGCCACCGGCATGGTCCCGCTCGCCACCGGTTCGGACACCGGCGGCTCGCTGCGCAACCCCGCTGCCTTCAACGGCATCGTCGGCTATCGCCCGACCCCGGGCCTGGTGCCGAACGAAAAGCGCGGCCTCGGCTGGACCCCGCTACCCGTGCTCGGCCCGATGGCCCGCACCGTCGGCGATGCGGCCCTGCTGCTTTCGGTCATGGCCAGCGACGACAAACGCGATCCGCTTGCCACCACCATCGACGCCCGCGCGGTGCGCCACCCTGCCGAATTCCACCCGCTTCCGGCCATCGACCTGTCGCGCTTGCGCGTCGCCCTGACACCCGATTTCGGCTTCACCCCCACCTACAGCATCGGCAACCAGGTGTTTCTGGATAACGGTGCGGGGCCGGACAACGTGCCGCTGTACTGGATAAGCGTCCAGAAATTGCCACTGCTTGTTGGCTCGAAGCCGGGCAGGGCGTTGATATAAACCGTGCCGCCAAGGGTA
>CAIYDT010000128.1 GCA_903924985.1 uncultured Acetobacteraceae bacterium
CGGCACCTGCCGCGCGGCGGGTCTCATGCGGGCCGTCGAGCGGCAAGCGACGCTGGCTGTCACGGCAGGAGCTCGGGCCGCCGGAGGCTATCCCAAAAAGCAGAACAGCACCCGGCAACGCAAAGGTGCACCAGTGAGCGAACCGATCTTTCCGGAGATCCGAGCCGGCAACCTCGGCCTGCGGATGGCCGCCAGCCCAGCCGACACCGATGCGATCCAGGCGCTGCGGTACCGCGTGTTTTACAGCGAGATGGGCGCCAAGGCCGATGCGCGAACCGCGGCAACGCAGCGCGACAAGGATGCTTACGACGCGGTCGCCGATCACCTGATGGTGGTCGACCATGCGCTGGGCGCCGGGCCAGACAGCGTGATCGGGACCTACCGGCTGATCCGGCGGGATGCCGCTGCCAAACTGGGACAGTTCTACTCGGCCGACGAATACGACCTTGGCCCGATCGAGCGCTTCCCCGGCAATATCCTGGAGCTCGGACGGTCCTGCGTGGCGGCCGAATACCGCGGCCGCGCGACGATGCAACTGCTGTGGAGCGGGATCGCCGCCTATGTGTTCCACCACCAGATCGCGCTGATGTTCGGTTGTGCCAGCCTTCCCGGGATCGATACCGACGCGCTGGGCGTGGAACTGACTTATCTTTATTACAATCACCTCGCCCCGAAGGACATAAGGCCGCGCGCCTTGCCGCACCGTTACATCGAGATGCGGCGTGTCGACCAGGATTCCTTCGACCCGAGGCGCGCGCTGGCGATGCTACCGCCGCTGATCAAGGGCTACCTGCGTCTCGGCGGATTCGTGGGCGACGGCGCGGTCGTGGACCCGCAGTTCAACACCACCGACGTGGCGGTTGTGGTCAAGACCGACCTGGTGACCGCCCGTTATTCCCGTCACTACGAACGGCAGGCGCGTGACGCTGCCACCTGACAATGCCAAAACCGGCTGGTTGTCACGATTGGCCGCGCTGACGGGCTGGCGGGCCGATCTGTCGATGCTGCTGACCGGCGCGCTGGCCGCCACGGCGCTGCCGCCGGTGCACGCCATTCCGGTGCTGCTGGTCTGCGTCCCCTGCCTGCTGTCCGCCATCTCAGCGACCGCGGGATCGTGGGGCGCATTTCGGCGTGGCTGGTGGTTCGGGTTCGGCCTCAACCTGATCGGTCTCTACTGGATCACCGAAGCCATCCTGGTCGAGGCGGAGCGCTTCTGGTGGCTCGTGCCGCTGGCAGTGCCGGCGTTATCGGCGGTCCTGGCCGCGTTCGTCGCCGCGGCGACCGCCGTCGCCCGCCGGGCCGGCCCTGGCTGGCGGCGGGCTTTCGCGCTGGCCGGGGCCTGGGTATTGGCCGACCTCGTCCGCCAGTTCATCGCAACCGGCTTCCCCTGGAATCCCCTCGGCAGTGTCTGGGCGATTCCGGGTTGGGCGGGCGACGTCATGATCCAGCCGGCGGCTGCGATCGGCGTACACGGCCTGACTCTGGTAACGCTCTTGCTGGCCGCGGTCCCCACGTTGAGCCAGCGCTGGCGCGCCGCCGCCCTGGCTGTATTCGCACTCTGGGCGGGCGTGGGGTTGCTGCGGTTGGCCCATGTACCCGAGGCCGGCGCCCCCATGCCCATCGCGGTCGTCGTGCAAGGCAACGTGCCACAGGGCCAGAAGTGGAACCGGACGCTGGTCGACGGCATTTTCGACCGGTATTTGACGCTGACGGCGGATGGCCTGCGCCAGGCTGGCACCGGCCCGGCCGTCGTCGTGTGGCCGGAAACCGCCGTGCCGTACCTCCTGCAAACCGACGTGCCGGCCCGGGAGGCTATCGCCTCGGTGACCGGTGCCGCCGTCGCGCTGATCGGCGGGGTCCGGTTCGGAGCCGAGGGCCGGCCGCGCAACAGCCTGTTCGCTCTGACGGCGGGCGGAGCGATCTCACAGATGTTTGACAAGTGGCATCTGGTTCCGTTTGGCGAATACCAGCCGGATTGGCTACCTTTGGGCGTGCAATTAGTCCCTGGCGGCGGATTCCTACCCGGTCCGGGACCGGTCACGCTGTCCCCGCCCAGCATCCCAAAAGTGGGCCCGCTGATTTGCTATGAGGCCATTTTTTCCGGTCAGGTTGTCGATCGCGAAGACCGGCCAGCGTGGATGGTCAACGTCACCAACGACGCCTGGTTCGGCAACTCCACGGGCCCGCGCCAGCATCTCGCGGCGGCGCGCATGCGCTCTGTCGAGGAGGGCCTGCCGCTGATTCGCGCGGCGAACACTGGCATTTCTGCCATTTTCGATGCATATGGGCACGAAGTGGCGCGCTTGGGGATGGGACAAACCGGCGTCTTGGTGGCACCGCTGCCCCGGGCGCTGCCGCCGACCCCGTTCAGCCGATTCGGCCTGCCGATACCCGGTTTGCTGGCGCTGCTGGCACTGGTGTGCGGGATGCTGCCGGCGGGCACTTTGACTCGGTTTGGGCGGCCCGAAATGCATTTTTTTATAATCCTTTTCTTTATTTCGAAAATAAGCGGTTGAAAATCGTCTCTAAGGTTGACAATTCGCGGTCGTGTGGGTATCAGTCGTTGTCGCGGTCGAACCGGTGGCTGTGAACGCGACCCCATGCCATCCAAATCCGCGTTCGGTAAATGGATCGGCATCGCAATAATAATTCTTGAGCGAAGGTTTACCCATGGCAGCGGCCGAACCGGTGGTTGGCATTGATCGTGAAAGCCGCCCCAGCCCGATTGACGTGCATGTCGGGACACGGATCCGGCTGCGTCGCACCCTCCTTGGGATGTCGCAGGAGCGACTCGGGGAAGCGCTCGGCCTCACCTTTCAGCAGGTCCAGAAGTACGAACGCGGCGTCAATCGGGTCGGGGCATCCCGCCTGTTCGACCTGTCGCGGATACTGGACGTGCCGATCAGCTTTTTCTTCGACGACATGCCGGAAAACCTGGCCACCTCGTTCGGTGGTCAACCGAGCCGCCGGGCGTCAGGTCTGCCGGACGCGGGCGACGGCTTCCCGGACGATACGCTCAACCGCCGGGAAACCCTGGAACTGGTTCGCGCCTATTACCGGATCACCGATCCCAACGTGCGCAAGCGCATGTTCGACCTGATCAAGTCGATGGGGCCGGCGGACGCGTAGCCGGATCGGGACGATCGAAGACAGGGTTGCGAGCTTGGTACAGCGCCTGCTTTAGCGCTGCCGCCAGATCAAGCTTTTCCGCCCCGCCCAAGGCGGCGCCGACTTCCACCCATTGCTCTCGCAGGCCGAGCAGCAGACGGGGGACACGGCCATCGATTTCCTCCAGCAAGACAGTCAGCCAGGCGGAGGACAGCGTCACCTCCGACCGCTTGCCGGACGGGGTGGTACGAACCACCCGCAGCGTATCCGTACCAAGCATCACAAGTTCGGTGCCCTGGGCACGCCGGCCATTCAGATAAATCAGGAAGACAGCGGCGGCCCCCTCGAGGCCACAGAAGCCGATGATGGGCCAGGCGCCGAGGAACCAGAAGCGCAGCGCGATCAGGCTGCAAAGCCCCACCATCGCCAGCATCAGCCAACGCCGCCCGGCAGCAGACAGGCTGCTGTGCGGCACGATCAGCGCCTCGAGCAGGATGGGTCCGGGCATGTCGGATGGCATCGCCATGGTGTAATCCGGCAGCAGATCCAACCGCAAGAATGGCCGCCCCATGACGACGAAGCCCGCGCCCACCCAGAAAACCGCCAAGCCGCGCGCCATGCCTCTGGCCGATGTCCGCCCGTTCCTGACCGCGATCGCGGCTGGCAACACCGATCCCCGCAGCGAATTGGTGTACACCAATCCCTACACCCTGCTGGTCGCGGTGGTGCTGTCGGCGCAGGCCACCGACGTGTCCGTCAACAAGGCCACCGAGACACTGTACCGGGAGGCTTCGACCCCCGAAGCGATGGTGCGGCTGGGCGTGGACGGGGTCGCGAGGCATATCAAGTCGATCGGCCTGTGGCAGGGTAAGGCGCGCAACGTCGTGGCCCTGTCGCAAATCCTGCTGGACCGGTATGGCGGTCAGGTGCCGCACGACCGGGACGCGCTGGAGGCTCTGCCGGGCGTCGGCCGCAAGACCGCCAACGTGGTGCTGAACGTGGCGTTCGGGGATCCCACCATGGCGGTGGACACCCACATCTTCCGCCTCGGCAACCGCACAGGCCTGGCGCCCGGCGCCACGGTGCGAGCCGTCGAGGACGGCTTGGTCAAACGCATCCCGAAGGACCTGCTGCGAGACGCCCATAACTGGCTGATTTTGCACGGGCGCTATGTGTGCAAGGCCCGCAAGCCGGAGTGCTGGCGCTGCCCGGCCACGGCCTGGTGCCGCTACGGGGACAAGACGGAGGTTCCAACGGCCTGATTGGGGTTTACTGCCCCGGCCACTCGACTTCCGGCAGGCGCAGCAGGGGCACCTGGCGCATCGACAGCGTGCGGTACTGCAAAGTCAGGGGCACATCGACGTCGGCGGCGTCTCCGTCACCCGGCGTGCCGGCCAACAGCGACAATACCGCCTTGGCGGCCGTCGCGGCGGAGCGGCTGAGTGCCCCACTGGCTGCCAGCGCGTCCAATGTAGCAGCATAGCCGGTTATCCGGGATGTGCCCGCGCCCATCGGCTGCAACTGATCGTCCAGCGCCAAAGTCGCGGAGGCCGTCAGGCTCAGCGGCCCCCAGGCCAGTGTCAGATTCTGCACCTGGAGGGAACCACCACCATCGCGCCATTCGGTCGCCCAGGGCATGGGCAATTGGGCAGCGGGGATCGGCCCTTCGATGGTGCCGTCGAACGCCAGCTGAGCAATGGTCTCACCCAGCGGCCAGCGGACCAAAGCCGGCAAAACCACCGCATTGGCGCTGAAGGAGAACCCGGTCGCCGCATCGCCGGTCCGAACCACAGGTGGCATCTGAACGTGAAGCCGAACCTGGCCAGCGGATAAGGCCCAACCGGGGCCGGACGTGAGTTGGGGCCGGTCAGCCAGTATCTCCAGGTCGTGCGGCTCATTGTCGAGTGCCTGGCTGGCGACAGCCAGAAGACGGGATCCGGTCAGGATCGCTTCCGGCATGGTGCCGGCGCGCAGCCCCTGATCCCCGAGGGCCTCGATTTCCAGGCTGCGCGGGCGAAGAAGCGGGATACGCAGCAGCACGTCGGGCGCGCGCCAAACGAGACCTCCCGGCGCCAGCGACTCGCCGCCGCTGACGGTCACGTCATGCAGTTGGATGGTTGCCGCCCAAGGCCAGCCGCCTGCGAATGCCCGCGACCGGGTCACGATCCACCCATCCGCTTTTGCCCGGGCAGCCCAGGCGGTATAGCCGGCCTCCAGTCGCCCGACGGCGATGTGCCACAGAACCGCGTCGGCGACAGGCAGCATGACCAGCAGCCCCACGACCAGGATCCAGGTTCTGCGCCCCATATGCCCCCATGCGCGATGGACCTCGGCGTGCCAACCCGCCCCGTCCATCCTGGGGCCGCTTATAGGCGTGCCGCGACGGGAGAGGAACCGCTCGGTTGCTCCGTGAAGCGTACGGACTGCAACTTTAAGACGAAGGACTAAATACCATCCCCAAGCTGGTTTTCATGCCGAAAGCGGCCCGAAAATATCCTATACAGTATATGAATCAGGTGGTTACAATGACCGGCTCAGGCGCTTCCGTAGCTTGTCATATTATCGACCCACAGAGTTATCCACAAATCTGTCCAGGTCCGGAATCTCAGTTTCCAACTCTTGCCGCAGGCGCTGCATCAACGCGTCGCGTTTCAAACCGGGGGGAATCGCCGGCCGGATCACGATATGGATGGTCCCCGGGTATTTGTGGAAGGCGCGCCGGCCCCAGCACCGGCCGGAGTCCGTGATGACTGGCACAACCGGCAGTCCGGTAACGGCGGCAAGCGCCGCCACGCCGGGTTGCAGCGGCAACATCGCGCCCGGATCGGCGCGGGTGCCCTCGGGGAAGATCACGATCTGCTTGCCTTCCCGGGCCGCCCGTTTCCCCTCGGTCACCAGGGCCCGTATTGTCCGGGCGCCCCCCTCCCGGTCGACCACGATCATGCCCGAACCGCTCATCAGGCGGCCCATCAGGGGGATGCGCAGCAGCTCCTTCTTCATGACGTAGCAACATTTCGGCACCAGGGTGAACCACACCATGGTGTCGAACGCCGACTGGTGGCGGGATGCGATCAGCGCCACGCCCGCCGGCAGATTCTCCCACCCGGAGACCTCTACCCGAATGCCGCACAAGACCCGCGCCGACCAAAGACCCAGGCGTGCCCAGGCGACGGCGAAGGGCAGCAGGCGGGTGGGGGCGAACAGAGCAACCACCGACCCGGCGATGGTCAGGCAGAAGGTGCCACCGAAGAACGCGATGCTGAACAGCAAGGAGCGCAGCAGGGTCATGGGGCGTGCGTCCCCTCCCGCATCGGCAAGTTGGCCGTCAGGCCGGTCAGCGCGACCAGATACTTGCTGTATTCCTCGGCCAGCAGCCGCGCGGTGCCGGTGAGTCCAGGCTCCGGGCGCCCACGGCCTGGCTGGGGGTGAACCGGCTCCGGCAGCAGCGTCACCCCCGGCAGCATGCGGTGCAGCTCGGTCAGCGCCCGAGGCATGTGAAACCAGGCCGTCACCACAATCAATGTTCCAATCCCGTTGTCGCGCACCCAGGACGCGGTTTCCAAAGCGTTGCCATGGGTGGACGTCGCCTCCCGCCCCAGCTTGACCCGCTCCGCCAGCGGCCCGGTATCGATGCCCGTCCCGCGTGCCAGCGCCGCCAGGTCCGCCTTGCCGCCAATGCCGGAGATCAACAGCATCCCTGCCCGATTCTCGGCGAGTAGGCGGAGGCCGACCTCGATCCGCTCCGCCCCGCCGGTTAACACCACGATGCCGTCGGCCCGCCCGAACGGCGGCGCGGGCTGCGCCGTCAGCCGCAGAAACGCGACGAACCCGCCGGTCCATAGAAGCACAAGCAGGGCCGGCAGCACCCACCAACGGCGCAGGTGCCGCATGATGCCGGTCATGGCAATCGCCGCAGCCAGCGACGGACGGTCGCCTGAGCGGTCGTAAATCCAATCAGCGCCGTCGCGAATGGCAGCGCCGCGACCCCTCCCCACAAAAGAGGCGGCAGGGCAGAAAACGCATCCACGGCCGACGGTACAGCGACCGCCGCCTCGGTGAATGGAGCGGCCAGCCCGGCCAGGGTCAGCAGCATCGGCACCGCGACCAACGCACCCATCGCCCCCCCGGAAGCCGCCAGCAGCGTGGCCCGCCGGGCGAACCGGCCAGCGATGAACCCATCGGTGGCGCCGAGGCCATGCACGATCTCGATCGCCTCCCGCCGGGCGGCCAGACCGGCCCGGGTCGCAACCGCGATGACGGCGGCGGCGACGGCGGACACCAGAACCACCGTCAGCAGGGCGCAAGCCTGGAGGCTGAACGCCAAGGTGGACAGGCGGCGGATCCACGTGCCGTGGTCTTCCAGCATAATACCGGGCGCGGCTTCCTCCAGCCGCCGGCCGAGCAAACCAAGGTCGGCGCCGCCGGCGGCAAGACGCACGGCCACCACGGCCGGCAGCGGCACCGCGAGGCGCTCGACACTGCTGCCCAGCCAGGGACGGAGGAGGTCCGCCAGTTCATCCGTCGATAGGACATGCACCGATGCGACACCCGCCGTGGCCGACAGCAGCGCCACCGCCACCGACAGCCTGGTGCCGCCGGCCTTCGCGGCGGGCTCACCGGGTTGCGGCACCTGCACGGTCAGCGCCGACCCCGCGCCATCCCGCCATTGGCGTGCCAGCGACGTTGAGCCGACCCAGCCGCCCAGGGCCAGAGCCGCCAGGAACGCCATTGCCGCCACCAGCATGGGCAGCATCAGGCCGGACAGCGCGCGGCGCAGCCCCAGTTCGTCGAAGCGGGAGACGCGCACGGAGGCCGAGGGAACCTTCATGCCTCGCGCACCAGCCGGCCATGATCCAGCCGCAGCGACGCCGCCGGATATCGGTTTACCATTGTATCGTTGTGCGTCGCGACGATCACCGTGGTGCCCAGTCGGTTCAATTCCCGCAGCAGGACCATCAGCCGCTCCGCCTGCGCTTCATCCATGTTGCCGGTCGGCTCGTCCGCCAGCAGCAGGCTCGGACGGGCAATGACGGCGCGGGCGATGGCGACGCGCTGCTGCTCCCCGCCCGACAGCTCGTCCGGGACGGTGTTGAGCTTGCGCGCCAGACCGACCCAGCGGAGCAGTTCGGTAACATCGGCGCGCACCTGCGCCTCCGGCCTACCAGCCAGGCGCAACGGCAGGGCCACGTTCTCGAATGCCGTCAGATGCGGCAGCAGGCGGAAATCCTGGAATACTACCCCGATCCGCCGCCGCAACCGGGGCAGCGTTCGGCGGGGGGTGCGCCCGATATCGGCGCCCAGCAGGGTCAGCCGGCCGCTGGTGGGAAGCACCGCCAGGTACAGCAGCCGGAGCAGGCTGGTCTTCCCGGCGCCGGACGGTCCCCGCAGCCAGCAAAACGCGCCCTCCGGCAGGACAAAGCTGATGTCGCGCAGAACCTCGGGCGCCGCGTCCCTTCCGCCAGCCCGGCCATACCGCAGTCCAACCGACTCGAATCGTACCATGCCGGTAGATTATCCGGCGGGGGCGTCCGAACCAAGGAACCTCCGCCGCTGCGCCAGATCGGCGGCGAGATCAAGGGCCGCGAGCAGGCTGGTGGGGTCGGCCACCCCCTGCCCGGCGATGTCGTAGGCCGTGCCGTGATCGGGGGACGTGCGGATGATCGGCAGCCCCAGGGTGACGTTGACCCCGTGGTCCATATCCAGCGTTTTCAAGGGAATAAGGGCCTGATCGTGATAGAGGCAGATAGCCGCGTCGTAGCGGGTGCGGGCGATGCGGGTGAACATGGTGTCGGGCGGCCAGGGGCCGGAGACGTCCATGCCCTCGGCCCGCAGCCGTTCGATGGCCGGTGCGACCAGGGTGACTTCCTCTTTGCCCAGCGCCCCTTGCTCCCCGGCGTGGGGGTTGAGGCCGGCGATGGCCACCCGCGGATGGGGGATGCCGAAGTCCCTTCGCAGTGCCGCGTGGGTGGTGCGGGCGGCGGCGGCGATCATCTCGGCGGTCAGCATGGCGATGGCGTCGCGCAGAGAGACGTGCACGGTGACCGGCACCACCCGGAGCAGCGGGCTGGCCAGCATCATGACTTCCTGGCCGGGGACGCCGGTCAGGGCTGCCAGGAACTCGGTATGGCCAGGGTAGGCGAACCCCGTGGCATAAAGGGCAGCCTTGTTGATGGGGTTGGTCACCACCGCGCCGGCCTGTCCGTTCAACGCCATGGCGACCGCGCGCGTGATGGAGCCGACGATGGCCTTGGCGTTAGCCGCGTCCGGCTCCCCCGGTCGGGGCGGGTTGGCCAGGGGCATGGCGATGATCGGCAGGGCGTTGGGGAAGACGAGCACGGCTTCGTCCGCATCAGACACTGGCACGATGGGCACATGCAATCGCAGGCGACGGGCGAGGTCATTCAGGTGGGACGGGTCGTCTAGGGCGACGAAGGGATAGCAGTCGCGGCGGGCCAGCCAGGCACGGAGCGTACACTCCCCGCCGATACCGGCCGGATCCCCCATCGTCAGAGCGAGCGGGCGCACCGCTGGGTCGGTCATCGTCAGGGTTCTTTCGCCGGAGCCGCGGTCGGACGTTATATCGTCAGTCCGCCATTCACGTGCAACGCCTGACCGGTGATGTAGCTGGCGGCGGGGGAGGCCAGGAAGGCGACGGCGGCCGCGACTTCCTCGGGCAGGCCGATGCGGCCCAGGGGAATCTTCGCCGCCTGGGCCTGCAACGCCGCGGGGTCGACGGCGCGATGGGCGCCGGCGTCCTTGCGGATGAAGCCCGGGACCACGGCGTTGACGGTGATGCTTTGGCCGCCGAGTTCCACGGCGAGGGCGCGCACCAAAGCCTCCATCCCCGCTTTGGCGGCGGCGGAGGCGGGGAAGGTCGCGACATCGGTGCGGTAGGTGTGAGCGACGAAGGATGACACCGCGACCACCCGAGGGTCGGTGCCTTCTCGCAGATGGGGGATGGCGGCTCGGGCGAGGCGGAAGAACGCCCCCTGGATGCCGTCGACCGAGGCCGCCATCGCCGCGTCGGTAAGGTCGGCGAAGGGCGTGCGGTCGGCAAAGCCCGCGTTGCTGATCAGGACGTCCAGGCCGCCGAACGACCGGACGGCTTCCGCCACGGTCGCGTCCGCCGCGCCGGATTCGGCCAGATCGGAGAGGAAAACGGCGGCTTGCCCGCCAGCGGAGCGTATCTGGGCAGCGACGGCGTCGGCGCCGTCACGGTTGCGTCGGGTATGCACAAGGATGGCGGTGTCGGGGCCGGCGAGCGTCCGGCAGATCGCGGCCCCAATGCCGCTGGCGGCGCCGGTCACCAGGATTGCGCGGAGACGTTGCATAGGTTGGCCACCTCATCGGTTAGGGTCGGTGCCAACCGTACCCCAACCGCGAGGCCTGGCGAAAGCCGGGCTATTCGCCGACGGCGCGGGTGACCTCGTTCTTGCGGTCCCAGAACAGGGTGATGGTCTCATATTCGCACAGATTGACGTCGCTCCACTCGGCGGTGCTGCCGTCGTCGTGATATTTCACCTTGAGGTCGAAGCGACAGGCGCCGTTGCCGTGCGGAAAAACGATGTTCACTTTTTCGCCATCGTCCAGGGCGTCGGAACCCATGATGTCCTTGCCCCAATTCTTGCTGGAGCGCACACTGACGTAGACCTCATCGATTTGGTAGCCGGTCTTGTTCCGCAGCGTGAAATCGGCGTCGTTGGCCATGCCGCTTTTTGGGATGCCGACCGTCATGACGGACACCAGCAGGGTGGTAACCAACAGCGTTTTGAATGAAAACATGGGAACTCCACCAGGTTATCGATACGCGGATCGTCAGCCGACGATAAACGTTCGTCACCATTATTCCTGAGCCAAAAAATATGTCAATACGATTTTTCGTGAATATTACGGAGTTTATTTGTATTCACTATCAATTTTTATACCGTAACGGATAACGCCGCGCAACATGGCCATTCGTCGGTGGATTGAAAAATTATGCTCCCCTATGCGCCTTTCCGTCGGCAATTCAGAAGGGCCGGGACCAACCGGGGTATTTTTATCGGTCGCGGCGATCCTGCCAGGGGGCATGGCACGTGGTTCGCCGCACCCATCATTGGCTTGGGCGCCATCCACTGGCTGACCGGCGCCGGCGCCGGGCCCAGCAGCGCACGTCGTGGGTGGCGGGGCTTCGCCCGCCATGACGATAAGGCGGGCACAACGGCTTCAGCCCTACCTTGACCCCCTGCCCCACCCAAACCCAATGTGCGCCCGACGCATCGCAGGGGGACCCGAACCATGACCGCAGACAGCACAAACGGCGACAAACGCCTCCGCTCCCGCCGCTGGTTCGATGAGCCCGGCGATCCCGCGATGACGGCGCTGTACCTCGAGCGGTACATGAACTACGGCATCACCCCCGACGAGCTGCGCGGCGGCAAGCCGATCATCGGCATCGCGCAGACCGGGTCCGACCTGTCGCCCTGCAACCGGCACCATATCGAGCTGGCGTCCCGCATCCGCGACGGCATTCGCGACGCCGGCGGCGTGCCGTTGGAGTTCCCCGTCCACCCGATCCAAGAAACCGGCAAGCGCCCGACCGCCGCGCTGGACCGCAACCTCGCGTATTTGTCCCTGGTGGAAATCCTGCACGGCTACCCGCTGGACGGCGTGGTGCTGACCACCGGCTGCGACAAGACCACCCCGGCCATGCTGATGGGCGCCGCCACGGTGAATATTCCGGCGATCGTGCTGTCGGGCGGGCCGATGCTGGACGGCTGGTGGCAGGGGCGCCTGAGCGGCTCCGGCACCATCGTATGGGAGGGGCGCAAGCTCTTCGCGGAAGGAAAAATCGGCTACGACGAATTCATGCAGATGGTGTCGTCGTCCGCGCCGAGTGTCGGGCACTGCAACACCATGGGCACCGCGTCCTCGATGAACGGCCTGGCCGAGGCGTTGGGCATGTCCCTGCCCGGCTGCTCGGCCATTCCCGCCCCGTATCGGGAGCGCGGCTGGATGGCGTTCGAGACCGGCAAACGGATCGTGGGGATGGTGAAGGAGAACCTCCGCCCGTCCGACATCATGACCAAGGCGGCGTTCGAAAACGCCGTGGTCGCGGCGGCGGCTTTGGGCGCGTCGTCGAACTGCCCCATCCACATGGTCGCCATCGCGCGCCACATGGGGGTGGACCATTCTCTCGATGACTGGCAGCGGCTGGGACCGAGCGTGCCGCTGCTGTGCGACGTGCAGCCAGCCGGGCGGTTCCTGGGCGAAAAATTCCATCGGGCAGGCGGGGTGCCAGCGGTGATGAAGGAGCTGCTGGGTGCCGGCAAGCTGAACGCCAACGCCATAACCGTGACCGGCAAGACCATCGCCGAGAACCTGGCCGGCGTGGCGGACGGGGACCGGGAGGTCATCCGCTCCTACGACAAACCGATGAAGGAAGCCGCCGGTTACGTCGTCATGTCCGGCAATTTGTTCGAGAGCGCGGTGATGAAGATCAGCGTCATCGACCAGGATTTCCGCCAGCGTTTTCTCTCCAATCCCGACCGCCCCAACATCTTCGAGGGCCGCGCGGTCGTGTTCGAAGGACCGGAGGATTACCACCACCGGATCGAGGACCCGTCCCTCGACATCCAGGAACAATCCGTCTTGGTCATCCGCAACTGCGGCCCGGTCGGCTACCCCGGCAGCGCCGAGGTGGTGAACATGCAGCCGCCGGCCTACCTGATGAAAAAGGGCATCATGACCTTGCCCACGATGGGCGACGGGCGGCAGTCGGGGACCTCCGGGTCTCCGTCCATTCTGAACGTTTCGCCGGAGGCAGCGATCGGCGGCGGGCTGGCGTTGCTGAAAACCGGCGACACCATCCGCATCGACCTGAACACACGCAAGGTGGACGTGGTGCTGCCCGAGGGCGAACTCGCCGCCCGCCGCGCCGCCTGGGTGCCGGATATTATTCCGAGCAAGACGCCGTGGGAGGAGATTTATCGGTCGATGGTCGGGCAGATGGGCACCGGGGCGTGTTTGGAACCGGCGACGCTGTATCTGAACGTGATCGAGACAAAGGGGGAGAGCCGGAACAACCACTGAGGGGCCATCGATCGGCAATCGTCATGGCGGGCGCAAGCCCTGCCATGACGATATCGGACCGGCCCCTTATGTCGGTTCGCCCGACAGCACGTCGCCGAACAAATCCCAACTCTTGCCGCTCCAACGCATCATCTGAACCTGACCGATCGTGTGATAATTCGTTGGGCTGGTGTTCACCCGGATCCCCGGCAGCAGCGTCGGAACCTCCACATTTTTTAGGTTGGTTGCCTGTTTCATCAGATTCTCGCGCGAAAAGTCGTTGCCGCATTGCTTCAAGACCGGAATCATCGTCAGCACCGCGCCCGCGCCATACACATAAAACGCGTCGTTGAGATCCGCACCGGGCAGATACTTCAACATGATCTCCCGCCACAGCTTGATCCCCGCGTCGTCCTTCCAGCGCGGGTCGGACGGATCCTTGTAATAGGTGTTGCACACCAGACCGATCGCCTTTTCCGGGCCCGCGGGTTCGATCACCGCGCCGACCGAACTGGAAACGTTCGTCAGCATGTGCAGGGGCTTCCAGGCCATATCGTAGAGTTTACGGATAATCTGAGCCGCGAATTTCGGCGTCGCGGCCGACAGCAGCACATCGACCTTCGCCTGTTGCAAAGTGATCGCCTGGCTATCGACCGTGGCATCGGTGACCTCATACGACACCGCGGTCACCATCTGGTCGTACCGGTCCTTCAGGACATCACGAAACCCGGCCAGGTAGTCCTTACCGAAATCGTCGTTCTGATAGAGAATACCGATTTTCGCACCGGGCTTTTCCTTTAGCGCATATTTCGCGAAAATCTGCGCCTCGACGCGGTAGCTCGGCTGCCAGCCGATGGTCCAGGGCCAGGTCTTCGGGTCCTGGAACTTGTCGGCGCCGCTGCCAACGAACAAATCCGGCACTTTCTTCTGGTTCACGTATTTCAAAAAACTGCTGTTGGCCGCGGTGCCGAGCGTGTTGCACAAGCACGCGACTTCGTCTTCCTCGACCAGACGGCGCACCTGCTCGATCGATTTCGACGGTGTATAGGCGTCGTCGTAGGACAGAAATTTCACCTTGCGGCCGTTCACCCCGCCCTGATCGTTGAACCACTGCCAGGTCGCGGTGTGGGCCCGCCCGATCGCCCCATAAGCCGAGGCTGGGCCGCTATAGGCCGCCGTGCTGCCGATGCGGATTTCCGTATCGGTCACCCCGTTCGTGGCCGCGCGAACGATCGACGGGGCAGCGGGGACATAGGCCGCGGCGATAGCGGCCTTCAACACATGGCGACGGCGCATGGTACGTTTTTCCTCTCTTCTTCGGACGGATCGTATCATCTGTAAGCCAGGCGGCCCGCAGGTCAAGCATCCACGGCATCGTCCTTGTCATCCGACCGCAACCCAATCGACACATATCGTTCACCGCTCGGCAGGCTGCTCTGCATGGCGCCGCCGCGATGGTGGCCATGCAGGGCGGATCGATGCACATTGACGTGCGCCCCTGGGGACGTGCGCCCCTGGGGACGTGCGCCCCTGGGAGGGTACGACGGGCGCCCAGCCCCCTCCCCCGGCCGTGACCAGAGAGAGCCGCCAGGATGCACGAGACACGCCAGAAAAACCCACTGTTTGGCCCGAACCGGTTCAAGCTGGGCATTTTTAGCGCCAACTGCGATGGCGGCCTGACCATGAGCCTCGCGCCCGAACGCTGGCGCGCGAACTGGGACGACATCGCCGCCATGACCCGAATCGCCGACGACGCGGGGATCGAATTCATCCTGCCGGTGGCCAAATGGCGCGGCTACCAGGGCAAGGCCAATGTGTACGGCAAGTCGTTCGAGACGCTGACCCACGGCGCTGCCTTGGGGGCGATCACCAAGCGGATCGCCATTTTTTCCACTGTGCACGTGCCGCTGGTAACGCCGGCGTTCGGTGCCAAGGCCATTGCAACCATCGACCACGTAACGCGCGGGCGCGCCGGGCTAAATATCGTCTGCGGCTGGAACCAGGCTGAGTTCGACCTGCACGGCGTTACGATCGATCAGGATGCCCGATACGACCACGGGCAGGAGTGGTTCGACGTCTGGTCGCGGCTGTTGAAGGGCGGGCCGGAGTTCGATTTTGAAGGAAAATTCTTCAAGCTGAAACAGCTGCGAACCGATCCGCTGTCGGTGCAGCGCCCCTGGCCGCCGGTGATGTCGGCCGGTTTCTCCCCCCGAGGCCGCGACTTCGCCGCTCGATCGGCCGACGTGCTGTTCCTGAACGTCACCGAACTGGACCAGGTCCCGCCCTTGCTCGCCGACATTGCCGCCCACATGGCGCGGCACGACCGTACCATCTCGGTCTTCACCATGGGGCACGTCGTCTGCCGCCCCACCCGCCGCGAAGCGGAAGAATTCTTCCACTATTTCGCCGAGGAGATGGCCGACGCCGAGGGCCAGAAATATTACCGGGATAACCGGGGCACCACGGTACCAGCCGAGGGCCAAACCCGCATCGCCCGCCCCTTCGAGAACCGCTTCACCCGTCAGGGGACCTATCGCTACGACGGCGCCTATCCCGGCGCCTATCCGTTCGTCGGAGACCCCGATGACGTCGCCGCGGAAATGGCCCGCATGAGCGCCACCGGCCTTGCCGGCTGCACGATTGCATTCGTGGACTACCTGAAGGAAATCCCGTATTTCGTGCAGGAAGTGCTGCCTCGGCTGGAACGGCTCGGGTTGAGGCAGCCAACGACGTAAACCGAAAGGATCACGGCGTCACCGGCCGATGTTCGGGTAGCACGTTCCCGATGGTTGCCGGTACGCGGAGGCCGATCGTCACCACGTCCAGAACATAATCCCCACCGCCACCGCCATCGTCCCCGTGCACAGCCACCCCATCGCCCACAACGGCCGAGGCAGCACGAACTGCCCCATCACCTTCGGCGCCATCGCCATGATCATCATCACGATCATCAGCGGCACCGACACCACCCCGTTCAGCACCGCTGCCCAGAACAACGCCTTGATCGGGTCGATGCCGACGAAGTTGATGCCGATTCCGATCAGTGTGGACACCGCGATGGTCGCGTAGAACGCCTTGGCGTCCAGCGGCTGGCGATCCAGACCGGTGGTCCAGCCCAGGGCCTCCCCCAGCGCATAGGCGCAGGATCCGGCCAGCACCGGCACCGCCAGCAGACCGATACCGATGATCCCGGCGGAGAACAAAGCGAACGTGAACACGCCAGCGACCGGCCGCAGTGCCTCGGCTGCCTGCGACGAGGTCTGGATGTCCGTGATCCCGTGCGCGTTCAGCGTCGCCGCGGTGGTGATGATAATGAACAGGCTGATGAGGTTGGAGTAGCCCATCCCCACGTAGGTATCGATCCGCATGCGCCCGATCTGGGCTTTCGCTTCCTGCGGCGCTTCGATCAGCGGGTGGGCGAGGGGATCGATCCGCTCATCCTCCGCTTCCTGCGACGACTGCCAGAAGAAGCAATACGGCGTGATGGTGGTTCCAAGGACAGCGACGATGGCGACCACATAGTCGGTCTTGAACGAGAAATTGGGGACCAACGTGTCGTAGGCCACCGTGCGCCACGGCACGTCCACCGCCAGGGCGGTGGCGACGTAGGCGAACAGCGTCAGGCAGCTCCATTTCAGGATGGAGACGTAGCGTTCGTAGCTGGAAAATATTTCCAGCAGCACGCATCCCACCGCGAATCCGACCACATACAAATGCACCGGCCCATGGACCAGCAGCGCCAGCGCCTCCGCCATCGCGCCCAGATCGGCGCCGAGGTTGATGATGTTGGCGATCAGCAGCAGCCCCACGATCGACCGCAGCAGCCAAGCCGGGTAGTGCGCCCGAATGTTGCCGGCGATGCCGTGACCGGTCACCCGGCCGATGCGAGCGCTGATCTCCTGGATCGCCGCCATCAGCGGGAAGGTGAACAGCATCACCCAGCACATGCTGAACCCGAACTGCGCCCCGGCCTGGGAGTAGGTGGCGATGCCGCTGGGGTCGTCGTCCGAGGCGCCGGTGATCAGACCCGGCCCAAGAACCGCCAGCCAGCCCTTCTTCGGCGGCGCAAGCGGCGCGCGGCGGCGTGCGATTCGGCCCGCCAGAACGGGCACGCGGTGATGCCGAGCGTGTTTACGAGCCATGAAACCCCTTGCCCAACGGCGCCGTTATCCCGGCGAATGCGCGTTAGGCAGGAGTGGCACCCAATAGCGGCTTAAACAAGAGCGTCCCGGCCGCGGTATGGCCGGCCCTGGCCAAGCCGCCGGAAATTTCCACCGCGGTGCCGTGCACGATGCTGCGCACCGCGTTACACCCCAGCCGCGGACCCAGCTTGTCCAGTTCTGCCACCAAGGCCGCCAGCACGGCGGCAGGTTCCAGCAGGTCCACGGCGACGAAATGCTCCGCGATCAGCACCCGGCCCTGTTCGACATCCTGGTCCACCCGGTAGCAGAACAGCCCGCACGGGTACGGCCGGTTCATCCGCCGCGCCGCGATGATCCCCGCCCTTCCCGCCCGGCGCGCTCCCGCCGTTTGACGGGCGAACCGCAGCCATCCGGACAGGTCGAGACCCGGCAGCGCCTCCCGGATCAGGGGAAAGGCTGACCGTATCTGTTCTGGAGCGAGAGGTTCTATCATGAGGTTCGACATGCGAGGCTTGCCTGACTACAATGCGCAGGCTGCACTCGGGCAGCGTCAGCCGCGTTGATCCAGATCAATGCCGACGACTCTGTACCAAACTACCCACTGTGCGAGCCAGCGGGCGCGGTGACAGTTAGGCGCGAATCCAAAGAGCGCTGAGGGGTCAATCAAGGATAAGGGGATACCGATGTACGCGTACGCGCCTTCCGCCCGACCGGTGGTACTCGACCCACACGGCGCGGCCAATACCTGCGCCAACTGCGACGCGCGCCCGCACAGCGTTTGCAATGCCGTCCCCGACGCCGATATCGCCCGCCTCACCGCGATCGCGGTTGTGACCCACGCCGAACCGGGCACCACGTTCATCCAGGAGGGCGACCCGGCCAGCCACTTCTTCAACATCTCCGCCGGCACCGTTCGCATGTACAAGCTGTTGCCGGACGGGCGGCGGCAGATCACCGGCTTCTCGGGCGTCGGGCACTTCCTGGGCCTCGCGGTGTCCGACACCTACGCCTTCAGCGCCGAGGCGATCGACCATGTCCGGTTCTGTAAATTCTCCCGAGCACGGGTGCGTACCTTGCTGGACGATTATCCGGCGATGGAGAAGCGCCTGCTGGCCGTTGCCTCCACCGAACTCGTCGCCGCCCAGGACCAGATGCTGCTGCTCGGGCGCAAAACCGCGCGCGAACGGCTGGCGTCGTTCCTGATGCTGCAAAGCCGCCAAGGGGTGATGTGCCAGAGTTACCGCCACCGCTTCGCGTTGCCGATGTCGCGGGGCGATATCGCGGACTACCTGGGCCTGACGATCGAAACCGTCAGCCGCACGCTGACCAAGCTACGGTCGGACGGGTTCATCGAGATCCCCTCGGCAACCGAAATCGCGATCCGCGCCCCGGCGGCGCTGGAAAGCCTGGCGACCGGGATGGCGTGAGCGGCGCTTATTTATCGTTAATCGAAAAATTATAAGTCTTGATCACATACTTCAGGGTCGCCCCATACAGCGGATCGGTCGCGTAAACCCCGGTTAGAGCGTCGGCGAAGGCGTCCGGATCGCTCTTTTTTTCCATCGCCGGGCCGTAGACCGGGTTGGTCGCCAGTAGCTTGCCGTGCAGGTCGAACGCCTCGCTGATGGAGACGAATTTGCGGAATTTGGCGGCAATCGTGATGTCCGCCCCGGCGACGACTTCCCGCGTCTGGGCCTCGACCGCCGGATCGTTGCCCACCGCCTTGATGCCGAAAGGGTTGTTGCTGTCGGGCGGCATCGCCGCGCCCCAGGCGCTTTCCACCGCCCATTGCGCGAGGGTGACCGACGCCGGCACCGCCCACTTCACCTTCGACGCCACGGCGGCATCCACCACATCGGGCGGCACCACCCCGAAATGCCCGGCGCCGTGCAGCGCGGACTCGTCGATCATGGGGCGGGCGGCCAAGGCGTAGTAGGTGGCGCTGCCCGGTTCCACCTTGCCGGTGGGCGGGTACATGCGCAACACCACGGCCTGGTACGCCTCGATCGCCAGCATGGTGCCGAAATCGGCCTGCCCTGTCACCGGCACGTCGGAGTGCGGGCGCGGCAGCCGGTCGTTCAGCAGCGACTGGATCACGAAAACGTCACCCGGACGGTTGACCCCGCCCCGGCCGACGCTCTGCACGATGGGCGGCGCGATTCGGCCCATTTCGTCGAGACTCAGGACGGTCGGGGACGGAACCAATGCCATGTGTCGCTGCCTCCCCTGTTTGCTCGCCCAGCGCGCGTCGTTGATCGGTCCCGGCCGGAATGCTAGCAATACGATCTGGGAGCGCCCGAATGATCGACAACCCACCTGACGACCCGGGTGACCACGACCGTACCATCATTCGCCCGACGCCTGGCGGCGCCCGGCGCATGCCGCAACCCGCTCCGGCTCGACCCGAACCCGCGAAAGCCCCCGGGAAAGCCGAAACGCCCGAATTCGAAGCGATCGCCGCCAGCAGCGATCCACTCGCCGTTGCCGCCGGGCCGTTGCTACATCTCCTGGCGCACCTTCGCAACACCGCTACTTCCCCCGATCCTGGCGACATCCGCGAGCGCACCTGGCGTGAACTGCGCGCCTTCGAGCGCCATGCTCGGGAGCTTGGCGTGACCCCCATCCACATCCGTCTGGCGCATTACGCGCTGTGCGCGGCGCTGGACGACATCGTGTTGAACATGCCTTGGGGCGCCCAAGGCCGCTGGCACGATGAGCCGCTGGCCAAGGCGCTGCACCAGGACGACAACGCCGGCCGCGGCTTCTTCGAGCAATTGCGCACCCTTCGGGGGTCTTTGCCGGACTCTCTGCCGGTCATCGAGCTGATGTTCGTCTGCCTGTCGCTGGGCATGATGGGGCCATACCGCGCCCTGCCGGACGGACGGGCCCAGGTTGAACGCGCGCGTCACCACGTCTTCGAGCTGATCGAGAAAACCGCCCCCCCGCCGCCGGCCATGCTGGCCCCCGATGCGACAGGGGTGGACGCCCATTTCGAACCAGCGCGAAGCGGCGTGCCGCTTTGGGTCGGGGCCAGCGCCGCCGTCGCGTTCGTGGCGGCGTTGTATGTCTGGTGGCTCACCGGGCTGAACGGCGCCTCCGACGCCGTCTATCAGTCCGCGCTCGCCGCACCGCCCGCTGCCATGCCGGCGCTGGTTCGCCCGCCAGCGACGCCACCGCCGCCTCCACCGCCCGCACCGGCCCTCCCTGGACCGGCCGACCGGCTGCGCGCCGCGCTGGCCGATTTGCCGGATATCGAGGTTGTCGGCGGCGGCGCCTCCACCATCCTGCGCGTTCCCGCCCGCATCCTGTTTCCGCAACCGAACGCTACCATCGCCGCCGGGCCGCTGCCCGAACGGCTGGTGCAGGCACTGAGAAATGAGGTCGGGCCGATCCGCGTGGTCGGCTACACCGACTCGCAGCCCGAACGTTCGGTGGCGTTCCCATCCAACTTCGCCCTGTCCACCGCCCGAGCCAAAGCGGTGCGTGCGGCTTTGGCCGCCAAGCTGCCCGACCCCGCCCGCATTGTCGCGGAAGGACGGGCGGAAGCGGACCCGGTGGCACCCAACACCTCCCCGGAGGGGCGTGAGAAGAACCGCCGTATCGACATCGTCCTGGCGGCCCAACCATGACGCTGAAATTCTCCGTCATACGCTGGGTCACCACCCTGGTGGGTGTGCAGATGCTCTGCGGCATCGTTTGGGTGCTGGGGCCGCTGCTGGCCCCGCTTGAGTCGCAGACAGCCCGCCTCGGCGTCGTGAGCGGAATCGTGCTGCTTTGGGCGTCCCTAAACCTGCTGCTGGATTGGCTGCGCGGCCGGCAGGAAACGGCTCTGACCCAGGGTGTAGCGGGCGCCGCCGATGAGGAGGTCGCAGCCGTCGGGGCCAAACTCGCCACCGCCCTGACCCGCCTGCGGGAGGTCAAGGGCCATCGCGGCTACCTGTATGAGCAGCCCTGGTATGCCATCATCGGCCCGCCCGGCTCCGGCAAGACCACCGCGCTGCTGAACGCCGGCCTGAAATTCCCGTTGTCCAACGAACTCGGCCCGGGCGCGGTCGCCGGCGTGGGCGGCACGCGGCTGTGCGACTGGTGGTTCACCGAGGACGCGGTGCTGATCGACACCGCCGGCCGCTACACCACGCAGGACAGCGATTCAACGGTCGACAAAGCCGGCTGGGAGGCCTTCCTGTCCCTGCTCCGCAAAACCCGCCCCAAGCAGCCGCTGAACGGTGTCATCGTCGCCATCGCGATGGAGGACGTAGCGTCCGATCAGGCCAACCTGCTGGACACCCACGCCGGCACCATCCGCGCCCGTATCGATGAGCTGGAGGCGCGCCTCGGCCGCCACATGCCGATCTACGTGCTGTTTACCAAGGCCGACCTGCTAATCGGATTCACCGAGTTCTTCGCCGATCTGGACCGCACCGCACGCGAGCAAATCTGGGGCACCACGCTGCCGTTGGACGGACCGGCCGACGTGGCGGCGGGGCTGAGCCCGCTGCTGGCTCGCCTCAGCCGCCGCGTCTACCAACGCCTGGACACAGAAGCCGATCCGGACCGCCGCGCGCTGATCGCCGGCTTTCCCGCCCAGGTGGCGAGTGTGCTGCCGCGATTGCAATCTTTCGTCGCCAAGGCCTTCGCCCCGGACGCTTCCGGCAAGGTGCCGCTGCTGCGCGGCGTCTATCTGACCTCCGGCACACAGGAAGGCACCCCGATCGACCGTTTGATTGGGTCTTTGTCCCGATCCTTCGGCCTGGATCAGCGCCGCGCCGCCCGCCTGCGGCCCGAAGCCGGACGGTCCTACTTCCTGGCCGGCCTGCTGCGCGACGTCGTGTTCCGGGAGGCCATGCTGGTCGTCCACAAACCCGGGGCGGAAAAGCGGCGAAGAATGCTACGCATCGCCGGATTCGCCGCCTGCGTGCTGGCCGCCCTCGGTGGCGCCGGCGTTCTATGGAGCGAACGGGCATCCAGCCAAGGCGCCGTCGAACGCGCCGAGCAGGCCCTGGCGGCACAGCAGAAGCTAGCAGCCGGCCTACCGCTCGATCCCGTGTCGGATTCCGATTTCGCCCGCATCGTCCCCTGGCTCGACGCCGCGGCGCAAGCACCCGAGGCCCCGACGCGCGATCTGGTCGGCTTCGTCCAGGACGCCAAACTGGCCGCCGCCCACACCGCAAGCTACCGCCACGCGCTGGCATTCGCGCTGTTCCCCCGCATGGTCTGGCGGGCCGAAACCCGCATGCGCGGCGCCCTGACCGATCCCGATGCCCTGTACGACGCCACCCGGGTCTACCTGATGCTGGGCGGAGCCGGCGCCATGGATCCCGCGCTGATAGAAAACTGGTTCGACCGCGACTGGGCCGCCACCTACCCCAGCCCGGACCAAGCCCCTCTCCGCGCCGCACTCGGCCGCCATGTGAAGGCCCTGGTGGCAGAACCGCTGCCCACCATCGCGCTGGATGGCCCGTTGGTCGCGCAGGCCCGAACCATCGTTGGCCGGGTGCCGCTGGCGCAACGCGCGTACTCCCGCCTGAAACCCTTGGTGTCGGAGCATCTGCCGCCGCCCTGGAAACCCAGCGACGCCCTCGGCCCAGCCGGCGTACAACTCTTCGGCCGCCTGTCCGGCCGCGGGCTGGAGGACGGCATCTCCGGCCTGTTCACCCCCGCCGGCTTCCGCGACGCCGTGTTGCCCGCCTTGCCCCGCATCGCACGTGAAACCGCCGACGAGGGCTGGGTCATGGGGGAGACGATCCCGCCCGACAGCCCCGCGCGGCGCACGCTGGAGGCCGACATCGTCGGCCTGTACGCCGCGGAATACACGTCCACCTGGGACGCGATGTTCGCCGACCTCGATCCCCTGCCGCCGCGCGCTTTGACCCAGGCGGCGCAGGATTTGTTCATCCTGGCGTCGTCGCATTCGCCGATTCGCACCGTATTGGTATCGGCTGCCGCACAGCTTGTCCCCGCGGCGGGCGCCCCGCCCGGGCCGCTGACCGAGGTCGTGCGTGCGGTGGATCAGCGCTACCAGCCGCTGCGCGCGCTGTCCGGTTCGGGAGGCGCGGCGCCGATCGATCTGGTGCTGCGCCCCCTCGGGGACCTACAGCAGCAGCTCGCGAAACAGGCGGCGAGCACGACCAGGCCCGCCGGGTCCGACGCCGGGCAGGATCCCGCCGCCGCACTGAAGATGGCGTCGGTGCGCCAGCCGCAGCCTCTCGCCCGCTGGCTGATTACCATGGCAACCGGAGGCGCGGCGTTGCGCGACGGCGGGCCACGCGGCGCGATGATCGCCGCCTGGAACGCCGGCGGCGGCCCGTCCGCGCTATGTCAGGCCGTGACCGGCAACCGTTACCCGTTCACGCCCGGCGCCTCCTCCGACATTCCGCTGGACGATTTTACCCGCCTGCTGGGCCCCGGCGGCGCCATCGACGCGTTCTTCAACACGCAGCTGAAGCCCTACGTCGACACGGCGGCGCGCCCCTGGAAGGCAAAGACCGTGGACAACGTCACCGCCCCCGTCACGCCTGAGAGCCTCGCGCAATTCCAGCGCGCCGCGGGAATCCGGGACCTGTTCTTCCCCGCCGGCAGTCCGCTTCCGCTGGTACGCTTCGACCTGACCCCGACCGAGGACGGCTCCGGCACACTGGAATTCGGCGGCGCGAAAATCGTCGCGGCGCGCGGCACCCAGGCCCGTCCGGCGGCGCTATCCTGGCCCGCTACGACCATCGCCCGCCTGACGATCACCGGCACCCAGCCGCTGGAGGACCCCGGCCCTTGGTCCCTGTTCCGCCTGATCGGACGGGCGCAGGCCAGCGTTTCCGGGGACCGGATGACCCTGCAATACGGCGCCGGCGACCAATCGGCGCGCTTCGACCTCCGCGCCAGCCCGAACCCCTTCGCCAGCACCTTGCTGTCGGAGTTCAGATGCCCGGTGGTTCAGTAGGGAAAAGGAGCGTGGTGGCCATCCCCGGACTCGAACCGGGATGCCCTTTCGAGCGAGCGATTTTGAGTCGCTTGCGTCTACCATTCCGCCAGACGGCCACGCGGCGGGTCTGATAGCAG
>CAIYDT010000129.1 GCA_903924985.1 uncultured Acetobacteraceae bacterium
CCGGCACCTGCCGCGCGGCGGGTCTCATGCGGGCCGTCGAGCGGCAAGCGACGCTGGCTGTCACGGCAGGAGCTCGGGCCGCCGGAGGCTATCCCAAAAAGCAGAACAGCACCCGGCAACGCAAAGGTGCACCAGTGAGCGGCTCACTGACCGACGAAAGCCTTGCCAGCGCCGGGCAATTGCGGCTGACCTGGCTGCGCTTCAAGCGGCACAAGCTGGCCTTCGTCAGCCTGTTCATCATCGCGCTGTTCTATCTGGTGGCAATCTTCGCCGACACCCTGGCGATCAACGACCCGCACGCGACAGATGCCCGCCGAAGCTACATCCCGCCCCAAGGCATCCATTGGGTCGACGACAGCGGCTTCAACCCGCACGTGTTTGGGCTGACCGGCAAGCGGGACATGAAGACGTTCAAGGTCGCCTACGTCCCCGACCCCAGCCGCAAGTTGAAGGTGACGCTCTTTTCCCACGGCTATTCCTACAATCTGTTTGGCCTCATCCCGACCGACATCCATTTGGTGGGCCTGCAAACGGCCCAACCCATCGACGGCATTTTCCTCCTCGGGACCGATCAGCTTGGGCGCGACTTGTTTTCTCGTATGATGGTGGCAACGCGCATCTCTCTGTCCATCGGCTTGGTCAGCGTCGGGTTAAGCCTCATTCTCGGCGTGCTGCTCGGCGGCGTATCCGGCCTGTACGGCGGGGTGGTGGACACGGTCATCCAGCGTGTGATCGAGGTCATTCGCTCCATCCCCACCATCCCCCTCTGGATGGGTGTCGCCGCCGCGCTGCCGAATACCTGGACCGTGGTGCAGGTCTATTTCGCCATCACCCTGATCATATCCCTGATCGGCTGGACCGAGCTCGCCCGCGTGGTGCGCGGCCGGTTCCTGGCCTTGCGGGAGGAGGATTTCGTCATCGCCGCCGAACTAATCGGTGCCAGCCAGTTACGCATCATGCTGCGGCACATGTTGCCATCCTTCACCAGCCACGTGATCGCCGCCGTGTCGCTGGCACTACCGGCGATGATCATCAGCGAGACGTCGCTGTCCTTCCTCGGCCTTGGACTGAGGCCACCCGCCATTTCCTGGGGAATCCTGTTGCAGGACGCACAAAACGTGCAGGTGTTGGCCGG
This sequence comes from uncultured Acetobacteraceae bacterium, assembly GCA_903924985.1. Classification (GTDB taxonomy): domain Bacteria; phylum Pseudomonadota; class Alphaproteobacteria; order Acetobacterales; family Acetobacteraceae; genus Rhodopila. The sequence continues at coordinate 1,136 of CAIYDT010000129.1, forward strand.
CGCGCCCTGGCTGCTGTGCGCCGCCATCCCGGTGGTGCTGGTGATTCTGGCGTTCAACTTCCTCGGTGACGGGCTTCGTGACGCGGCGGATCCCTATGGTTGACCGGGTTTTAATCTCCGTGCGCGAGCTGGCGGTGGAATTCCGCGCCGACACCGGCACCGTCCGCGCCTTGGACTCCGTCAGCCTGGATTTGCGCCCCGGCCGCGTTCTGGGCGTGGTCGGAGAGTCCGGCTGCGGCAAGAGCGTCACCGCCCGAGCGATTCTGCGTATTTTGGACCGCAACGGCGCCATCACCGCCGGAAGCATTTTGCTGGATCCCGAAACCCCCGCGGAGACCGACCTGGCCGCGATCGACCCCGAGAGCCAACAAATGCGCAACGTGCGCGGCGCTCGGGTTGGGCTCATTTTCCAGGAGCCGATGTCGGCCTTGTCGATGCAATACACCATCGGCAACCAATTGGTTGAAGCCATCAGGGCGCACAACGATCCGGGGAAAACCGTTGCTCGACAAAGGGCGATCGAACTGCTGCGCGACGCCGGTATCCCCCGGCCCGAAACCCGGATCGACGCCTACCCGTTTCAACTCAGCGGCGGGTTGCGCCAGCGAGTCGGCATCGCCCTGGCGCTGGCCGGGGACCCCGACATTTTGATCGCCGACGAACCCACCACGGCGCTGGACGTCACCACCCAGGCGCAAATCCTGACGCTGCTGCGCCGGTTGCAGCGCGACAAGAACATTGCGCTGATGCTGATCACCCACGACATGGGCGTGATCGCACAAATGGCGGACGATGTGGCGGTGATGTACCTCGGGCGCGTGGTGGAATACGCCCCGGTCAATGAATTGTTCCATAACCCGCGCCATCCTTACAGCCGAGCCTTGTTGCGGTCGGTGCCGGATTTGCGCGCGACGCCGAGGCAGCGGCTGGCCACCATCGGCGGCGCGGTGCCGCAATCCAACGCCCGCCCCGCCGGCTGCCCGTTCCACCCCCGCTGCCCCGAGGTCATCGCCGGCCGTTGCGACACATTGGCTCCCAAGCCCGTGCCGCCCGGAGCCGCCGGCGCATCCTGCTTCCGGTTGGAGGAAGTGGCATGAACGTGCTCGAAGTCCAGGGCCTGTCGAAGCATTACCCGATCAACGCGGGATTTTTGCGCCGCGAGGTCGGCCGCGTGCGTGCCGCCGACGACGTCAATTTCGAAATCAGGCGCGGCGAGACTCTGGCGCTGGTGGGCGAATCCGGCTGCGGCAAAACCACCGTCGCGCGCTGCATCCTGCGCGCGTTGAAGCCAACCGCCGGCGCCATCAGATTCTCCTATGAGGAAGGCCAGAGCGTCGACCTCGCGCCGCTGACCCGGCGGGCGTTGCGCCCGTTGCGGCAGCACATCCAGCTGATTTTCCAGGACCCTTACGCGTCGCTGAACCCGCGCATGATGGTGGGGGACATCATCACCGAACCCCTGCTGGTCGCGGGAGTCGCTTCGGTGGAGCGGCAGACGCGTTTGGCCGAATTGCTGGACCTGGTCGGATTGCCGGCCACCGCGCGCACCCGCTTCCCGCACGCTTTCTCCGGCGGTCAGCGCCAGCGCATCGGGATCGCGCGCGCTTTGGCATTGCAGCCCAGGCTGGTAGTGGCGGACGAGCCGGTATCGGCGCTGGACGTGTCGGTGCAGGCGCAAATCATCAATCTGCTGCTGGATTTGCAGGATCGCCTGGGCCTGTCGATGTTGTTCGTGGCCCACGATTTGGGCGTGGTCCGCCATGTAAGCGACCGCGTGGCCGTGATGTATGTCGGCCGCATCGTCGAAGTGGCACCGACCGTTTCGCTGTACACAACGCCGAAACACCCCTACACAACGGCCCTGCTGGCAGCGGTACCCAAAGCCGACCCCGCCCTGCGCGATGCCACCTTCGCCCCCCCCGGTGAGGTCGCCGATCCCGCCAACCCGCCGCCCGGCTGCGCGTTCCATCCGCGCTGCCCCTTCGCGCTGGACCGTTGCCGGGTGGAACGGCCTGAATTGACGGAAACCGCACCCGGACATCTGAGCGCCTGCCACCGGGCGCGCGAATTGACACTGACGGGCGTGACCTAACCGAAACGGAGAGCACGATGCGCATGACAAAACCATGGATTGCGATGAGCCTGGCGATGGGCCTCTCCACCGCCCATGCCCAAAACAATTTCGAGCAATCCGGCCTCGTCGGGCAGCTCGAAGGCCCCATGATCGTCGCTGACCCCGCGCAATGGCCAAAGACCTTCCACGAGGCGCCCGCGCTGACCGCCCTGGTCAAGGCCGGCAAGCTACCGCCTGTGGAACAACGGGTCCCCGCCGAACCAATGGTGTTGAAACCGCTGCACAGCATCGGCACCTATGGCGGCATCTGGCGCCGCGGCTTCCTGGGGCCGGGCGATGGCGAGAACGGCAACCGCATCCGCGCCGGCGATAAACTGCTGTTCTGGGACAAGACGGGCACGGAAATCGCGCCGAGTGTCGCGAAGGGCTACGAGCTCAGCCCCGACGGGAAAAAGACCACGCTGTTCCTGCGCAAGGGTATGAAATGGTCTGACGGGTCGCCGTTCACTGCCGACGACTTCGTATTCTGGTATGAGGATATGAACGGCAACAAGGACCTGGTGCCGACGCCCGCACCGGAAATGGTCATCAACGGTAAGCCCGGCCGCATCGTAAAGGTCGACGAAACCACGGTCGCGTTCGAATTCGATGAGCCGTATTTCCTGTTTCCCCGCTTGGTCGCCGGCGACACACAGGTGGGCGGCGGACAATCGCGGCTGCAATCGGACGGGCGTGAACTGGGACCCTATGCACCAGCGCATTACCTGAAGCGGTTCCTGCCGAAATACAGCTCAACCGAAGCGCTGAGCGCGGAAGCCACGGCTGCCGGCTACAAAAACTGGGTGCAATATTTCCAGTTCAAGTCGGACTGGCGATTGAATAAGGAGGTGCCGACCCTGTCCGCCTGGGTGATGACGCAGCCGATCAACACTCAGACCTGGGCAATGGAGCGCAACCCGTACTTCTATGCCGTGGATACGGCCGGGAATCAGCTTCCTTATATCGACAAGGTGCAGCTCACGCTGGCGGAGAATCCGGAGGTTATCAACCTCCGTGCCATCGCCGGCGAGTACGACTACATGGAGCGCTTCATCGACCTGGCGAAGTTGCCTGTGTTTCTGGAGAACGCGGAGCGTGGTGGCTACAAAGTCCATCTCGATCCCGGGTTCAACGGCGGCGACTCAATGCTGTATTTCAACCTCGCCTACCGGCAGGACGCCGAAGTCCGGAAATGGTTCCAGAACGTGGATTTCCGGCGGGCGTTGGCGCTTGGCATCGACCGCGGGCAACTGAACGAGGCGTTCTGGCTGGGTCTGGGTGCTCCCAGCACGCCGATGCCGGCGGCGATCATCCCGGAAAGCCCCGGTGAAGAATACCGGCTGCTCTGGGCCACGCTCGACGTGAAGAAAGCCAATGCGATGCTGGATGCGCTCGGCCTGTCCAAAAAGGACAGCGAAGGCTTCCGCTTGCGTACCGATAACGGACAGCGTCTCCGCATCCAGATCGACGTGGCACAGACGCTGACCCCGACCTGGCCGCAGCAGGCGGAAATGATCATTCAGCAATGGAAGGCCATCGGCATCTGGGCCGACGCCAAGCTGTTCGAGCGCAGCCTGTTCTACACGCGCGTGCGCAATGACGACAACCAGATGACGATCTTCTCCAACAATGGGTCGGAAAGCCTGTTCCTCTACACCACGCCCGTACTGCCGAACGATCCCATATCGAGCCAAGGCGGCGCGGCGCACGCGAAGTGGTACGTCTCGAACGGTGCGACAGGCCTGAAACCAGAGGATCCGTCGCTGCTGAAGGGCTACGACCTCCTGCGCACCGCCGGCTCCCTGAACGAGAAGGACCGTACCAAACTCGCCCAGGAAATCTGGAAGCTTGAAGTGGACAATGTCTGGCAGATTGGCCTCGTTGGCCTGTCGCCCACCTACATGGGCACGCGCGTGGTGAACGCAAAGCTGGAGAACGTGCCATCCCGCGTCTGTACATCCCAGCATTGTCGTACACCCTGGAGCGGTCACCCCGAGCAGTGGTTTTACAAGCCATGATACGAGCACTGGTAGCGGCACTGCTGGTTTGGGCCGGCGGTGCCGCGGCCCAACCCGCCAATCTGGCGCAATCCGGATTGATCGGCACACTTGAAGCACCGGCCATTGTCACCGATCCGGCGCAATGGCCCAAGGTGTTCCATGAAGCTCCGGCACTGGCGGAACTGGTGAAGCAGGGCAAGCTTCCACCGGTCTCGGAGCGTCTGCCGACGGATCTGCTGGTGCTGAAGCCGCTGCGGCGCACGGGTGTTTATGGCGGCACATGGCGGCGGGCCTTCCTGGGGCCGGGCGACAGCGAAAACGGCAACCGCATTCGCGCCGGCGACAAGCCGCTGTTCTGGGATGTGACGGGCACCCAGCTCGCGCCGCAGGTGGCCAAGGGCTACGAAATCTCGCCGGACGGCCGCCGCACAACGCTGTTCTTGCGCAAGGGCATGAAATGGTCGGATGGCGCGCCCTTCACCGCCGACGATTTCCTGTTCTGGTATCAGGACATCTACGGCAACAAGGAAATCGCCCCCTCCCCCACCCCTGAGCTGTCATCCGGCGGCAAACCCGGCCGCGTGGTAAAGATCGACGAAACCACCGTCGCATTCGAGTTCGACGATCCCAACTTCCTGTTTCCCAAGTTGCTGGGTGGCGACGGCGCCATGGGCGGCGGCCAGTCGCGCCAGCAATCCGATGGCCTGGCGTTCGGCGCCTATGCCCCGGCGCATTACCTGAAGCAGTTCCTGCCGAAATACAGCTCGGCGGAAAAGCTGACGGAACAGGCCAAGGCCGCGGGCTATCCCAACTGGGTGCAATATTTCCATTACAAATCCGACTGGCGGTTGAACACGGAACTGCCCACGGTCGCGGCCTGGCGCATGACGCAGCCAGTCAACACCACCACATGGATGCTGGAACGAAACCCCTACTTCTATGAAGTCGATACCGAGGGCAATCAGCTTCCCTACCTCGACCGCGTGCAAATGTCGCTGGCGGAAAACCCCGAGGTCGTGAACCTGCGCGCCATCGCCGGTGAATACGACGTGCAGGAGCGTTTCATCGATATCGCCAAACTGCCGGTGTTTTTGGAGAACGCCGAACGCGGCCATTACAAATTCCACCTCGATCCCGGCTTCAACGGCAGCGACTCGCAACTGGTCTTCAACCTGTCGTACAAAGCCGATCCAGAGCTGGCGAAATGGATCGCCAATGCCGATTTTCGCCGCGCTCTGTCCATCGCCATTGACCGCGATCAGCTCAATCAGGCCTTCTGGCTGGGCCTCGGCACCCCTGGATCCGGCGTGCCATCGGAGATCATGCCCGAAAGCCCTGGCAAAGAGTGGATCGCGAAATGGTCGGATTTCGATCCCGCCAAGGCCAATGCGATGCTGGATGCGATCGGGCTGACCAAGAAGGATCGTGAGGGCTACCGCCTGCGCCCCGACAACGGCGAACGCTTGCGGCTTCAAATCGACGTGGCACAAACCCTCACGCCAACCTGGCCGGCGCAGGTGGAGATGGTCATCCAACAATGGCGTGCCGTGGGCATCGCCGCCGATCTTAAATTGCTGGAACGCAGCCTGTTCTTCACCAGAATTCGGAACGATCAACATCAGATGGTGATCTTCTCGAACAGCGGGTCGGAGAGCCTTTTCCTGTATCCGGTTCTGGCGCTACCCGTCGATCCCTCAGGCAGCCTGATGGGAACGGCTTATTCGCAGTGGTTCGCCTCGGGTGGAACGAGCGGAACCAAGCCGTCCGACCCTTCGCTATTACGCATCTACGAACTGATGCGCGCGGCACCAAGCCTACCAGAAGCACAGCGCAACGAAACGGTGCAGGAGATCTGGCGGCTGGTCGCGGACCAGAAATGGCAGATCGGTCTGGTCGGGCAGGCCCCCGGCAGTCAGGGCAGCCGCGTCGTCAGCGACCGGTTGGAGAATATCCCCGATCGCGTCTGCATCTCCCAACATTGCCGGCCGCCTTGGAGCGCTCGGCCGGAGCAGTGGTTTTATAAATAAAGCGTGTTGAGCATGGGGCCCAGGTTCGGCAACGAATCCAGCCCCATGACCAGCTCCACCAGCCGGTCGACCCGCTTGGAATCGAACCGGTGCGACGCGAGATTGCGGAATTTATTGATGATATCCCCATCCGATGCGAAGGCTCGGGGGGCATCGTGCTGCTCGTCCAGCCGCGTGCCATCTTTCAAGTAGACCTCCACCCGCACGGCATGGCGGAAGCGGGAGCCTCGGGCCGTGATGGCGGGATCGTGCTGGAGTCCAAACCCGACAACGTCTCGATCAGGATTTGGCTCCAGGGCAGGTCGGTGCCGTAGAGCGCGCAGCCGAACGAATCCAGAATCAGCAGCTTGATGCGAGCCAGCACCTCGGCTGGAATGGCCTCGTAACGCAGGCCGGAGACAAAATCCGCGACGCCCCGTGTATACGGATTGGCACCGGTGTGTTCCATGCTCGTGTTCCTTATTTCGGGACCGGCAGCGCGGCTATGGCGGCCGCGTCGAAGGCGTTTGCCTGGGCGACTAATGCGGTGGTGTAGTAGTCGTCCGCCTCCAGCTTCTTCGTCAGCCCGCCGAATTCGAACAGCGCATCACGGGTGGCGATGACCCTTGCCGGTTCGGCCGCGCCAAACGGGCGAGTGTAATGCGCGAGCTGGTGCTTCAGCACGAGCGTGGCGTGTGCCAAGGCTGTGACCTCATCCTGCCCCTGCGGTTTGGTCAGGGGAAAGATTTTCCAGTGCAGGCGGACGGCGTCCTCAGGATGCGCGCCGGCCCAGACGGCGGCTTTGGCGATGCCGCGCAGCAGGCCGAGAACCAGCTTCGGATTCGCCGCGATATCCGCCTGGTTCACCATCAGGCCCTGCACGAAGGACAGGTCCTTTAGCACCGGCATGTCGTTGAAGCGGCGGAACTTCACCCCCTGCCCTTCGTCGGCGTCATACTCGGCCTCAAACAATTGCAGCGCATCCAGCCGCCCCGACCGCAGCGCCTGCAACGGCGCCGCACCGCTGCCGACGCCGACCAGCTTCAGGTCGCGGTCCGGGTTCAGGCCGTATGCCTTGGCGATGGCCTTCATCCAGATGGTATTGGTGGATGCCAAGGCGGTTACGCCGATGGTTTTATCCTTGAAGTCCTGGATTGTGCGGATCGGCGATTCCTCGAGCACCACGGGATAGAAGACGTTATCCGCATAGGCGCTGGCGGCAATCTTGATCGGTGCCCCTTTGTTGATCAGCTCCATCGCGGACGGCAGACCGGTCAGCGTCATCGACACCCGGCCGGCGATCAGTTGTTGCAACGCCGGGCCGGCCCCGTCTGCACCCTGGGCGGTGACGTCCAGCCCTTCCTCCTGCCAGAACCCCATGGCCTTGGGGATGGAGAACACCGCGGCGGTGGAGACGATGAACTGCGACACGCCGTAATTGATGGTGACTGGTTGCAACGCATGCGCTGGGAACGCGGCCAGGCAAAAAAGGGCGATCAGACGTTTCATCCTAAATCCGGCAGTTGGATCGTGCAACAGGCTGTTTGGATCGTCCCGATACAACCGAGGATAGTTGTTCAGGCTGGGTTTAATCGTATTGGCGGCTCAAGTTGCCGACCTTTCAGGAAATGTCGCAAGGCCTCACTCAGGATGCGGTACCATTTTCGCAGCGGGTCCAACTGCTCCGCATTTTTCCGCAAGTCCCCGAGGAAGCCTGCGATGCGCCGATACGCGTCGCGTACTTTATCCCGTGCCGCGTGCATGCTGCTGATTGTCAGCGTCACCTGGCCCGCGTGTTGGGTTTGCCGGGCGATGGCGGACAGCAGCAAGGGCCTGGTCGTGATCGCTTCGCGATGGTGGTCTGGATCGGCGAGACGCACGAACAGGCTCCACCAGTTGTAAATCAGCGCGACCATGCCCGCGAGCAACCGACACCGGGTCAGGTCCTGTGTCGTGAAACCGCCCCAGCCCCATTGGTTCTTCAATTCGTCGAACGCGTTCTCGCAATCGGCGCGGTCGCGGTAAAGTTGCCCGAGCGTCAGGATTTCCGCGTCCAGCGAGGTCACCAGCGCAGCATATTCCCACAATTCCTTGTCCGGGCCGACCTCGAGGAAGCTCAGAAGCTGTTGGCCATGCTCGTTTCGATCGGTCAGCGCCAGATCGCGGCCCAGCTTGCGGCGCAACAGAACGATCCGCCGGTGGTGGCTCCATCCCACCAGACGCAGACTTGTCTCCTTGCCCTGCCAGTTCTGGCCGGCATCGCGCCATTCGCTGTCCCGCATGGCCCGGTCCATCGAGCGGCGGACATTCGCGGTCATGCGCAGGCGGAAAAGATAGTCGAGGTTGTCTTGCTCCGCCCGCGCCATCACCGGTTCGATGCCCCAGGCTTTATCGCCGCGCAACAAGGCCGGACGGCGGGCGGGACCCAGCCGATCCAGCAGCGACCACAGCCCGTCCGTCGCGTGTTTCACGTTGTATTCGTCGCCGGGCAGCACATCGACATCCAGCACCAGGCGTAAATTCGCCAGCATGTAGGTGTGGTAGCTGTGCGACGGCCGACCCGGTTTGCGCGGGTTATATCCGGCTTTCGCGCCTTCCTGGTGGCCATACAAAGGCTTGACCGTGCTGTCCATGTCGAGGATCCACGGCTCGCCCAGCAGCGGGGCCATGCAATAATCGAGATGGTTTCGGAGCCACCTCAGACCGGCTTGTTCCCCGATCTTCTCGAGGTTGCGGCGCACCGAGTCCTCGCTGACCACCTTGCGCATGCCGAGCAGCGGCGGGTTCACCGGATCGCAACGCAGCGCGGTGACATGCGCGTAGCGCCGGTGGCCGGCCAGTATCGAGAGCATCACCGTGCCAAGCAGGTCGCGTTTGCGCGGGGCGTTCGGGCTTGCCAGAGACAACGGGCAATCCGCGACCCAGGGATCGAACAGATTGGCCTGCTTCAGAAAGTCAATGAAGAAAGGCAACTGCCCGAAGGGGGTTACCGGGGCCGCGGCATCCCACTCGATATGGACACGGCCGGCGAATGTGTCAGCGGTCGCGGGCGGCTCTTCAACTGGCGGTTGTTCACCCGAGGGGTGACTGACCGCACCTGGGATTTGCTGGGTCATACCGGCAGAATCCAACGATTCTCCCGGGCTTGGCAATCATCCAACTGCCGGATTTA
>CAIYDT010000130.1 GCA_903924985.1 uncultured Acetobacteraceae bacterium
GCTGTCGGAGTGGTGGGCCTACCGTGACGCACCGCTGCGCATCCCCGGCTGCCCCGGCCTCAGCCCGGAACGATGGGAGCAAGTCCTGCGCGAGGAAGGTTTTCCCCGCATGCTGTTCCCCGCCCGGGATGATCATGTCCTGGGACAGCAGATCGTCATTGCCGAAAGCAACGGGATCGTCCGGGTCGAGCCGGGAGATTCCGCCGCCGTCGCCGAACCCGTCGTTGCCCTGGCGCCGCCTCTGCCGGAACCAGCCGGCCCGCCACAGGATAACCTACGTGCTCTCTGTGCCAAGCTGGTCGTCAAGGCCGTCACGGCCACGCTGCGTGTGCCGGAGGCACGGCTGGACCCAGGCAAACCGCTGGAATCCTATGGCCTGGATTCCATCCTGGCGATCCAGTTGACCAAGGCTCTCCGGGAGCATTTCGATGGCGTGCGCACCACGCTGTGCTTCGAGGCGAACAGCGTCAACGCCCTGGTCGAATATCTGACGGAGACCCATGCGGAGGCGCTGAAGGCGCTCGCCGGGATAACCGGCGGCATCGTCATCGTCCCGCCCGCCATCGCCGAGGTTCCGCAGCGCGCGACAAGTGACAGCACAGGCGCCGGCGATATCGCCATCGTCGGCATCACCGGCCGCTATCCCGGTGCGGCCGACCTGGAGCAATTTTGGAATAACCTGCTGAACGGCCACGACGCGGTAACGGCGATTCCGGCAGAGCGATGGAACGCCGCCGAATCCCGAGGATGCCCATGGGGCGGATTCATCGAAGGCGTTGATCTTTTTGACCCGCTGTTCTTCGATATTTCGCCGCGCGAGGCGGCTGTGATGGCGCCCGAGGAGCGGCTGTTCCTCGAAACCGTCTGGAACCTGCTGGAGACCACCGGTCACACTCGGGACCGTATCCGAACAGCGCATGAAGGTCGCGTCGGCGTGTTCGTTGGCGCCATGTATCAGCATTATCGCGACGTCGCGGGCGCCGGGGTGCCACAGCGGGATGTCGCCTCGATCGGCACGTTCAGTGCGATTGCCAACCGGGTCTCCCGCTTTTTTGACCTGCAAGGCCCCAGCGTCGCCGTCGACACCATGTGTTCGGCATCAACCGTGGCCATCCACATGGCCTGCGAAAGCCTTCGATCGGGCGAATGCGCCATGGCCGTGGCCGGTGGGGTTAATCTGTCCCTGCATTCGGGAAAATTTGCAGGTCTGGCCTTGGCGGGACTGACGGGTAGCCATGCCGGCAGCCGGGGCTTCGCGTCTGGCGACGGGTATCTCCCGGCCGAGGCTGTGGGCGCTGTCCTGCTGAAGCCGCTGGGCAGTGCGAGGGCGCAAGGCGACACAATCCTCGCCGTCATCAAAGCCAGCGCGGTCAACCATGATGGGCGGACCGCCGGGATGGCGGTGCCCAACCCGAAAGCGCAGAGACGGCTGGTGGAGGAGAATTTCCGCCGGGCCGAAATTGATCCGCGCAGCGTTGGCTATGTCGAGGCTGCCGCCAACGGTTCGGCGCTCGGCGATGCGATGGAGGTGTCGGCTTTGGCCGATGCCTTCCGCGTCTTCACGCCCGACCGTGGCTTCTGCACCCTCGGAACCGTAAAATCCAACATCGGCCATCCCGAAGCAGCCTCCGGCATTGCACAATTGACGAAGGTCGTGCTGCAGCTGCGCCATCGGCGCTTGCCACCGACGATCCAGGCATGGCCGCTGAATCCGGACATCGCGCTGGAGGAAACCCCGTTCCGGCTAGAGCGCGAGGCGCGATCGTGGGAGCCTGCGGTGGTAGCCGATGGCCGTCCATTGCCACTGCGCGCGACAGTCAGCTCATTCGGTGGTGGCGGCACCAATGCCCACCTGATCATCGAAGAGGCGCGTGCAGACCCGATCCCGGCTGGCAGGCCGGCGAACGGGCCGTGGCCGGTGGTGTTGTCTGCCCGCACGTCGGACGCCCTGCTCGCGATGGCCGCCAATCTCGGCGCTCATATCGGGCGCAACCCCGGTCTGCCGATGGATCGTCTTGCACAAACCCTGATGGCCGGACGCGAAGCCATGGAGGAGCGGCTGGCGCTGCTGGTGGACAGCCTTGCTCAGCTACGCCAGGCACTGACCGCCTTTGTCTTGGGCGAGCCGAGCGCGGTGCCGTGCTTTACTGGACGGGCGGATCTGACGGCTCCAACCGGACGGAATGGCGAACCGGGCGACAGGATTGACGCTCTGCGGCGCTGGGTCGTTGGCGGGGCAACCCTGTCCGTGCAACCGACCGCGGGCGCCTTGCCGGTCTTGGACCTGCCAACATACCCGTTTGAACGGGAACGCTGCTGGCTGCCAACGACGCCGGTACAATCTGCGGATCGCGGCATCGGCCCGCGCGCGTTCCAGCTGACCGCCGATGATCCCTGGCTGCGCGACCATGGCGGTGCGCTGCCCGCGATCTGTCATCTGGAACTGGCGATGCAAACCCTGGGGCGTCCCGTTACCCTGTTCCGAAAGATAGTCTGGATACGTCCTGCTGTCGTGCGGGACGGCGTTCTCAATCTGACCGTCACCCTGTCAGAATTGCCGGATGGCGTCCGTTTCGAAATCACCGGGCAGTTCGGCGATTCCTTCTGCCGTGGCGAAATCGCCGAAGCCGCCGTTTCCGCCGAACCCCCACCATCGATCGATCCGCCCGCCCTGCGCGCCGGTCTCGGCGCCGTGGCCGGCCGGGATGAGTGCGATCGGATCCTGCGCCGTTCCAACGGCCCAGCGCTGATGTCCCTGGAGGAGCTTCATTACGGGCCCGATGACGCCTTGGCGTGGTTGCGCCGCCCGGCCGGAGCGCTGGGGACCGATGCCGGTCTGCTGAATGGCGCTCTGCTGAGCGCGGTTGTCTGGTCACGCATCGGCGGGGCGGAAGGCGCCCTGCCGATGCCGTTCGCCCTGGAAACGCTGCACCTGTACGAACCCTTGCAATCCGGCATGTGGGCGCATGTCCGACGCTCCGCGGACAATCCGTCGGCGTCGTGTTTTGATATTGATATGACCGCGCCGGATGGCCGGGTGCTGCTCTCCTGGCGGACACTTACCGTCGCCGCCGGTGATGAGGTGCGTGCCGTCCCCGGCGCCGGCCGGTCGGACCCCGCCGTGCCAGGCGCGCTAGGTCTGGAACTGGCCGCCATGCTCCGTGCCATTCAGGACATTCACGCGGGCAAGACACTAGATCATGCCGCCCCCTGGTCCCGTTACGGCCTGGTGTCGATCGGTTTCGCGGAGTTCGCCAAGAGGCTGAACAACCGTTATGGCCTGACGCTTATGCCGACTGTGTTCTTCATGCATCCTACGTTGCTGGCGCTGGAAGGCTTCCTCGCGGCTGAGCTTGGGGGAGGCGGGGACAGGGGGGGGGCGGTGCCGAGCGCCGCCGCACCCGTCGGCCGTTTGGACACCAGCGGAATGCCGATTGCGATTGTAGGGGTCAGCGCCCGGCTGCCCGGTGCCGCTTCGCTGGACCAATTCTGGCACCATCTGGCGGAAGCCAACGACCTGATCACCGAGATCCCGGCGGATCGCTGGGATTGGCGCGAATTATATGGCGACCCGCATCAGGAGCCCGGCAAGACACGGGCCAAATGGGGTGGTTTCCTCGACCGTATCGACAGCTTCGATCCCCGCTTTTTCGGCTTGTCGCCGCGCGATGCGGAAGCCATGGATCCGCAGTCGCGCCTGATCCTGGAGACCGCGTGGGCTGCGCTGGAGGATGCGGGTTGTCCGCCATCCCGACTCGCCGGCGAGGATGTTGGAGTATTCATTGGCGTTTCGACAGCGGACTACAAGGATATCTGCCTCAAATCCGCGCCGGACCTAGCCGCGCAGGTCAAGCCGTTCCTCATCGCCAATCGGGTCTCCTACCACTTGGACCTGCATGGCCCCAGCGAGGTGATCGACACAGCCTGCTCCAGCTCGCTGGTGGCGTTGCACAGGGCGGTGGAAGCCATCCGGCGCGGAACCTGTACGGCCGCACTGGCCGGCGGGGTCAATGTGATCGCGGCCCCGGAGATCACACTGTCGCTCGGCCGCTCTGGCGTGCTGAGCGAGGATGGACGCTGCATGGCGTTTGATAGCCGCGCCAACGGCATGGTCCGGGGGGAAGGCGTCGGGGTCGTGTTGCTGAAGCCGCTGGCGGATGCGGAACGGGCGGGTGACCGGATCTACGGGGTGATCCGCGGCAGCGCCGAGAACCATGACGGACGCTCCAGCTCGGCCACAGCGCCCAACCCCGCGGCCCAACGCGATCTGATTGTCAAGGCGATCGCGGACTCGGGGATCGACCCAAGGAGCCTTTCTTATTTGGAGGCCCACGGAACCGGCACCGAACTGGGTGATCCGGTGGAGATGCGCGGTCTTTGCGCGGCGTTTGAGGCGCTGTACCGCGCGCGTGGCTGGCCGTCGGCCAAAGAGCCGTACTGCGCGGTCGGATCGGTCAAGACGAATATTGGCCATCTGGAGGCGGCGGCCGGCATCGCGGGGGTCATAAAGATCCTACTGATGTTTAAGCAGGAGATGCTGCCGGGCAATGTTCATCTGCGCGACGCCAATCCGTATCTGGAGATGGACGGCAGCCCGTTTTACCTGTTGCGCGGAACCATCGCGTGGCGCCGACCGCGCGACGCCGATGGCAGGGAATTTCGTCACACCGCCGGCATCAGCAGTTTTGGTATTGGGGGAACGAACGCCCATTTGGTGCTCCAGGAGTACACCGCCGCTCACAGCGGCACGGTCCAACAGCGCGCCACGGGCGCCGGTCTGGAAGCGATTCCCATCTCCGCGCATGACGAAGCAGCATTGCGCCGGATGGTTTCGAACCTGCGTGTCTTCCTCCAGGAGCGCCCCGATACCGATCTGCGGGATCTTGCTCACACACTCCGCACTGGGCGTGACAGGATGCCGGCCCGAACTGGCTTCCTGGCCGGTTCAGTCGGTCAACTGATCGATCAGCTCGCTGCGGCGGAGCATCGGCAGACGCCATTGACGAGCAACGGTCCAGTGGAAGCGGCCGGTACCAAGTTGCAAACCTGGATCGATGGTGGCGACGCGGAATGGCCACTCCCGCCGGCGGGTGCGCGCCGTATCGCGCTTCCAACCTATCCCTTCGCCCGGGAGCGTTACTGGGCCGGCGATGGCAAGACCGTTACCGCGACTCCCGCGATCGGCTGGCCTGCGGGCGACGTACCGACAGCCTCCATATCGAGGATCCTGTGCCAGCCGGTATGGCAGGCCGTGCGGCCGCCAACTTCTTCCCGAACGGTTGCCGAACGACTGGTCCTGTTCTGCGGCAAGGGTTTCCCCTCCGGCGGCGGCGCGGAAATCCGTCTGACATCGGCGGCTGCGGACGTCGCTGACTACTACCAGGACATTGCCGTCGCGGCCTTCGGCCACGTGCAGGCCCTGCTGGAGCGCCGCCCGCGTCAGGAGGTGCTTGTCCAGATCGCGGTTGTGGCCGACGGGGCTGACTGTCTGCTTGCTGGTCTGGTCGGTCTGCTGCGCACCGCCGCGCGGGAAAACACCCGTGTTCGCGGGCAACTGGTGGAACTGGAGCCCGGTAGCGGCCTGGAAGCGATACGGCAACAGCTGCTGGACCACTCACAAAACCCCGATGAATCGCATATCCGTATCGCGGGCGGCCAGCCTATGGCGCGTGCCTGGCGGGAACTGCCCCAGCGTCCCACCGGTGGTCTGACCTGGCGCGACGGCGGGGTCTATCTGATCACTGGGGGTACCGGTGGGCTCGGCTTGATCTTCGCCCGCGAGGTCGCCACACACACTAAGGGCGCCACCGTGGTGCTGTCAGGGCGGTCTCGGCTCGGTTCCGACGCCGAGGCGCGTTTACGCGCGCTTGATGCGTCGGGCTGCCAGGTTCACTACCGTCAGGCGGATGTCTCGCAGCCAGAGGCCGTCGAACGTCTTGTGCTGGAAATCCGGCAACGTTGGGGCATGCTCAACGGCGTTCTGCACTGCGCCGGCATCAATCGCGGCCGCTATATCCTAAAAAAGTCAGCCGTCGAATTTCGTGGCGTGCTGGCGCCAAAGGTGTCTGGCGCCTGGCATCTCGACCAGGCGACACGGAACATGACGCTGGACATGTTCATTCTGTTTTCGTCTGGCGCCGGCGCGATGGGTTATCCAGGCCAGTCCGACTACGCGGT
This sequence comes from uncultured Acetobacteraceae bacterium, assembly GCA_903924985.1. GTDB lineage: Bacteria > Pseudomonadota > Alphaproteobacteria > Acetobacterales > Acetobacteraceae > Rhodopila. Next base: position 6,178 of record CAIYDT010000130.1, read on the forward strand.
GGCCAATGGATTCCTGGACGAATTCGCTGCCTACCGGACCGAAATGACCGATGCCGGTAAGCGCTCGGGCCGGACGGTTTCGATCTGTTGGCCGTTGTGGCGCGAGGGCGGCATGCGCATTGATCCGGCGTCCGAAGCGGCGTTGCGCGAAAGTACCGGCATGGCCGCGATGGCCACCGAGAATGGTATCGCCGCGTTTTATGAGGCGCTTGCCCAGGGCCTGCCGCATGTCGCGGTTGTAGCCGGGGAGCCGGCCCGCATTCGTCTGGCGCTTTTTGGACGGGAGGCATTGCCGGCTGAACACACGCCGGATCCCCTAGTACAGCCGGCAGGAGCGTGGCGGAAACATGTCCTTGCCCAGATCCGGGACCTGCTGGCCTGCGAGGTCAAGCTGCCGGCGACGGAGATCGAGGTTGACACTCCATTGGAGCGATACGGAATTGATTCTATCGTCATATTGCAACTTAACCAGCGACTCGAAACCATCTTTGGTCCGATATCAAAAACATTGCTATTTGAATTCCAGACTCTGCGCGAATTAGCGGACTACTTCGTGGCGGAGTTCCCCGATGAATGCATGGCCTGGACCGGTGGCGCCGCAGCATCGCAGGTTCCGGCGGCGGTCATGGCTACCACGAGCCCACCCTCTGTCCGACCCAATGAGCCGGTGGCGGACGAACCGATCGCCATCATCGGTATGGCCGGCCGGTTCCCCAATGCGGCGGACTTGGATCAGTTCTGGCGCAATCTGGAAGCCGGGGCCGACTGCATCGGTGAACTGCCGGCTGACCGCTGGCCGCTTGACGGGTTCTACGATCCGGATCCGGACAGCGCCGTGGCCCGCGGGATGAGTTACGGCAAATGGGGCGGCTTTCTGGAGGGGGCGACCGAGTTTGATCCGCTGTTCTTCAACATTGCACCGCGCGACGCTCTTGCGATGGACCCGCAGGAGCGCCTGTTCCTGGAAACCGCCTGGGCGGCGGTGGAGGATGCGGGTTACAACCGCGACAGCCTGAAGCGGACGGTGAATGCGAAAGTCGGCGTGTTCGCTGGCATCACCAAGACCGGCTTCGATCTTTACGGACCCGATCTGTGGCGTCATGGACAGCGCGTCTATCCCACCACCTCGTTCGGTTCGGTCGCTAACCGGGTTTCGTACGTGCTCGATCTCAAGGGGCCGAGCATGCCGATCGACACGCTGTGCTCGTCGTCATTGACGGCACTGCACCAGGGACGGACGCATATTCTGCGCGGCGACTGCGATATGGCCCTGGTCGGCGGGGTGAATGTCTATTCACATCCGTCCAGCTACACCAGCCTTTGCGCGCATGGGTTCCTCGCCCGCAACCATCGCTGCCGCACCTTTGGCCAAGGGGGCGACGGCTTTGTTCCCGGCGAGGGTGTGGCGGTCGTCGTGCTGAAGCGGCTGTCGTTGGCGTTGCGTGACGGCGACACGATCCATGCGTTGATCCGGGGCACCGCGGTAAACCACGACGGCAAAACCAACGGCTACACCGTCCCCAATCCCCTGGCACAGGCGGATCTGATTCGGTCCGCGCTGGACGCCGCCGGCGTGAACGCGCGTACCGTCAGTTACGTCGAAGCACACGGCACCGGCACGGAACTGGGCGACCCGATCGAGGTGACCGGTTTAACCCGGGCGTTTCGTGCCGACACGGCAGATAGCGGCTTTGCGGCGATCGGTTCGGTCAAGTCAAATATCGGGCATCTGGAGGCAGCGGCCGGGATGGCTGGCCTGATCAAGATCATCTTGCAAATGCGCCATCATTGGCTGGCGCCGAGCCTTCATTCGGAAACACTCAATCCGCACATCGATTTCGCCCGCACGCCGTTTGCCGTACAGCGCGTCGGCGCGCCCTGGCGGCGACCTGTGATCGCGCTGGACGGCGTGGCCCGCGAGCATGCCCGTGTCGCCTGCCTTTCGTCATTCGGCGCGGGTGGTTCGAACGCCCACGCGGTCATCGAGGAATATTCACCGCCGCAGCACGCTGCCGCGGATGCTGGACCGGTCGCGATTCCGCTCTCGGCCAGGAATGACGCGGGCCTGATGACCATGGTTCGCAACCTACTGGCCGCGGTCGGGTCCGATACAGTGAATTTGCCCGATCTTGCCTACACGCTGCAGGTTGGCCGGGAGGCGATGGATTGCCGTCTGGCGCTGGTGGCAACCAGTCTCGATGAACTGCGTGTCCATCTGCGCGCGCTGGTACGCGGAGAGCCAGTTTCGGCGGTGTACCGCGGACAAGTGCGCGGCGGTACCGCCAAGACCGGAGTTGGGTCGTTACCACAACGTCTGGGCGAGGATGAAGCCACCGCCCTGATGATTCGTTGGGCGGATGAAGGCCGGCTGGACAAACTGCTGGAGCAGTGGGTGCTGGGCCTTGCCGTGGATTGGGAAAGCCTGCCGCGCACAACCACGCCGCGCCGGATCAGTCTCCCGACCTATCCGTTCAATCACCAACGCTACTGGCATGATATCGTGCCTTCGCTTCCGTCAGGAGGTGGGGCTATCGCCGGAGAACCGGTTCCGGAACGCCGGGCGGCCGGTGCTGAACGTCATGATCCGTTTTATTTCCGCGAGGTCTGGGAGCAAACACCATCCCCGGTTCCAGGCAGGGACGGTTCCATCGGCGGCATTATTTGCTGCCTGCCTGAAACGTTTGATGCGGTGGCGTTCGGACAGACTCTGGATCGGTTCCACGTGGGACACCACGTTTGTTTCACTGGCGACCCGGCGGGACACGCCGAGGCACTCCGCGCCGCGTTGCGATCCTCCGGTGGCGTGGACCGGGTGCTGTTCCTTGGCACCGGGCGGCAGGAGGAGGCGGCCTGGATCGCCGACCTGATGCGCTATCTGCGTGAAACGCATGTCACGCCAGACCAGGTCATGCTGGCCGGTATCTGCGAGGATGCGTTGGCACGGTGCCACGTCGAGTCCTGGATCGGCTTCGAGCGTTCCCTTCGGCAGATATGGCCGGATCTGCGGATCGCGACCGCGATCCTGGATGACGAGGATTGGCTGGACCGGCTTTGGCCGGAGATCCTTGTCGGAAGGGCAGGGGCCACATCGTATCGTGAGGGCAAGCGGCACGAACTCCAGATCAGGCCAGCAGCCCTGACTTCGGACATTTTCGTGCCTTCAGGAACAATCCTGATCACAGGTGGCTTGGGCGGGCTGGGCCTTATGTTCGCGCGGCATCTCGCCAGGCGCGGCGGGCTCAACCTGATCCTGACCGGCCGCTCACCGCTCGGTGAGACCGGCTTGCGGGCGATCGACGCGCTTAAGGTGCTTGGCGCCGGCGTGTTTTATCTGCAAGCCGACGTCACGGATTCCATTGCCATGGAGTCCGGCCTGTCCGAGGCGCGCCGTCGCTTTGGACCGATCCGCGGGCTGGTTCACGCCGCTGGCGTACAGGCCTCGGGTGGGTTGTTCAAGAATAGCCGTGCCGACTTTGTTCGTGTCACGGCCGCCAAGGTCATGGGTACACTGGTGCTCGACCGGCTCTTGCTGGACGACCCGGTTGATTTCGTTTGCTACGCATCCTCCAGTTCCGCGGTGCTTGGGGATTTCGGCTCCTGCGACTACGCCGTGGCGAACCGCTTCCTGATGGCCCATGGGCGTATTGCGCCAAGCGTGCGCGTGGCCGTTGCTTGGCCATTGTGGCGTGACGGTGGGATGGGAAAAGGCGCCCCGGCGGGCACCGAGCTTTATCTCCGCGGCAGCGGTCAACGATTGCTGGAAACGGATGAAGGACTGGCGCTTTTCGACAAGCTATTGGCCGCCAAAGGAGGTGCCAGCCTGGTTCTGGCGGGTATTCCTGCCGCGATCTATCGTATTGCCGGCGTGTCCGCTCCGCCGGTTGTGGCGGCTGCCGGCGATCTGGTGGACACGGCCATCGCGGTCGAGGCGGCGCTGAAGCAGGTTGCTTGCGATCTGCTGACGATCGCACCCGATCAACTGGAAACCGACCGCAATCTTGCTGATTTCGGCTTCGATTCCATTAGTCTTGGGCAGTATGCCAAGGCTCTGTCAGCCCGGTTAACGCTGGATGTGACGCCTGGGTTATTCTATACTTATTCGACCATCGATGCGCTGGCCACGCATTTCATGGACACCCAGGGTGATGCCATGCAGGCCTTGTTCACCCCGCCTCCGCCTCCGTCCACTCCGGTCCTGCCGCCCGTCCTGACGATGCCCACGTCAGACGAACCTGACACCCTACCCCGCGTGCCAGATGTGGCGTCGGCCGGCGTCACCGAACTGATCGCGATTATCGGCATCGGGGGCCGGTTCCCGGGCGCCGAATCGCCAGCGGCGTTTTGGCGAAACATCCGCGATCATGTGTCCGGTATTGGCCCGATCCCGATGGATCGGCGTGACGGTGACGTCAACACGACGGAGCGAGGCGGGTTCATCAACGGCGTGGACCAGTTTGATCCGCTGTTCTTCGAAATACCGCCCAGCGAGGCGGAAGCGATGGACCCGCGCCAGCGCTTGTTCCTGGAAGTCGCGTGGGAGACATTGGAGGATGCCGGCGCTATGGGCGAACGGATCCGAGGGAGTGACTGTGGTATCTTTGTCGGGGTCGAAGAGGGCCTGAACGATAGCCTGTCAGGCGATGCCGCGCTCAACAGCAGCCAGAACGCCACCTTATCGACCCGCATCGCGTATCTGCTCGATCTCGCAGGCCCCACCTTCGCTTTGACGTCGGCCTGTTCATCGGCCTTGGTTGCCCTGCATCAGGCCTGTCAGGCTTTGCGCCAGGGCGATTGCGGCATGGCCCTCGTTGGCGGGGTGAACGTCATGCTGACAACCGCCGGCTTCCCGGGATTGCGGCGAGCCGGGTTGTTATCCAGCGACGGGACCTGCGCCGTGTTCCAGCAATCGGCAACCGGCCTAGTGCCGGCCGAGGCCGTGGTGGCGGTATTGTTGAAGCCGTTGTCCGCCGCGCTGCGGGACGGAGACCGTATCCATGCCTGTATTACCGGCAGCGCCGTGAACTACGATGGCAGGACGAACGGAATCACGGCCCCCAGCCCGGCGCGGCAGGCTGAACTGGCCGAGCGTTTATTCCGCAGAACCGGCGTTAATCCGGCGGATCTCCAATTGGTTATGGCGCACAGTGTCGGATCCCATACCGGTGATCCGATCGAGATTGAGGCGTTGAGCCAGGCTTTCGGCCGTTTTACCGACAGGCAAGATTTCTGCGCGGTGGCGACCGTTAAACCGCTCGTGGGACATACATTCGCCGCTTCCGGGTTGGTGAGCCTGATCGCAACCGTGATGGCGATGGGCGATCGCACCCTGCCGGGGGTCCGACATGGCACCGAGCTGAACGAACGCATCCCGACCAGCGGCAGCCCGTTTGTTTTTGCCTCGGAGAATCGGCCGTGGCCGGCGTCGTCCGATCGTCCGCGGCGGGCCATGGTTGGCGCCACGGGCATCAGCGGCACGAATGCCGCGGTGCTGCTGGAGGAATTCAACCTCCCCCGGCCGGCCCCAACGGACAGTGGCCAACCGATGATCTTTCTGTCATCCGCCCGGACCGCGGAGGAGCTTCGCTCGGTTGCCAGGCGGCTGATGGACCATCTGCTTGAGGACGACAACTTATGTCTGTCTGACGTAGCATTCACGCTGGCGGTGGGACGAGATCCGATGCGGTGCCGCCTGGCGGTTGTCGCGGCCACAAGGGGGCAATTGATCAGCGCTTTGTCCGACTTCCTGACAGGCGTGGATGTCAGCGGTCGTGTCTGGTCCGGACATGTGTCCGGCGACCGCCGCCAACAGGTGCGCGCCAACAATGACGTGTCGCGGGCCGTAGCGTCCGGTGATCCGGCGGCGCTGGCAGCCTTGTGGGTTTCGGGCAGCGCGGTGCCGTGGTCGGCGTTTTCCCTGGCCACGCTTGCGCCTGACGGCAATGCACAAATAATTACGTTGCCAACCTACCCTTTCTTCCGGCGGTCCTGCTGTCAACCAGGAATTTCTCGTAATGACATCGCACGGACCCCATTGATGAAAAACAATACCGTCGCGGAGCTTTACGCAACCATCGCAGAGCTGGAACGCCCAGAGTTTAAGGAAGGGTTTCTTACGTTTTTTCCCCTGCTGGAGCGCCGCCCGGGTTTTTCCATCACCCGCGTCGGACTGCATCCCGAGGACCATCCCGCCGAGGTTGCCCTGATCCGCGAAAAGCAGCGGGAAAGCCGGGGCGTTCTTATGTCGGACGTCGATTTTGAACAAATCGGCGCGGTGTTGGATTTTGGTTGCGGCTACGGTTCGGACATCCTCGACCTAGCAGGTCGCTACCCCCACCTGAACGCACATGGCTACACGATCACGCCGTCGCAGGCCCAAGCGGCGGCGCAACGCATTGAGCGGAATGGATTGGCCGGGCGGGTGACGGTATTTAACCGTGACAGCACCATGGATCGCTTTCCAGGTCGCTACGACTTGATACTGGGCATCGAGGTCTGCTGTCACATCCAGGACAAAGAAGCTTTGTTCCGGAACGTCGCCGGAGCGCTGAAGACGGGCGGGCGGGTGCTTCTGATGGACTTCGTCGCGAATTTGCGCGGTGCGATCGCCGATCCGAATGTCTCGGTTTACATACCTACCCAGACCCAATGGGTGGACTTGCTCACCGCGCATGGACTGGTCATCGACGAAATCGTCGATCTGTCGGCGCAGATCGCCAATTCCATGGTTGATCCCGAGTGTGAGGCGAACACCCGCGACCTGCCGCCTATTCTGAGGGATTCCTGGCGGAATTGGACGAACAACGCCATTGCGATCGAGCGTGGCTGGGTCGGTTACAAGCTGTTCAAGCTGCGGCGAGCGGATGGGCTGGCTGGCGAAGCGCTGGCGGCCCAAAACCGTCAGAAATTCGATACGCCCACGCTGTATCCGGAAGCGCTGGCGGCCATGCTGGCCGCGGAACAAACCGTTCAGCTGCCTGTCACGCCTATGCAACACAAACACGTTTTATCACCATCTTCACCCGACATTGCCTCGGTGCGGGCAAGCGTCGAGGGGATTTTCCGGCGGGTGCTGGGGCTGACCGCCGACGACCTGGCAGCGGCGGAAACCCTGGGGGAACTTGGCCTTGCATCGTTGAACGCCGTTGCGCTGTTGGAGGAAATCAACACGGAGTTCGGTCTGGACATGCCGACCAGCGTGGTGTTCGAGTTCGCAACTCTGGACCAGTTGGTGGGATACATCGCCAAGCGGCGTGCCCGGCACGTCGTTCCGGTTCCGCCAGCACCTGTTATTGCCGCGGAGCCGCCGCCGCGCCCCACGGAAGGTCGTCAACCGGCTGATAATGCCATAGCCGTCATCGGAATGTCCTGTCGCTGCGCCGGGGCCTCTGACGCCGATGCCTTGTGGACCATGGTGCGGGATGGGCGGAGCGCCCTGACCGACATAAGCGATCCTGACTGGCTCGATTATTTTGCTCTTCATTCCGCGAAGAAGGTGCCGCTGACGTTCGGCAGCCTGTCCGACAAGGACAAGTTCGATCCTCTGTTCTTCCGGATATCACCGAAGGAAGCCGATGCCATGGGTATCGGCCAGAGGCTGTTGCTGGAGGAAAGCTATCACGCCCTGGAAAGCGCCGGACACGCACCGGGATCGCTGCGGGGACGTCAGGTGGGGGTGTATATTGGTTTGGGTTCAGGTGTGGACCCGGAAGACACCGATCTTTCGCACTTGGCCATGCTTGGCATCGACACCAGCATCGCCGCGGCACGCATTGCCTTCTTGCTCGATTTGAAAGGGCCCGCCCTCGCGATCAACACCGCATGCTCGTCCTCGCTGGTGGCCATTGACATGGCCGCCAAGGCATTGCGCCACGGTGAGGTAGAACTCGCCATCGCCGGCGGTGTGACCATCTGGGACCATCCCGCTCCGTTCGTTCCGATGAACCATGCGGGCATGCTGTCACCCACCGGAAGCTGCCGGCCGTTCGACACTGGCGCGGACGGCATCGTCGTTGGCGATGGGGTCGGGATTGTGGTGCTGAAGCGCCTGTCCGACGCCGAGCGGGACGGTGACACCATTCATGCGGTCATCCGCGGTAGCGGAACCAACCAGGACGGCCAGACATCGGGCATCACAGTGCCCAGCTTCCTCTCGCAAAGCCGGCTGCAATCGTTGGTGTACGAGATTTCTGGCGTCCAGCCAGAGGATATCCAGTATATCGAGGCGCACGGAACCGCCACGAAGCTGGGCGATCCAGTGGAAATCCATGCTTTGACCAACAGCTTCGGCCGCTTCACCAACAAGAAGGGCTTTTGTGCCCTGGGGTCGGTGAAGGCGAATATCGGCCACACCGCCGCCGCCGCTGGGGTTCTGGGCCTGATCAAGGTGATCGCCGCGTTGGAGCATCGCCAGATGCCTCCATCCATCAACTTCGACCAGCCGAACGAACATATCGATTTCGCCAATAGCCCCGTGCGGGTCAATACGGCCCTGACCGATTGGCCGGCGAACGCATCGGGACGCCGCGTGGCCGCTATCAGCTCGTTCGGTTACAGCGGCACCAACGCGCAGATGGTTCTAGAGGATCACGCAAGGCCTCGTCCCGCCGGTGGATTGGGTCAGGCCTCGCCCCTGCTAATCGTTCTCTCGGCGCGGGATCGCGACCGGGTTATGGCGCTGGCCGGCAATCTTCGCCGTTTTGTCGCGGAGCGGCGGGATTCCCTAGACCTCGATGCGGTGGCGTTCACCTTGCAGTCCGGCCGTGATGGCATGGAACAGAGGGTCGCCTTCCTGGCGTCGACGTTCGATGAGTTGCTGCCCCGTCTCGCCGTCGTCGCGCAAGGTGGATGGGAAAGCGAAGGGTTCTGGTGGGGACAGATCGGGGACGGCACGTCGCGGCTTTCACTGCTTGACGACGAGGATGCCCACGACCTGATCGGCCGGTGGTTGGCCAAGGGGAAGCTGGGTAAGCTGGCTCAGCTCTGGGTGTCTGGGCATCCGTTGAATTGGGACGTGCTCTACGGTGGAAACCGGCCGCATCGTGTTCGGCTGCCAGGCTATCCGTTTGCCCGCCGGGTATGCCGCGTGCCGCCGGTCAACCTGCTCCGAGAGGCCCAGCTGCATCCCCTGGTGCACCGAAACAGCTCGGGTCTGAGCGGCATAGGCTTCACCAGTACCTTCACCGGACGTGAACCGTTTCTGGCCGATCACCGGGTACAGGGCGCCCGGGTCATGCCAGGCGTGGCATACCTGGAAATGGCGCGTGCGGCGTTGCAGGCGGCCGGTGCTGCCGATGGCGTCACGCTGCGGAACATGATGTGGGCACGGCCCATCGTGGTTGACGCTCAACCGGTCGATGTTCGTGTGACGCTTGGTGCCCTCCACCAAGGACGCGTCAGGTTTGAGATCCAGACTGGCGGCATCGAAACACCGATCCTGACTCATGCACGCGGGGTCGCAGTGATGGAGACCGGGCCGCGACCGGCGCCCATCGATTTGCCTGCCTTGAAACAAATCACCGCTTCACGGCGCTTGGATGCCAAGAGTTGCTACGACGTATTCACCGAGGCTGGCGTTGACTACGGGCCCGCGCATCACGTCATCGACACAGTCTGGGTCGGCGAGGCACAAGCTCTGGCCCGGCTCAGGCTGCCACCCCAACAGGCCCGCACGGCGGATCGGTTTCTGTTGAATCCCAGTCTTATGGATGGCGCCTTGCAGGCCACCGTTGGGCTAGTGTTGGGGCGTTCCGGAATGCGCGGCGGGGGCAAACCGATGTTGCCGTTCGTGCTGGAGGAGTTGCAATACTGGGGCCGTTGCCCGGACTCGCTCTGGGTTTGGATTCGTCATTCCTCGACGGCTTCGGTGGCCTCGGCTGACATGAAGCTGGACATCGACCTGTGCGATGACTCTGGTGCGGTTCATGTTCGCATGAAGGGCCTCGCCTCTCGGGCAATCGGCACGGATGACGGCGCGGATCTGGATACCGATCTTCGCCCGGTGCTGCCGGTGCTCCTGTGCCGTCCGGTATGGGAACCATGCATGACCGCCAGCCGGAAGACGCTTGTGCCGGCGCGGCGTTTGCTCTTGCCGGTCGGGGTCGACTTGCAAACCGCCCAAGCGCTCGGGCGCGAACGCCCAGGTTGGACGCTACTGGCGGAACCGCCTTCGAAGGGCAATGCCGGCGAGCAAATCCAGGCTCAGGCCGCCGCTTTGTTCGCAACGATACGCGGTCTCTTCGATGAAGAGGGGCGAGACGATATCCTTCTCCAGGTCGCGGTCCCCGATAGCGGATCCGCGCGGCTGTCCGCTGCCTTGTCGGGTTTGCTGCGAACCGCCAACCGCGAACGGTCGCGGTTTGTCGGCCAGGTCGTGGAATACGATGCGGCGGAGCCCGCTAGCCACTTGGTTCGGCATCTCGACGCCACGGCTTTGATCCCGGAGGAAGCGCATGTTCGCGTGGCATCCGCCGGCATCGAGGCGCTCCGCTGGCGGGAGGTGGCCGGGACCGAACCGGCGCACAGTCCGTGGCGGGCCGATGGCGTCTATTTGATCACCGGAGGTCTCGGTGGCTTGGGACTGCTGTTCGCCGAGGAGATCGCGTCTAAGGCGCCGGGTTGCCATCTGATTTTGGCGGGCCGCTCGGGTCCGGGACCCCAGGCATTGGAACGGATCGAGGCTTTGCAGGCGCGCGGCGCCGACGTCGAATGGTGCCGAATGGATGTTGCCGCCCACGCGGACGTTCAGCAGTCGACAAGCCGGATATTGGACCGTCACGGCCGCCTGAATGGTATTCTTCATGGCGCGGGGGTGATCCGTGATGCGATCATCCAGAACAAAACGCCCGCGGACTTCGCCACCGTGTTGGCCCCGAAGATCGCAGGCGCGGTTAATCTTGACGACGTTACGGCTGGCCTCGATCTCGACCTATTCCTCCTATTCTCGTCCGGGGCTGGGGCCTGGGGCAATGCCGGACAGGCGGATTACGCGACGGCCAACAGCTTCTTGGATCTGTTCGCGGAATGGCGGAATACCCGTGTCGCTGCCGGCGACCGGCGTGGCCGGTCTGTTTCTGTGAACTGGCCTCTCTGGGAGCACGGTGGCATGACCGTCGGCGCGGCGACGCGCGACCGCATGACCAAGACCATCGGTGCCGTTCCGTTGGCGTCGGCCGCGGGCTTCGCTGCGTTGTATCGTGGGCTGGGCAGCCGGCTGTCGCGGTTCGCCGTGATGCAGGGTGATCGGGACAAATTGCACGCGGCAGGCTTTGGCGGTGACGAACCGGCACGTGAGAGCGTGACGTCCGCGCAGGCTCGTCCCGCACCCTCGTCTCCTCATGAACCGGCACCGCCATGGCAGGCATCGATTCCCATGCCCGCTGACAGGCTGCAAGTCTGGGTGCGGGACTATCTGGTCAGGCTGCTGTGCCGGCTTCTGGGCGTTCAGGCCTCGGAGTTGGAGGAGACCAAGAACCTGTCGGATTACGGCCTCGATTCGATCATGGTGCTCGATATCAACAATCACCTGGAGGAACATTTTCCTGACTTGCCGCAGACCTTGTTCTTCGAACATGCGACATTGCGGGATCTGGTGACCTACTTCGTGGGCCATCACGCCGCGACCCTGCGCGGCCTGGCATTCCCGCAGCATAGCGAACCGAGCGAGGCTATTGCACCCGTCGCCCGGCCGCCGCTCGTAGAGGCGAGGCAGGAAGCGGACCATGTACCTGCGCCGGCCAGAGCGATCGTCTCTCTGGACGACCTGATCGCCACGATGGAGCATTCGGCGTCCGGGCCCGCCTCGAATTCCGATCCCCTGGCAGGACACCGACTGCATTCGCCGTTCCACAGCGTGGCGCCAATGGCGGAACCGCTGGCTGGGTTCTCTTTCTCCCGCAGCCTGATCTCGCCCCAAAGCTGCAGGGCGGATTTGCGGATCGTGATGGAACGTCAGGCCGAACTGCGGGAGGTCATGTTTCACGGCCAGGCTCTGGACAAAGCGGGTCGGGTGCTTGACCTTGGTTGCGGGATCGGTGCCGACCTTATCGCAATCGCTGCGGGTTATGCAGGCTTGGCCGTGCATGGCCTGACTATTTCTGTGGACGATGCCCGCGCCGCCGAAGCCCTGATTCGCGCGCGTGGACTGGACGGGCGGGTACGCGTGATCCAGGCGGATAACACGACGCATGACTATGAGCCGGATTACGGCCTGATCTTCTCTATCCAGACACTGCATTTTGTCGCTCGTTACCCAGCTAAACGGATGCTATTCGGCAAGCTCGCCTCGGCGCTCCGACCTGATGGCCGGCTCGTGATGGCGGAGTATGTCGGTGCACTGGACGCACCCATCCGAGACCCGCTGCTCAAAGCCACGGTTCATACCGTCGGGGAGTGGGCACGGCTGCTCGCGGACAACGGATTGTTGCTCGATGAGGTGATAGATCTCAGCGGTGAGGTTGTTAATTTCTTACGTGATCCTGAAGTAGACCGCTCTGTCGAGGGGCTGGAGCCGGGCCGGGCCCGAACGATCCGTAAACTGGTGCAACAAGCGGACTCGCTTGACCGGAAACTGGTGCGGTTTTGCATCATGAAGGCTGGCCGAGCCCCCGTGGGGTGTTCGGCAGAGGATATCTGCGCCACCAACCTCGCCCGGTTAGAGGATTGCCGGGCCTATGCCGACGCGGTTCGGGCGCTTCGCCGAGGCGACGCTGTTCCGGGCTATGCCCGGGTTGGCGACCTGTTTCCGGAATTCCTCGTGGCCGAGGAGGTTTCGGCGTGAATTATGTTCTGCACGAGCGCGACCTGCCGGCTCACCCGGAACTCGCCTCCCTGGTCGCTGAATTGGACGCGGCAGAACCGCCGATCGGCTACGAACGCCTGCTGTATCGCCAGTTGTTCATCCTGCCGGAGCTTCGGGCTTATGTCCGTGTCATTCAGGATGAGTCGGCCCGTTTGCTTGTGCCACTGCATCTCGACAATCCCGATGTCCACGCCGAACTCGTCCGTTACTGCAACACGTCAGGTTATCACCTACTGGTGATTGACGGCTATCGGGAGTGGCTTGCCGAGGGCGCCCGGTTGGTTCCGGTTGGTGTCTGGCATGATATCCCCCTGGCAGGTTTCAAACTGGAGGGCGCGCGCATGCGCAAGCTCCGGTACCTCGTGCAGAAATTCGCCGCGTTGGGTGACGTGCGTGTGGAGGAATTCAGACCGTCTAGTCTGCCGGCCGCTGGCGAGGCCATGCGCGAAATTATGAAACGCTGGGCGGCGGCCAAAGGGATGGTCATCCAGCACTCCGCCGTGTGCATGGAGGATCTGCTTCGCGGAACATTGCCACCAGCACACCGGGCTTTCCTGACCTACCACGGCGAAACACTCCGTACCATCATCGTGATTGAGTGTACCGCGGACGAAACCTGGATCATGGACCAGGAGTTCTACGACCCCGAAACCGCACCGCTCGGTCATATGGAATATTCCGTCGTGCATATCCTGGAGCGACTGCGCGCTGAGGGGGCTGAGCATTTCTCTCTAGGGCTGACCTGGAATCCATTTCCGTTCGAGGCAGACCCAAGAAACGATCCCGCGGGATGGGCGTGGCTGAGCCGTTGTGTGGAGAAGGGCACCTTGTTGACCAAGGTGTTCGACGAAGGCCGGGCCAACCATCAGTTCAAGAGAAAATTTGCTCCAAATGATCAGCCTTTCTTCGTTTACTTCCGCGATGACATGCCATTTGAAATTCTACTCAAGTTCTGGCCGATCTTCATGCGCAATTCTCTGAAGGCCGATCGTATCGCTAACAAGCTTGATGCATTGGCAACGGACACGCCCGTAGCGGTCGAGACCTCGCCGTCGCCGGAGACACCAGAAGGCCGGCAAGCGTTGCTGCATAAGGCGGGAAGCCTCCATTCGCTGGACTGGCGGGCGTCGCCTCTGGACCTGCAAACCGATTCCTGGTGGCAAAAAGTAACGCCAGTGGCCAGAGCGCATGCCGCCCTGTTGGCGGGCCGCTCGCCGGCCGATGCATTGGCGGCGGCAAAGTCATTTCGCCGGTTGTTCCCGTTCAAGCATGTCATCCTTGCGCAACGCGGGCGTGACGCCGAGGCTGTATTTTACAATGCATTCCGCAGGCGCGGCCGCCGGATTCTTACGACCGTTCCATGGACGACGACGCTAGCGCATCAACTGGGGAACGGGTTCCGCGTGGAGGAACTTCCGCATCCATCCCTGGCGGATCCCACCGATCCGTTTCCGTTCAAGGGCGAAATGGACATTGGGCGGCTTGCCGCAAGCCTGGGCTCTTTGCCGGTTGGATCTAACGGCGATATCGCCATGGCCGGGATCGAGATGCTGAACAACGCGAGCGGCGGCGCGCCTGTCCGGCTCGGTCATTTGATGGAGTTGCGCGCGCTGCTGGCGCCCCGAGGCATTCCGTTGGTGATGGATGCTACCCGCGTGGTGCGAAACGCGTTTCTGCTGAAGCAATTGGGTGACGCGCCGGAAAACGCCGGGCTTTGGGATCTGGTTGAACGCTTATTGGCGCAGGCGGACCATGTCATTGTCAGTCTGCCCAAAGATTTCGCGGTCCCGCAGGGTGCGTTGATCGCCACCAACGACGATGAACTCGCCGTTGCCATGCGTGACCTTCTGGCATCCGCGGGTGGTCCGGCGGATGGGCTAGTTTTTCCGGATTTACCTCGCTCGGCGGCCATGGTCGCGCGCCAGATGGGCTTCACTGGACGTTTGGCATCTGATCTGGAGGCGCTGGGTGTAGCGCTGCTTCGTCCGGCTCAGGGACACGCCCTCATTGTGGACACGTCGGCTTTCGGTCCAGACTCGACCGACCGGATTCTGGAATCTCTGTTTGTTGAGACAGGCATCCGTGCCGGTCGGCACCAGGCTGGAAAACGGCGCAATACTTGGCTGGAAAGGTGCATTCGAATCGCAATTCCGTTGGGCCTGTCTGATGCCGATGAAAATGCGATCTCGGAACGCCTGACCCAGTTCTTTGCGGGGTTGCCGCGGCAGCAACCTGGGGCCGAACCGCGTGCTTCGCCCGCCTTGGATATTGTTCCGATATCGGAAAAAACTTACGCCACTGATATGGCGATCATCGGTTTCGCGGCGCGGTTTCCCGATGCTGCCGACCATTTCACTTTCTGGAACAAACTGCGGGATGGCGCGTCGTTCATCCGGGAGGTTCCGGCCGAGCGTTGGGATCACGCCGCGTTTTTTCAGCAAGGCGCGTTAGCTGCCGGAAAAACCCGGTGCCGTTATGGTTCCTTCATCGATGGCGTGGACAAATTCGACTCCGAGTTCTTCGGACTACGGCCCGAAGAAGCGCGCTTCATGGATCCGCAAGAACGGTTGTGCCTTGAATTGGCATGGTCTTGCATCGAGGACGCAGGCTACCGGCCAGAGACGCTGAACCGCGATCCGCAGGGAGCACCCGTCGGGATATTCTCTGGCATTACCTATAACGACCACCAAAAGCTGATCGACGCCACCAACCATTCCTGTTTTGTAAACGCAAGGATAGCCTATTTCTTTGACTTTCAGGGACCGTCCGCCAGTGTCGATACGGGTTGTTGCTCCTCGCTTTCGGCGATTGATTTGGCTTGTCAAAGCCTGATTCTCGGGCAATGCGCCACCGCGCTGGTGCTTGGCGCGAACCTGCTGATCCATCCGCATCATTATGTCAGCCTGTCCGCCATGCTGAATGGCGGGAATCGTGCGGAATCCCATCCCCTTGGCCAGGATGACGGCTGGATCCCAGCCGAAGGCGTTGCCGCCGTTCTGCTAAAGCCACTGGCCCGAGCGATCACGGACGGCGACAACATTTATGGCGTCATCAAGTCCAGCAAGACCGGGCAGGAAGGGAAAACTTCCTGGTTCACCGCGCCCAACCCGCGGCGCCAGGCGGATTTGATCCGCGCGCATTTCAAACAATCCGGTATCGATCCGGAAACCATCTCCTATGTTGCACTCGCGGCCAATGGTTCCCCGTTGGGAGATAGTGTGGAGATTGATGGCCACAGCCAGGTTTTTGGTCCGATATCGGACCGTACGGCTTGGTGCGCGATTGGTACGGTCAAGGCCAACCTGGGGCATGGCGAGGCCGTGTCGACCTTGATGCAACTCAGTCACGTTCTTCTGCAGTTCAAGCGTCAGGAGATCTTGCCGATGGCTGGCGGAGGACCCGTCAATCCCAAACTCGGTCTTGAACGGACGCCATTTTCGTTGCCGGTAACCGTCCAGCCATGGAGCCTTGGGGACGGACCCGGGGTTCCCCGGCGTGCCACGATCTCCTCATTCGGCGGCGGCGGCCATATGGGCCACCTGATCCTTGAGGAGCCGCCAGCGTCCCGTGCCGATGTTACCCAGAGCAGAAGCTGCTTCTTGCCATTGTCTTCGTCGTCTCTGGACCAGTTGCGAGCGGCGGTAAGTCGACTGATCACGCATCTGGAGAGCGATGAGCGGTTTGACCGTCCGCTTCACGACATCATGTTCACTCTGTGTGCCGGCCGCAGATCATTTGGCAATCGAGTGGCATTTGTGGCCAGTTCCGCCGCCGAATGGTTGGAGTTGCTGTGTTGCTTTGCTGGAAATGGCGATGACCTGCGGATTCTTCATCCTGGCCGGGATGCTGCAAGCGCCGTGCCGTTGGGCGAAGCCTGGAGCGGACCTGCCTGCGAATGGCTCGCCGGCGGAGATCCGGACTGGGATCATCACTTCACGGGACAACCTGTCCGGCGGGTTCCCTTGCCGGGCTATCAGTTCGCGCCAGCAACATATCCAATCAGACGTGTTCAATCGGAGGCATCGCCGGCCGTCGCTCCGCTGCCGGTGCCACCGCGGGCAGTGGATGCCGGTTTGCCGGGCGAACTGGCATGCCGCCGCATCCTGGCGGCGATCCTTAAACAATCGCCCGAATCCCTCGACCTGGATCTGCCACTGGAGCGTTATGGATTTGACTCGGTGATGGTGACCGAGTTGGCAGCCGCGCTGGAGTCGCGGTTCGGACCCGTGTCGCAAACCCTGTTTTTCGAATGCCGGACCCCACGCGACGTGATCGCGTCGGTAACGGCCCGCGTGGATGCGCCCGCGGCCCATGGCTATGCGGCCACACCGCGGCTGGAGCATGACGGCGATATCGCTATTGTCGGTCTGGCAGGGCGCTATCCGATGGCCGACACGCCGGATGAGCTTTGGCGCGTGCTGGAGGCCGGACAGGATTGCATCTCCGAGATTCCGCCTGACCGCTGGCGTTGGCAGGATTATTTTGAAGCTGATCGGCTCAAGGCGGCCGCCGCTGGACGCAGCTATAGCCGGTGGGGCGGTTTCATCCGTGGTCACGATCGGTTCGATGCGCTGTTCTTTAATGTCTCTCCACGCGAGGCCCGAGCCATGGACCCGCAAGAGCGTCTCTTCCTGGAATGTACCTGGGCGGCGCTGGAGGACGCTGGCTACACCAGAGCCACGCTCGCCACCGACCCCGCGACGGGCCATCAACCGAAGGTCGGCGTCTATGTTGGTTCGTCGTGGCAGGAGTATCCGCTGTTCGGTGGCAATGGCCTGACCGATAGCCGGCCACCGGCTGCCACCAACGCATGCAACATCGCCAACCGGGTGTCGTATTGGTTTGGCTTCAAGGGAGTGTCGCTCACGCTGGACACCGCATGTTCGTCGTCGCTGACTGCCCTGCACATCGCGTGCCGGGCCCTTCGTGCCGGCGATGAGGACATCGCCATTGTCGGGGGGGTCAACCTCACCCTGCATCCCAACAAATATCTGGCGTTGACTCAGGGTCAGTTCCTGTCCTCGAAAGGTAGGTGCCAGGCTTTTGGCGCCGGTGCGGACGGGTATGTTCCGTCCGAGGCGGTCGGGGCTGTTGTGCTGAAGCCCAAGGCCCGGGCGCTGGCCGACGGCGATCATATCCACGGCATCATCCGCGGCACCGCCATCCGCCATGGCGGGCGTACCAACGGCTACAGCGTTCCCGATCCCGCCGCCCAGGCGGATGTGATCGCGGATGCGCTGCGCGACGCCGGGCTGCGGTCAAGCGAGGTCAGCTACATAGAGACACACGGCACCGGAACCGCGTTGGGAGATCCGATTGAGATCGAGGGACTATCAAAGGTCTTTCGTGCCGGCCATCCGGATAGCGCGCAATGTGCCATCGGCTCCGTCAAGTCGAACATCGGCCATTGCGAGGCCGCGTCCGGCATCGTCGGGCTGACCAAGATTCTGTTGCAGTTCCGGCATCGACGCTTTGCCCCATCGCTGCACGCCGGTGATCCCAATCCGCGCATCGATTTCTCGACGACGCCATTCGTGCTGCAACGTTCGGCCGCGCCTTGGAGCCGCCGCAACGGCCGGCCATTGGTGGCGGGCCTGTCATCGTTCGGGGCTGGCGGCACCAACGTGCATGTGCTTGTCGCGGAGCATCTGGAAACGGAAGCGAACGTCGTAGCTGCCGATCGGCCCGAGGCGATCCTCCTCTCAGCCTGGAGCCTAGATCGCCTGACCGCGCGGGTTGACCAGCTGCTGCGGTTCCTCAGCGAGAGCGATACGCCGGCTTTGTCCGATATGGCGTTCACATTGCAGGTCGGGCGTGAGGCCATGCCTCTGCGGCTGGCTTTTATGGCTCACTCCATCCCGGACCTGCGGGAAAAATTGATGGCGTTCGGTCGTGGTGACGACGCCGGAATGCACCGCGGCCATGCCAGGCCCGGTTCGAATCCGCCAGCGGGCGCTGCCGGGCAAAATCTGGGCCTGGAACCATCGGCTGCGCTGCTGGATTTCTGGGTTCACGGCGGATCAGTGCGCTGGGACCTTCTCTGGAAAGACCGCACGGCGCTCCGGGTCAGTCTTCCGACCTACCCATTTAACGGGGAGCGGCACTGGATTTCAGACGTGCGCGCTCAGTCCGAAGCGGTGCGTCAAGCAATGCCAGCCGGGCCATCCCCAACACCGATCGCTGATTTTCATCTGTTTGAGGAACGATGGGAAGCAGCACCGGTTTCAGCTACCGACATGGCTGCGACAGGTGCGCTTCGCCGTGTGCTCTGCCTGGGGGCGGGGCCGGATGGGCGGACCGCCTTGTCTGCGCTGGCGGCGGCGGCCTGCCCGGTCGCGGTGGAGTGGCATTTCCACGATCCGGAAACCGGCGATACGGATGCGATCGGTACTTTGATTGCGCAGGCCGGCCCGGTCGACGCCGTATTGTATCTCTCACCGTTGTCAGATGAGAGCCGCGTCTCGGATCATCAGGCCTTGCTGGCGTTATTCCAGGGGTTGATGCGGCTTGGACAGCCGCGAAGGGTTCTGCTGGCGGGCCGATTCTCCGACGGGTTGGGAAAAGCCTATCTGGACTCCTGGATCGGGTTCGAGCGTTCGCTGAAGCTGGCCTGGCCGGTATGCGGGATCGTTACTGTTCTGGAGGCGGCGGAACAGCCGGCCTCCTATGATCGCTGGACAACAATCTGGCGGGAGTTGATCGGCAACGCCCCCGGACCGGTGCTGTGGCAGCACGGCGGACGATTTGTGCCGAAGCTGCGGGCTGTCTCTGTTGCCGTGCCGGAGGCAGCGATCCAGCCGGCGGTAGTTCCCCGCACGGTGCTGATCACCGGCGGCACGGGCGCGCTTGGCCTGCTGTTGGCCGAACACCTGGCGTCCAAAGGCGCGATCAATCTGATCCTGACTGGTCGCTCTGTTCTGGATACCGCCCGGCGCGTCCGGATCGCGGCGCTTGAGGCGAACGGTGCAAGCATTTTCCATCTGGTAGCGGACATCCGCGACCGCGATTCGATGGCGCGTGGCCTGGAAGCCGCCAGGCGCGAATTTGGCGGGATCGAGGCGGTCTTCCATGTTGCCGGTCATTCCGACCCCCAAGCCATGGCCGGGAAGGGGGCCGAGGCGTTCGCCGCGGTCCTGGCGCCGAAGGTGCGGGCGACGATTGAACTGGATGATTTGCTGACCGCCGATCCGTTGAGCCTGGTTTGCTATTTTTCATCCACTTCGGCGGTGCTGGGTGACTTCGGAACCTGCGACTATGCCGTCGCGAACCGTTTCCTGATGGGTTATGCGCATTACCGGAACGAGTTGACGCTTGCGGGGCGGCGGCGTGGCCGGACGCTGGTGATCAACTGGCCGTTGTGGCGCGATGGCGCGATGGGGCTTGGCGACCCGGCGGGCGTCGAATTCTATCTGAAAAGCAGTGGCCAAAGATTGCTGCCCAGCGCCAAGGCTTTCGCCCTTCTGGACGCTACCCTAGCCGCGAGCGGTACGCATTACCTGGCCTTGGCGGCGGAGCCGGATGCCGTGGCGCGCATTATGCGGCGCCTCAATGAACCGACTGCGACGGCACCGCTCGCCATGAGGGCGGTATCCGGCGGCACACGGCCGGATTTACGGGGGCTGCCACTGCTAGACTGTATCGCGTTGGAATTGCGGCGGGCGGCCAGCGTACTCCTGGAATTGCCGGTCGCCGGTCTGGACGGTGGTCGCAACCTGGCGGATTTTGGTTTTGATTCGATTAGCCTTGGGGAATATGCGCGTTGTCTGTCGGCCCGTCTGTGCGTTGATGTAACGCCGGACGTGTTTTTCGGTCACTCGACACTGGATGCGTTGTCGGCTTGGCTGCTGGAGGA
>CAIYDT010000131.1 GCA_903924985.1 uncultured Acetobacteraceae bacterium
CCATTAAGCACATGGCGCACAACCTGCTTCGAAGGCCGGCCGGCAAGGATTCATTCCGGCTACGCCGCAAGACCGCCGGATGGGACGATGCGTTCCTCGCGAGCCTCGTCACGGCATGATTTTTTCACCCGATTCGCCTGGATGCAAGCCGCTACGATGTGACCAGCGACTGCCTTTGCCGGAGACGACCTGCCAGCGCCACTGTTCGCTTTCCCACATGGCACTCCGGAAACCGGACCTCCGCCCGGCAACGGCAAACGTCCGCTCTGGGTCCGACGGCGACCCCCAAGCCATCCTGCATTGCTACCCCCCACACATGGCTGCATGATGCCCCCGCACCATCACCACGCGGGAGACCGCATCGATGTCCGCTCCGATCGTCATCGCCGACAGCATCACCCGGGTCGGGCCTGAGGCCGCCGGGGCGGTCGTCGTCAACGCCTCGCATGGCGGTGTCTATGCCGCCTATCTCGCGGCGAAGCTCCATGCCGCGGCGGCGATTTTCAACGATGCCAGCGTCGGCCGCGACCGCGCCGGGATCGGCGGCCTCGATTACCTGGCAGACTTCGGCATCGCCGCCGCCACCGTCGGCCACGACACGGCGCGGATCGGCGACGGCACCGACATGATGGCATCCGGCGTCATCACCCATGCGAACGCACCGGCCGCATCGCTCGGCTGTCACCCCGGCCAATCGTGCCGCGACGCCGCCGCCGCATTGCAACAGGCACGGCCGGCGCATCGCGCCCCACCGGAAGCGCTGGAGGCGGCGTTCCTGTTGATCCCCGAACCGCCCCAGGTCTGGGCACTCGACTCCGCCTCCCTCGTTCTGCCCGAGCACAAGAAGGCCATCGTCATCACCGGCTCGCATGGCGGGCTGCTCGGCGGCAAGCCGGAGACCGCGCTAAAATACGATGTGCTCGGCGCCCTCTATAACGACGCGGGAATCGGCAAGGATGAAGCCGGTATCTCGCGTCTGCCGGCGCTCGACGCACGCGGCATCGCCGCCGCGACTGTCTCGGCGGCCAGCGCCCGTATCGGCGATGCGCGCTCGACCTACGAAGACGGCATCATCAGCCGGGTCAACGCAAGCGCGGCGGCGCTCGGCCTGCACGAGGGTATCAGTGCCCGCGAATGGGTTGCCGCGCTGCGCCGTGCCCTCGCCTCGCGAACGCACTAAAAAAGGAAACGGAACAATGAAGATCGACAATGTCTCGCTGACCATCTTCACCTGGGATGGCATCCCCGCGACGCGGTACCACTCCGCCACCGTGGCGGAGACCACCGCCAACCTCGGCCTGTTGCGTATCCATACCGATGAGGGTTTGGAGGGCCATGCCTTTCTCGGCGCGGCCACCAATCCCGCATCGATGGACGGGCCGCAGTTGATCCGCTCGCTGAAACCGTTGCTGATGGGACAGGACCCGCTGGAGCGGGAGCGCATCCATGCGAGCACGCGGCTGTTCAGCCGAGCGATATCCTATCGCACGATCGGCGCGATGGACGTGGCGCTGTGGGACCTCGCCGGCAAGATCGCCGGGCTGCCGGTGCATGCGCTGATGGGGACCTATCGCAAATCCATCATGGGCTACGCCAGCTCGCAGGTGCTGCCCGATATCGCGGCCTATATCGATCAGGCACAGGAATTCAAGGCCAACGGCTGGAAAGCCTACAAGATCCATCCGCCGCGGGTGGCCGAAGAGGACATCAAGGTGTGCGTCGCCGTGCGCAAGGCCGTGGGCGACGATTACCGGCTGATGCTGGACCCCACCTGGAGCTACAACTATCCCGAGGCTCTCCGCGTCGGGCGCGCGATCGAGGAGATGGGCTACCACTGGTACGAAGACCCGCTGGCGGACGAGGACATCTACAACTACGTCAAGCTGCGCGAGAAACTCGATATCCCGATCATGGCGACCGAGTTCCCGGCGGGTGGCCTCGATACCTACCCGATCTGGCTGACCGAAAAGGCCACCGACTATCTGCGCGGCGACATCCCGAACAAGGGCGGGTTGACCACGATGCTAAAAACCGCGCACCTCGCGGAAGCCTTTGGCATGAACTACGAGATCCACCACAGCGGCAATTCGTTGAACAACGTGGCGAACCTGCACCTCTGCATGGCCCTGAAGAATACCAGCATGTTTGAGGTGTTGCTGCCGCACGGCGCCCACAAATATGGCTTGGTGAAGGACCTCGAGATCGACAAGGACGGGCTGCTGCACGCGCCGACCGCACCGGGGCTGGGAGCGGAGATCGATTTCGAGATGATCGCCCGGAAGACCGAGGCGATATTGAAGTAACGCACCATAAGGAGGGATCATGTCCAGCACACTGCATAATCGCCCGTCCGGCACGATGACCGGCGGGCGCGCGCTCGCGGAGATGCTGCATCTGTCGGGCGCCGGGCCGCTGTTCGGCATGGGCGGCTTCCAGTTGCTGCCGTTCTACGACGCGGTCGGGTTGGTCGGCCTGAACCACCATTTGATCAACGACGAACGCTGCGGCGCCTTCGCCGCCGACGCCTATGCAAGGGTCACCAACCGCCCCGGCATTTGCGACGGCACGCTCGGGCCGGGGGCGACCAACCTCGTGACCGGGCTGATTGAGTCGCTGAATGGCGGCATCCCGATCGTCGCGATCGCAGGTGACACCAACCGCGCGCATTCCTGGAAGAACATGACCCAGGAAAGCCGCCAGGTCGAAATCCTCCGGCCCGCGGTCAAGGAGCTAATCCGCATCGAGATGACCAGCCGAATCCCCGAGCTGGTGCGGCGCGCGTTCGCGGTGGCGACCTCGGGGCGGCCAGGGCCGGTGTTGCTCGACGTGCCCGAGGATGTCTGCCACGGCACCCACGATTTCGCGCCCGAGGATTTTGTCGTCGACGAAGCGACGCTGCGGGCACCGGCCCGGCGCATCCGCCCAGATCGCGCGGATGTCGAGCGCGCCGCGAAGCTGATCGCGAAGGCGAAACGGCCGATGCTGCTGACCGGCGGCGGAATTCACCTGTCCGAGGCCTGGGACACGCTGACCCGCTTCGCCGAAGCGCAGTCGATTCCCGTCGCGCACACCATGAGCGGCAAGGGCGGCATCGCCTGCACCCACCCGCTGTCCGCCGGCCTGTTCGGCCGCTATTCCCGCATCGCCAACGATCTGATCGAGGCCTCAGATTGCCTGATCGTCGTGGGATGCAAACTGGGTGAGATCGCGACCAAGCGCTTCGCCCTGCCGCCTTCTCACATTCCGGTGATTCATCTCGACATCGTCGCAGAGGAGATCGGCCGCTGCATCCCCGCCGAAATCGCGCTTTGGGGCGATGCGCGCGCCGGGCTGGAAGATTTCATCGATGCGCTGTCGGACAGTGGGGCGGCGGCGCGCGCGGCACGGGCCGACTACGTGGCCGAGATCGCGCCGCGCATGAAGGCCTGGGAAGACGATGCCGCGCCGCGCCTCAATTCGCGCGACCGTCCCGTGCATATGGCGCGCCTCTGCCGGGAGCTGAACAAGACCCTGCCGGCGGACGCGATCCTCGTCGCCGATGGCGGGTTCGCCGGGCATTGGACCGGGCTGCTGTATGACACGAAGGTCGCCGGCCGGAATTTCATTCCGGATCGCGGCTTCGCCTCGATTGGCTACGGATTGCCGGGCGGCATTGGCGCTTCCCTTGCCGCGCCGGACCGGCCGGTCGTCGCGATCAGCGGCGATGGCGGGTTCAACATGACGTTGGGTGAACTCGAGACCGCGCGCCGCACCGGGTGCGGCCTGACGGTGATCGTCGTCAACAACGCTGCCTCCGGCTACGTCAAGGCGTTGCAGCACGCGATGATGGGCGGGCGCTACCAGTCGGCGGACTTGCAGGAAATGGATTACGCGGCGATCGCTCGCGCGATGGGCTGCGGCGGCATCCGCGTCGAAGACCCGGAGGATTTATCGCCGGCCCTGCGGCAGGGGATGGAGGAACGGGACCGGCCGACGGTCATCGACGTGGTGGTTACGCGCGATCCGGCGCAGATGCTGCCCGCGGTCGATAACCGGGCGGTCGTGATCAAGAAGGGGGATCGGGTGGCTTGACGCGTCGGGCGAGGCGCGGAGGGACGAAATAAACGCGGGCCGGGTGCCTAACCCGGCGCGATTTGTGGTGAGATTGTCGCCGCACGCGGGACAGTTCACGTGCTCGAAGGCGCCCGACTGCGGTCCCTACGACCCACCGGAACGACGGGCCACATAAATCGTACTCCGCCGCGCGAAGGCAATCGCCTTCGTGCCATTGGCAACAACCACATGCTCGCTGTCGTAATAATGCTGCCCCTTGCGTTCGTAGATCGCCCGCACCACGCCTGATGTCGCCAGCAAATCCCCCACGCGGGCATGCGCGAAGTGCTGCAAGTGCGCGGTGACATAAATCCCCGGCGTCTCGTGGCGATAGCTCAGCACGCTGTCGCGCACCAGGCGCCGCATTAAATATCCGGTATGCGCGACCCCAGCCGCCGCGTAGCCAGGCCAGCGCTCGCTGAATTCCTTCAGGTGGTAGTCCAGCACCTCCCGCGTCAGCACGATGGGGTTCGAGCCGAAGCGCCGGCCGGGCCCGAACACCTCGACCGGAACGAAAGGCGGCGGATCCTCCAGCGGGACGACCGGAAAATCGGTCAGGTCCGGCGGCGCCGCGGCCTCGTGTGGGAAGGTCGCCTCGCCCGACGCCACCTCCATCCCGGAGGCGTTCCGAGCGACCAGACGCATCGAGGGGCCGGCGGGCGCGTCCTCCATCGCGACGCATGACACCTCGATCTCGTCGCCCTGATAGACCGGCCGGTGGCTGTGGGAGCTCATGGCTCCGCGCTCCAGCCACGCCAGCCCCCAGACCTCGATCGGGATCTGGCTGAGATAGCCATAGACGACCGGCCCGGGAACCAGGGCGCTCCGGTAACCGAACACACGGGCCGAGGCATCGTCGTGAATCGATCCCTTGAAATGCGGATCGTCGTCGAGCGACGCGATAATGGTAATCGGGGCGGGCAAGGTGCCGAGGGACATGCGTTACCTCCTTCCGGTCCGCGACGGCGGAACAGAGCCCACGACCGGCGCGCGGATCGAACGATGCGACGGAATCGTGCGAACGTCGAGCCGCCTCCGGCGACGCCAAGGCGTTGCAGCACGCGATGATCGGCGGGCGCTATCAGTCGGCGGATTTGCAGGAACCGGCAAAGCTGTCAGAACGGACTGGGGATTGCGGCTCTTCGCGCCCGTCGCGCGGAAACTTTCGGACGGTTCCGCCAACGGAACCTATCCAGGACGCACCCGCAGCCCGTGCAGCAGCACCAGATACGCGGTCAGCAGCAACGCCGCACCAGCCTGATGCATCGCTGCCAGGTCGGTCGGCACCACCCAGAGCAAGGTCGCAACCCCCAGACAGTACTGCGCTGCGACCAGGATCCCCGCGGCCGCGACCCTCACCCGCAAGGCGGAAACCCGCCAGCCGACCGCCAGCGCCCCCGCGGCAACCAGCACGGTCAGGGTCGCCAACAGGCGATGATTGAACTGCACCGCGGCGATGTTCTCGGTCAGGTTCAGGAAAAAGGGATGCAGGTCGGCGTAGCCGGGCGGTAGCAGCCCGCCCTCCATCAGCGGAAACGTGTTGTAGGTCAGCCCCGCGTGCAGGCCGGCGACGAAGCCGCCCGCCAAAATGGTCAGGCACACCAGCCCGGTCCCCACACGGACCAGACCCAACAACGCCGATGACCCCTGTCGCTCGGCCGGAACCGGCGACAACTCCGAAAGCCCGGTCCAAACGATCGCACCATATAGGAGCAGCGCCAGCCCCAGATGAATGACCAGCCGATAGGGCGATACGCTCGTCGTATCGGGCTGGAACCCCGACGCCACCATGAACCATCCGACCGCGCCCTGCAGCCCGCCAACAAGAAAAAACACCATCAGCCGCCAGCGCAACCAGCGGGACACGCGGCCGGTCCACCAGAACCACACCAGCGGCACCAGGAACACCAGCCCGATCAGCCTTCCCCACAGCCGGTGCGTCCACTCCAGCCAGAAGATGCGCTTGAACCCCTCCAGGCCGAACCCGTGGTTGACCAGGTCGTATTGCGGGATTTGCTGGTACAATAGGAACAGCCGCTGCCACTCCGCCTCGTTCATCGGCGGCAACGTGCCCATCAGCGGCGCCCATTCCATGATCGACAGGCCGGAGCCGGTCAGGCGGGTCACACCGCCCAGCACGATCATGACCAGGATCATCCCGGCGACGACAAACAACCAGATGGCGATGGGGCGGTGCTGTTCGGGGGCGGGCATGGTCCCTATATAGTGAACCAACGCCACGCTGGCATAGCCGCACCGGCGCCGATTTTTTCGCGCGCCGACGCCCTTGACTCGCAAACGTGCCTCGCCTAGATCGCTGGCACTCCCCAGGGGGGAGTGCTAACAACCGGCCGGATGCTCACGCATGAGGTCCGATCCGGTAGTGGCAGGCCCAACCATCAATGGCTGAGAAGCACTCAGGAGCGATCCTATGAATTTCCGTCCCCTGCACGACCGCGTCGTGGTTCGTCGGCTGAACGCCGAAGAGAAGACCGCGGGCGGCATCATCATCCCCGACACGGCCCAGGAAAAGCCGATGGAAGGCGAAATCATCGCTGCTGGCCCTGGCGCCCGCAACGAAAACGGCCAGTTGGTGGCGCTCGACGTCAAGGCTGGCGACCGCGTGCTGTTCGGCAAGTGGTCCGGCACCGAAGTGAAGATCGGTGGTGAGGATCTCCTGATCATGAAGGAGTCCGACATCATGGGCATCGTCCAAGGTTCCGCCAGCAAGAAGAAGTAAGCTTCTTCCGACCCGCTTTCCACAATGACCGACTAACGAAGGAATCAAGACAATGGCTGCCAAGGACGTACGGTTCGGCGGTGACGCGCGCGCCCGCATGCTGCGCGGTGTGGACATTTTGGCCGACGCGGTGAAAGTCACCCTGGGCCCCAAGGGCCGCAATGTCGTGCTCGACAAGAGCTTCGGCGCGCCCCGGATCACCAAGGACGGCGTGACCGTCGCGAAGGAAATCGAACTCGCTGACAAGTTCGAGAACATGGGCGCCCAGATGGTGCGCGAAGTGGCTTCGAAGACCAACGACATCGCGGGCGACGGCACCACCACCGCCACCGTGCTGGCGCAGGCGATCGTGCGCGAAGGCGCCAAAGCGGTTGCCGCCGGCATGAACCCGATGGATCTGAAGCGCGGCATCGACAAGGCGGTCCACGCCGTCGTGGACGAGCTGAAGAAGCGCTCCAGGAAGATCACCACCCCGGCCGAAACGGCGCAGGTTGGCACGATCTCCGCCAATGGCGAATCCGAGATCGGCAAGATGATCTCCGAAGCCATGCAGAAGGTCGGCAATGAGGGCGTGATCACGGTCGAGGAAGCCAAGGGCATCCAGACCGAACTCGACGTCGTCGAGGGCATGCAGTTCGACCGCGGCTATGTCTCCCCGTATTTCATCACGAATGCGGAGAAGATGGTCGCCGATATGGACCAGCCCTACATCCTGATCCACGAGAAGAAGCTTTCGAGCCTACAGCCCCTGCTTCCGCTACTGGAAAGCGTCGTCCAGGCGGGCAAGCCGCTGCTCATCATCGCCGAAGACGTTGAAGGTGAGGCACTGGCCACGCTCGTGGTCAACAAGCTGCGCGGCGG
>CAIYDT010000132.1 GCA_903924985.1 uncultured Acetobacteraceae bacterium
CGATCCACCCCTTGCGCCTGCCAGATACGGTCTGAAACGCGGTCCAGCCAGCACGGCGGAGGCGCGTCCATTATGTTGCGTATGGTTAAATATTATGGTGCCGTCTCATGACCCCGAAACGCGATGAATAAGATGGGCTATGGAATGCCATTCCCCGCGATTGGGCGGATCCCGACGGTTGGCTGGACCTGGCATTGGCACAGGTATCGGCTCAGCCCGACACCCTGATGGTGCTGCACGACATTCCCAGCGGAGCGATGCGACATCTGCCGCGTTTCCTTGACGAAGTCGCCAACCGCGGAGGCCGTATACGGCAGGAATTCCCGCCGGAGTGTCTGCCGATCGTTGCTGGCGAGGTTGTTTTGCCGATTGACGGCTTTGTTGCCGATCATTCCGGTCGACTGGGGATGACCGGACCCCGCGGAAACGCTCTAATATCATTACGATAGACGTGATTTGGGTGCGGGAGATGGTGTTCCTCGCGCATTGACCAGCGCGCACCCCAGGGACGCGACCGTCAGCCCGGCGATGGCGAGGGGCGTCAGCCGCTCGTGCAGCACGATCCATGACAGCAGAGCCGCCATGCCGGGCACGAGGTAGAAGTTGGCCGACACGCGGGCGGCGGAGCCTCGGGCGAGCATGAAGGCGTAAAGACCCATGCCGCCGAGGGACACCATCACCGTGTTCCAGGCGACAGAGGCGATGGCGTCCGGCGTCCAATGCGCGCTCGGCGTTTCCAGCACCCAGGCGCAGAGGCCGGCGACCGCGGCGCCGGACAGGAATTGCGCGGTGGCACCAGGGAGCAGCGGGATGTCGCGGCAGAAGCGCCTGAAATAGAGAGTTCCCGCGACCAGTCCAATCACGCCCAGGAACGCGAGGGCCAACCCCTCCAGATGGGTGGCGCTGCCGAACGCGGCGGGACCGACCACGATCGCGACGCCGGTCATGCCGAGCACGAGACCCATCCATTGGCGGGGCCGCAACGGTTCGCGCAGCAGCACGACGCCCAGAGCCGCCGTCAGCAGCGGCGTCAGGGATTGCACCAGCGCGATGTGGGCGGCGGGTACCCAGCGCATGCCGACATGCGGCGGCATTAGCGTCAGCGCATTCAGTAACGCTCCGGCGACCGCGCAGTGGAACCAGCGCCAGCCTGCAAGCGGCCGCCAGGACTCCCGCCGCACAACCATCAGCAACAGCAGACCCGCCGCGCACAGTCCGAGTCGGATCACGACGAACAGCAGCGGTGACAGGTCCCGCAAGCCGGTTTTCGACGCGATGAACGACGAACTCCAGAGGAGGACGAACAGGAAGGGGATGAGGCGGAGGAGCATTCGACCGGTTTGCTCAATTTCGCCACCGGCCGCAAACTCCCCCTCAGAGACGGAGAAGCGCCAATGACCATCGCCCGCCAGATCGCCGACCGCATCCATGCGTTGAACTTCGAGGACATTACGCCGACGGCCCTCGAATGGACCCGCCACGCCTTCACCGACACAATCGGCTGCGCGCTCGCCGGCATGATGGACCAGGGTCCGCGCATCCTGATGTCCGTGCCGGGTGTGGCGGAGGCCCCCGGCCCGGCGTTGATCTACGCCACCAACACCCGGACCTCCGTCCTCGACGCCGCGTTGGTGAACGGCACCGCGTCCCACGCGCTGGACTACGACGACGTCGCGGCCTCGATGGGCGGGCATCCCTCCGCGGTTCTGGTGGCGCCGTTGATTGCCCTGGGCGAGCAAACCAACGCCTCCGGCCGCGACCTCGCGCTGGCCTACGTCGTCGGCTTCGAAGCAGAGTGCCGCATCGGCCGAGGCGTCCACTTCCACCACTACGAGAAAGGCTGGCATCCCACCGCAACCCTGGGCATCTTCGGCACCGTCGCCGCCGCCGCGCGGTTGCTGAACCTGACCATCGACCAGACTGCCGTGGCGCTAGGCATGGCCGCGTCTTTCGCATCCGGCCTCAAAGCCAATTTCGGCACCATGACCAAGCCGCTGCATGTCGGCCACACGACCCGCAACGGCATCTTCGCCGCCCTGATGGCGCAGCGGGGCTTCACCGCCAACCCCGGCGCGTTCGAGCACAACCACGGTTATCTCAATGTGCTTAACGGCCCGGGCACCTACGATGTCGATAAGATGCTCGCCGACTGGTACGCGCCGCTGGAGTGCGGCGGCGAGGGCGATCCCGGCCTGAAACCCTACCCGTGCTGCGGCTCCACCCACGCATCCGTCGCCCGCATGATCGACCTCGCCACCACCCACGACCTGAAACCCGACATGGTCGAAAGGATCGAGGTCATGCCGCACGCCCGCCGCCTGCCACACACCGACAATCCCAACCCGCAAACCCCGCTCGGCGCCAAATTCAGCATCCAGTATTGCGTCGCCCGCGCCTTGAACGAGCGCGCCGTCACCCTGCGCCATTTCGAGCCCGACGCCCATTTCGACCCGGCGATCCACGCACTGATGGCCCGAGTCGAGGCCAAACCGCACCCCGAAATCTCCGCCGACGGAAGGCACCCCTGGGGCGCCGAGGTGATCGTCCACACCAAGGACGGAAAGCGCCTGGCCTCCCGCCTCGACGACTACCCCAGCCGCGGCCCGGCCGGCGTGCCGATGACGCGGGAGGAGCTGTGGACGAAATTTTCCGACTGCGGCCAACTGGCGCTACCCGCCGCGCAGGTGACGCCGCTATTCGACAAACTGATGGCGATCGAGACACTGACTGCGACTTCCGATCTGACCAAGCTGCTGGAAGCCCCAAGAACCCAATCGCGGGCGGCCTGAAAAAACTTTGCCGGCGTTAACCTTTCGTTAACCAGTGCGGTGGTAAGGCAGGGAAAACCTCAGACGCCAGAACGGCGTGGTTTTCCTGGTGACATCCGCCATGCCGAACGAACTGACGATCCCGGCCGTGCAATCGGCCGCCGCCTCGGGGCAAGCCCCAGCCCGCGCTAAAGTGTCCGCGACCGCCACGCCGGCGCACGTGCAGCCTTTCAACAACCCCTCGCTCCGGCTCGATCCGGCCCTGGGGCTGGTGGTGATCGAATTCCGCAACGAATCCGGCGCGGTGACCCGATCCATTCCCAGCCAGCAGCAAATGGACGCCTATAAGCAGCACGAGCAAACCCCGCCCGGCCCCGACGGCCCGCCCGCCGAGGAACCAAAAGCATGACCCGCCTGCTGCTGGCGGACCGGGTGAAGACGGAGGCGGACAGCTTCCTGCTCCCCCTGCTGCCCGCGCTGCGGCGAGCCTATGAGGTGCGCTTCATCTCCGTCGGACCAGGTGAGGCGTTGGCCGAGGCCATCGGCTGGGCCGATATCGCTTGGCTGGAGTGGTGCTGGGACCATGCCGTCTGGGCCACCCAAACCGGCCTGCTACGCGGCAAACCCTGCGTGGTGCGGCTGCATTCGATCGAGGCGCTGCAAACCGCGTACCCCGGGGGGATCGACTGGACCCAGGTCGACCGCCTGATAACGGTCAGCGACGACATCGCCGAAACCCTGCTCGGCCGGTTCCCGGCGGCGCCCGCCCCGGTGGTCATCCCCAACGGCATCGACATGGATCGCTTCGCCCCCGGCGATCCGGACCGGTTTAAAGTCGCCTGGGTCGGGCACCTTGAGCCGAAGAAGAACCCCATGCTGCTGCTGCAAATCGCGCACCGCCTGCACCAACTCGATCCGCGCGCCACCTTCCACGTCGCCGGGGCGTTCACCGACCTTCGCACCGCCCGCTATTTGCAACAGATGCTGCCAGCGCTGGGCCTGGGCCAGGTCGTCACCTTCGATGGGCCAGTCGAAGACATGCCGAACTGGTACGCCGACAAAGGCGTGCTGCTGTCCACGTCGATGTACGAGAGCTTCGGCATGAACATCGGGGAGGCAATGGCCGTCGGCGCCTTCCCCGTGGTGCACGCCTTCCCCGGCGCCGACCGCCTATGGCCACATGAGTGCCTGTTCGCCAGCACCGACGACGCGGTCGCGCTGATCCGAGCGGCTCGATCGGGGTTGTATCGGGACTGGGTCGCCGAGCATTATGGACTGGAGCGGCAGACCGCCGCGATATTGACGTTGCTGGCAGGACTCTCGCCCTAAACCACCATCGCCCGCTTCTGGTGCGCCCGACCGATGCGGGCTGTTTCGGGGTCGTGCCCAGCAATCACCCGCACGCCCTCATCCAGACGAGCCACGATGGTGCTCGGCGAGCAGCCCTCCAGGAACGCAATGCCGTTCCGCAGGCAGGCGTTCAGGACCTTGTTCCGAGCCGCGGCCATCACCGGGGGATAGGGATCGCGCATGATGGCGACCGAGCCCAGCGACAGGCTCAGATCGCCCGGTCCCATTTCGGCGAATCCCAGACCGGGAACGGCACAGATGGCGTCGGCGTTGGCGATCCCCTCCGGGCTTTCCAGCTTCACGCCGAGCAGCAGTTCTCCGTTCGGGTTCAACGGCCAGGGTTCGCATCTGTTCATGTATTCCGTCCCCGACAGGCCCCAGATGGGCGCGGCGGTGTTCTCCGATCCTCGGCCGCGCGTGCCGATCCCCAGCAAACCCGCCGCCGCCACCGGCCGCACCGCGCCGTCCAACCGAGCCTCGGGGGTGGGTAAGGATGGATCGACGCCCTGCGGGTGGTGCGGGTAGCGGCACGCCTCCACGAAGGCCTGCACCGCATCTACCGTTTCAGCCTGGCACAGCAGGATACCATGCACGCCGCGCCCGAGGATTTGCCGGAATTGCCATGCGTTGAACCGCACGTTGGCTTCGTCGGTGCCGTTGACGGGTGCCTCCACGATCACCGCCGGAGTGCGGTGGCCGGAGCGTGTGGGTCCGGCGTCGACCATGCCGCGCAAATACTCCGCGAGGCCGGCCATGTCGAAGGAGCCATGCTCCATCCCGACATTCATGTAATCCGCCCAGGTGCCGGCATCGACTTTGCCCTGCTCGTACGTCAGCACGTGGCCGCTATGCGGGCCATCGTAATAGATCGCCTGCCCGGCACTCAGCAGTTCGATGGCTCGGTTGATGCGGTTGGCCATGGTGCCCCTCCTGTTCGGTCACCGGATTGTGCGTCAACCCGCCACCCGTTGACAGCCCTCGCCGGGGGGCCCTGGCCGCGCTTTACACCGATACCGCCACCGTCTTGCCGCCGGGTGCCGAAAGGCTCGAAACTGATATCTGAAACCTCAACAAAGCCCCCCTTGAGCGGCTCCGTTCCCGCTGTTCATGGGGTAATCCTGTACGAAAAACGATCTATCCGCCGTCCAGGGGCACATCTTCTCGCCCCGGACGCTGTCCGGCAACGTGGGCGCGGCGGGTTTGGCGGGCGATAACGGCGGGTCGCGAACCAAGCCGCAAAGGCTGACGATGGTGGCATCCATCCCCGCCGCTATACCGATCTCGGCCGCTTCCCATGCGTTGTTCGGACCATAGGCGGCGGAAAAGTATTCAAGACGTTACTGAAACAAACTACCTCGCGTCAAGGAAAATTCGCGGCGGCTTGACGAACCCCGCCTTCGAGGCCAACACGCAACGCCGCTCCGTTCGCGCAGAGCCGAGCACCCCGATCCAAGCCCAGCTGCCGAGTCCTGTCGAAGGGCCGCTGGGTTCATCCGGCAGGTGGAGGAGCGTATTCATGCCCGCCTTGTGGATGCCCATCCTGGCCAAGGCCGCCTCGACCGCGCTGGTTGTCGTTCTCGCGTCCGCGTTGGCGGAAGCCATCGGTCCGTTCTGGGGTGCTCTGGTCGCCAGTCTCCCGGTGTCCGCGGGGCCGGCCTACGTGTTCCTCGCGATGCAGCACGACGGCGATTTCGTCGCCGCCAGCGCCTTGAGCAGCTTCGCGGCCAACGCATCCGTCGGCCTATTTCTGATCGTCTACGCCTTAACCGCCGGCAGGCGGTCGTTGTGGCAGAGCCTTGGCGCTGCCTTGGCGGCGTGGCTGGTCGCAAGTCTCGCGATCCGACAGATCGGCTGGACAACCGGTTCGGCTCTTCTGCTGAATTTGGCCGTGTACAGTGCGGGTTTTTCGCTCCTTCGCGGCATGACAACGACCGGCCGAGCAAACGTCATCGTCAAACGGTCATGGTTCGACCTGCCACTGCGGGCCGCCGCGGTCGCCATCTTTGTCTCGGGCCTCGTCCTCGCCAGTTCGGTGCTCGGCCCCGAGGCGACCGGTATCGCCGCTGTATTCCCGATCAGCCTTTCCAGCCTGCTTGTCATCGTGCGACCCCGCATCGGCGGTCCGGCCTCGGTGGTGCTCGCGGCAACGGCGTTGCGAGCAATGGCGGGTTTCGGTCTGGCACTATTGGCCCTGCATCTCGCCATCCCACCGTGGGGGACAAACGCGGCACTGGCGTTGGCGTTATGCGTGACGATGGCGTGGTCCGGCGGGTTGCTGGCGCTGAAAACCCGCTCGCGAGCCGGGTTGCCGGATTGACACTGTGCGACGGCGCCCACAGGGTTGCGGCACGTTTACCACCCGTCAGGAAACCCAAGATGACCTCCACCCGGTACAAGTCCGTCGATGTCCTCGCGATCGGCGCTGGTAACGCCGCCGTCTGGGAACAACGCTGATGCGCCTTGTTCCGATCGCCCTCGCCCTGGCCCTGGTGTGCGCGCATGCCGCTCATGCCTGCGACAATCCGCGCCAGATGGACGGGTTCAAGACCTGCGCCGACGTGGCGAAAGCCGAGGCCGAGGGTGCGGTGGTGGTGTACTCCCCCGACCCCGAAACCAATCAGGCGGCGCTAATGGCGTCGTTCGCCGCCGCGTTTCCGAAGATCAAAACCAACTTCCTGCGCCTGCAAACCGGGGCGCTCTATGCCAAGCTGATGGCGGAGCGGCAGGCGAAGACCTATACCACTGATATTCTTGTGCTGACCGACATGACCTTCACGATTGATTTCCAGAAGCGGAAGGGCTGGATGGACTACGTGTCCCCGGAAAACGGCGCATACAAGCCGGCGTACAAGAGCACGCCAGAGGGGCTATACATGTGGGGCGCCGCGATCATCGCCGGCATCGCCTACAACCCCACCACGGTGAAGCCCGAGGACGCCCCAAAAAGCTGGGCCGACCTGACCAACCCCCGCTGGAAGGACGTTATCAACGTCAAGGTCTCCACGGCTGGATCTCAACACGAAGCCTGGTACCTGATGAAGGGCATCCTGGGCGACAAATACTGGCAGGATTTCGCCAGGCAAAACCCGCGAGCCTTCGACTCCTACATCCAGCAATTCGACCGCACCATCAGCGGCCAGGATCAGATCATCGAGACCGGGCAATATTCCGGGTATTTACAGTTCAAGGCCAAGGGCGCCCCAATCGCTTTCGTCTTCCCGACCGAGGGTGAAGTCGTGACGCCATCGATCTATGGCGCGGTCGCCGAGGCGCCGCATCCGGAGGCCGCAAAACTGTTCATGGACTGGTTCATGGGCGTCCCCGGCCAAACAGCGATGGTGAAGGCCATGGCTCTGCACTCCCTCCGAGCCGATGTCGCGCCGCCCGCCGGCGGAGTGCCGATCACGGAATTCAAGTTGCTCGCCCCCGACGACTGGGACGCCTTCCTGAAGACGCACAACCAGTTCGTGAAGGAATGGGACAAGATCGTGGGGATGCGGTGATGATCCGGTGGGCTCAATTTTATTTCCTCGTCCTCCTCCTTTTAGCCACCCCAACCTTCGCCTGCGATCGTCCCCGCCAGATGGACGGGTTCAAGACTTGCGCCGATGTGGACAAAGCCTTCCAGGAAGGCATGATCGTGCATTACGCGCCCGATCCGGAAGCCGAGATGGCCGGCTACATGGCCGCCTTCCACAAAGCCTTCCCACAAATCCAGACCAACTTCATGCGGCTACAGACCGGTGCCCTCTATGCCCGCCTGTCCGCCGAACGCCAAGCTAAGGTCTATACGCCGGATACGCTGATGCTGACCGAGATCGGTTTCGCCCTCGATTTCCAGAAGCGCGGCGGCTACCAGCTCTATGTCTCCCCGGAGGCATCCGCTTACAAAGCGAACGAGCAAAGCTCTCCACCCGGCTATTACACTTGGTATAGCCTGATCATCGCCGGCATCGCCTACAACCCCACGACACTGACACCCGCGCAGGCGCCGAAAAGTTACAAGGACCTGATCAACCCGCTTTGGGCGGATGGGGTGAACACCAAACTATCCACCTCCGGCCTGCAACATTTGGCCTGGTACGCTCTGCGCCAACGCTACGGCGCCGACTTCTGGCAGAAATTCGGGGAGCTTCGGCCCCGCGGGTTCGACTCCTACGTGCAACAGTTCGACCGCACGATCGGCGGACAGGACAAGGTCGTCGCTATTGCGCAATACTCCGGCTACCTGATCGCCAAGGCCAAGGGCGCACCCATCGAATTCGTGATCCCCGAAGAGGGCATGATGGCGATCCCCGGCGTCATGGGCGTCGTCGACCACGCGCCGCACCCCGAGGCCGCGCGACTGTTCCTGGACTGGTACCTCGGCCAGCCCGGACAGACGGTCATGGCCACCACCATGAAGAATTATTCCGCGCGCACCGACGTGGTCCCGCCGCCCGGTGGCGTACCCATTACGGATTTCAAGCTGATCGTACCTGACGACTGGGGCGACTTCCTCAAAACCCACGCCCAGTTCGTCAAAGAATGGGATAAGATGTTAGGGATGAGGTAAGCAAATGCCCGATTTCTTCACAATGTGCGCCAGCATCTTCTCGCGCGATGGCGGGCTGGATGAGGCCGGCTTCCGCGGTTACCTGCAACGCCAGATCGATGCCCGACTGGGTGTTTACCTCGGCAGCGGCGGCAACGGCGAAACCCACGCCATGACCTCGGACGAACTGCACCAGATGTACCGCCTCGGTGTCGAAACCTGCCGCGGCAAGGTGCCGGTACACGCCAACCTGCCGGAGGAAACCACCGCCGAAGCCACCATTGCGCAGGCCAGGCTCGCGGTCGATGCCGGCGTCGCGGCGCTGCACCTCTATACGGTCGAAGGCCGGCACGGTTACCACCCCACCGACCGGGAGCTGATCGGCTATTTCGACGACGTGCTATCGGTCGTCCGCCACCCCGTGGTGATCGCGGTGAACCCCACCATGGGCTACATCCCCCGCCCCCACGTCATCGCCGAAATCATCAACCGCCACCCGACCATCATCGGCGCGCGCCTCAGTTCGCAGCCGCAGGTCTACCTAATCGACCTACAAGACAGCGTGACGCGACGGATAGAATACCACTGGCAGTTCGGCTCCGGCACCCTGGACCCGCTGGCCATGGGCGCCACTTTGTTCGCTGCCGAGGCCAACATCATCCCCGCCACCTTCCGCCGCCTGATCGACCATTACGATGCCGGCCGCATGACCGAGGCCGGCAAGGCCCTGGCAGACATGCGCCGCTTCAACCGCCTGGCGATGCAATGGGGCCCCTGCGCCCGCTGGATCAAGGCATGCATGAAAATCCTGAAAATTCCCGGCTGGGAAGGCGGGTTGCGCAAACCCTATCTGATGCCGCCGGACGACGAGATGGAGGAATTCGCCCTCGCGCTGCTAGCCCTGCGCATCCCTGAAATCGATGCCATGGCACACGCCGCTGGCCTGAGCCTGCCCGCCTGACATGCTTCCCAAACGGACCCTGATCGCGCTGTTCCTGTTCTCCCTGACCGCGATCAACTACGTCGACCGGCTGGCGCTTTCCATGGCGGCGAAGCCCATCGCGACGGAGTTCCATCTCTCCCCCGTTGCGATGGGATACCTGTTTTCGTCCTACCTGTGGGCCTACGTGCTCATGAGTATCCCAATGGGGCTGCTGGTCGACCGCTATGGCTCCAAGCGGGTCGCGGGCATCGGCATCGCCGTCTGGTCCGCCGCCACGGCGGTGACCGGCCTCGGGGTAAACTACGTCATGCTCATGGCCTCCCGCTTCGTGATGGGCGGCGGGGAGGCAGTCACCAACCCCTGCGGCGCCCGCATCGTGCGGGAGTGGTTCCCGGCCGCCGAACGCGGCACCGTCAACGCGGTGTTCAACGCCGGGGCCTTCGCCGGGCCGACCATCTCTGCGCTGGTGGTCGGCTATCTGGTCCAGACAGTCGGCTGGCGCGTGGCCTTCATGGTCGCCGGGGCCATCGGCCTGATATGGCTGGCGGCCTGGATCCGCTGGTACGGACCACCCGAACGAGTCGCATGGCTGTCGGTGTCCGAACGCCGGACCATCGTCGCCCAACGCGGCATGACCGACGCCCAATCACAGGACCGCTCGGGCACCTCCGGCCTCGGCGCCCTGCTGCGCACCCGCACCATGTGGGGCCTGGCGCTGATCGGCGGCGCGGACGCCTACTGCTCCTATTTGTTCCTGTCCTGGCTGCCGACCTACCTGCAAACCGCCCGTCATCTGACGCTGGCCACCACCAGCCTCTACACCGCCCTGCCCTACGCCACCGCGTTCTGCATCTCCATCAGCGTGGCGCAGATCAGCGACCGTTTCCTGAAGGGGGGAGGCGTCAAAAGCGGCCGCCGGAGGTTCTTCATCGCCGGCTCCTCCCTGACCGCCGCCAGCCTCATCGCAGCCGTCCCCTTCGTCGATAGCGTCCCCGTGCTGATCGGCATGATCGGGGTCGCCATCGGTTGCATCGCCACCAACACGTCCCAGGTGTTCGCTTTGACCAGCGACCTGCTGCCCAACCCCAAGGACATCGGCAAGGCCATGGGATTCGAGGTCGCGGCCGCCAACGTCATCGGCTTCATGTCCCCCATCGTCACCGGCCACATTGTTGGCTGGACCGAAAGCTTCAACGCCGCCTTCGTCGTCGCCGGCACCGTGATGCTGATCGGCACCTGCTCCGCTCTGTTCGTCGCGAACAGGGAGATCGTGGTGCCGGCAGCCGCACTCTAGTCACGCCACCCCCCCGCCGATCGCATGCCAGCGGACCAGGCGTAGACGCCCTTCGCGGAACAGGCGCAGCTTGACCAGCCAGATCTCAGCTTCATGGACCACCAGTTTGGCTTGCTGCCGGCCAGGCTTCTTGTCCTGCAAGGCGCGCACCAAGTGGCGCCAACCCATGATGCCCTGGTGCATGAAGCGCTGCGACACGTCCTCCACGATGCGCACATCGTAGCCTTGCCGGCCCAGGACACGGGTGATGGCGATCTCGGTGGGCAACGCGCGGGGATCGCGCCGTTCCAGCCTGGCCCATTGCGCCACCAAGGCCTCCTTGGGATTCAAGGGCGCATCAGCCACCAGCTCGGTCATCATGAGCTGGCCGCCTGGTTTCAGGGCGGTGGAGATAGCGGCCAGGATCGCCTCCGGCTGATGGTCGAGCAACGGCTCGAGCGCGAGGGCGTGGTGGTAGTAGCGGCGGGCGAATTTTGGGTCGGCGGGGTTCCAGATGCCGATCCGGGCACGCTTGCTCATGTTGGCGTACGCGACGTGCTGGGTGGCGGCCTCCACCAGGTCGGGATCGGCTTCGAAGCCGTTGACCCAAACGCCGAGGCTGGTCACCAGACTACTGGCCGCGCCGCCACTGCCGGCCCCAAGAAGCAACAAACTCGCGGCGGCAGAGAGGCCGAGCGGCTTGGCGAGACGGAGAAGCTCGGTTTCACCGCCTGGGGTGAGGTAACCGTCCCCCCACAGCGCATCGGTGATGGCCAGCCGCCCGGGGTGCCAGACCCGCTCCGGGGCTGGTTCGGGGAGCGGCGGCGTTTCAGGCACCGCTTCGGCGGATGAGGCCAACGCAGGTTCCAACAGCATCGTGACCGTCGAACGGGACGACCGCCCGAACCAGTTTCGCATCGAGGGGGTGAGCATGGCGGCTATCTCCTGCCCCCATGCTAC
The DNA here is from genome assembly GCA_903924985.1 of uncultured Acetobacteraceae bacterium. Classification (GTDB taxonomy): domain Bacteria; phylum Pseudomonadota; class Alphaproteobacteria; order Acetobacterales; family Acetobacteraceae; genus Rhodopila. Next base: position 11,829 of record CAIYDT010000132.1, read on the forward strand.
CGATCGAATGTTAAGAAACCGTTAACGATAACGATCTTTTCAGCCGAATTCGGTCAGGACGTAACGGACCACCTCCTCGCCTATAACGCTTGGCTTGTGGCGGTGTTCCAGGCCGGCGGGGATGTGCAGCATGTCCCCGGGACCTGCTTCTACGGTGTGGTCGTCGAAGCGGTATTGAATACGGCCGGACAGGATGAAGATGGAGTGGCCGGTTTCGCACCAGTTCGGTTCAGGCGCAGCCGGATCCGGCGCCCGTTCCTGGTAGCGCAACGCGATGCCGAAGCCGGAATGGGCTTCCCGGACCTTCAGGCGCTCGTTGGCGGCCTTCAGGGGGTGGTCGGCGGCGCGGAAGAGGTAGGGGCTATCGGTCATGGGGTGGGAACCTCGATATGGCGTCACCTTCTGGCGAGCCAGGATACTGCCTGATCCAGCCGTAAGTGGGGCAAATCGGCGGGGTCATCGCGTCTACCGCCCTGTCCAGATCGGCGCGCGTTTCTCGATGAAAGCCTGGCGGCCCTCGGCGGCGTCCTCGGTCAAAGCGAGAGTACCAATCTGCGCCTCCATGAACGCCGCCGACTGGTCGAAGTTCAGTTGTTCGGTGGTGCGCATGGCGTATTTGCCGCGGCGGATGGCGGTGGGGGATTTGTCCAGCAGGCGGGACAGCAGCCACTCGGTCTTGGCGTCCAGTTCGGCGGCGGGAACGACGTAGTTCAGCAGGCCGATTTCCAGGGCCTCGGCGGCGCCGATGGGTTCGCCGGTCAGGGCCATCTCGTAGAGTTTGCGGGAGGGGATAAGGCGTTGCAGCACCGCCATGATCTGCATGGGGAAGACGCCGACCTTGACCTCCGGCATGCCGAACAGGGCTTTATCGGTGGAGATCGCCATGTCGCACATGCCGAGCATGCCCATGCCGCCGGCCATGGTGTGGCCGTTGACACGGGCGATCAGGGGCAGCGTCAGGTCGCGGGCTTGCTTCATCAGTTGCACGAAGTTCAGGCCGACCTTGGAGTAGTCGTACTTGAAGGAGCCGGAGCCAGAGGACAGGTCGGCACCGGCGCAAAACGCTCTTTCTCCCACTCCGGTCAGGACAATGGCTCTGACGGAAGGGTCGTTCGACGCTTGGGCGAACCCGGCGGAGATGCCTTCGACCACCGCGTCGTTCATGGCATTGCGGCGTTCCTCGCGGTTGATGCTGATCCACTGCACGTGGCCGCGCTTTTCCGTCAGGACCTCGTTCATGCTGACGCTCCCTGGCGGTATTTCGACAGGCTGCCGCCATGCATGATCTTGCCGGGCAACGCGTGCCCGACGATGGTTTCCGCCAAACGGGCACACTCAATCAGTGCGTCGAGGTCGATGCCCGTTTCGATGCCCATTTCGTGCGCCATGAACACCAGGTCCTCGGTGCAGATATTGCCGGCGGCGCCCTTGTGGCCGGCGAAGGGGCAGCCGCCGAGACCGGCGCAGGAGCTGTCGAAGTCGTCGATACCCATCTGCAACGCCATCAGCGCGTTGGCGAGGCCGGTGCCGCGCGTGTCGTGCAGGTGCAACGACAAATGCAGGTCGGGCCATTTGTCGCGGACGGTGCCGACCACGCGCTGGACTTGCAGCGGGGAGCCCCAGCCGACGGTATCCGCCAGCCGCACGCGTTCGAGGGTGACGCCGAACTCGTCCGCGATATTCAGCAGCGAGCCCACGCAGTCCCGAACGGTTTCCGGTGCGATGGCGCCCTCGTAATTGCAGCCGAACGCGGTCATCACGATGGCGGAGTCCACGGGGATGTTTTTCTCCCGGAAGAACGCCATCTGGCGCCGCTGCTCGTGCAGGGTCTGCTCGTTGTTCTTGTTGGTGTTCTGCATGGAGAACGTGTTGGACGCGCTCATTTGCAGCCCGCCCCGGATGTGCAGCGGCGTCTCCACCGCGCGCTCATACCCGCGCAGGTTCAAAGCGATGCCGGTGTAATGCACGTCGGGGCGCTGGCGGATCGCCGCCGCCACTTCCATCGCGTCGGCCATGCCGGGGACGCGGCGGGCGTCGACGAAGGATACGCACTGGACCTCATGCAGGCCGGTCTCGGCCAGGGCTTCGCAGAACCGCACCTTGTCGGCGGTGGCGATGGGGCCGGTTTCGATCTGAAAGCCCTCCCGGGGGCCTTCCTCATGGACAGCTATGCGTTTGGGCAGATCGCTCATGGTTTCCTCCTCCGCGTTCGCGGGATATGTATGGACCACGACGCGCGGGCACGCCAAGCCGGCCGCCATAAACGAGGAAACACGTGAGCCTGCCGCGCGCCGCCCTGACGCATTACGCCACCCTGGTGCTATGGATCGAGCGCATCAGCATGGCCATCGCCGGCGTGTGCTTCGCCGCCATCGCGGCCATTACCGGGGTGGACGTGGCAATGCGCTACGTGCTGAACGCCCCGCTGGTGTGGTCGTACGAGCTGATCTCCGACTACCTGATGGTGGCCATTTTCTTCCTTGCGGTGGGCGCGACGCAGCGGCACGGGCAGCACATTGGGGTGGACATCCTGACGCGCCGGCTGCCGGAGCGGCTGCGGGCGGCCCTCGCGGCGGCCTGTCTGATCCTGATGATCGGTTACATCGTGCTGACGGCCTTCGCCGGGTGGGATGCGTTCTCCGACGCGTGGGAGAGCGGCGACGTGCTGGCCGGCGTCATCCCCTGGCCGCGCTGGCCGGCGCTGATGCTGGTGCCGCTCGGCTGTTTCCTGCTGTCGCTGCGCCTGATCGCCGACCTGCTGGGCAATATCGCGGCCGCCTGCGGCGCGCTGGATCTGGCAACGCACCGGCGAGTGCGGGAGCAGCATGGCATGAGGCTGGAATAATATGGTCACGCTGCTGATCTTCGGCGCGCTGGTCGCGTTACTCGCATGCGGCATGCCGATCGGCTTCGCCATGGGGGTGGCGGGGGTGGTGGGCCTGCTCGCCCAGGGCGGCATGGACACGCTGATGGGCATCCTGTCGACCGCGCCCTTTTCCACGGTCTCCACCTACGCCCTGCTGAGCATCCCGATGTTCATCCTGATGGCGGAGTTCGTCATCGTTTCGAAGATCGCCGATGAGCTGTACGACAGCATGGTGATCTGGGCCGGCCGGCTGCCGGGTGGGCTGGCCATCGCCACCGCGTTCGCCGGGGCGGGGTTCGGGGCGATCTGCGGGTCCTCCACCGCCGGGGCGGCGACTTTGGCGTCGATTTCGCTGCCCGCGATGCTGCGGCATGGGTACGAACCCAAGCTGGCCAACGGGGTCGTCGCGATCTCCGGCACGCTGGCAATGCTAATCCCACCGGCCTTGGCGCTGGTGCTGTACGGGCTGCTGACGGAGTTGTCGGTCGCCAAGCTATTAATGGCCGGGCTGGTCCCCGGGCTGCTGGTCACGCTGCTGATCGCCGCCACCGTGCTGCTGCTGGTTTGGCTGGAACCGTCGCGCGCCCCGCCCGGCAAGCGGTATTCCATGCGCGAGAAGATCCTGTCCCTGCGGGTGACCGGTGCCATGCTGGTGCTGATCACGCTGGTGACGGGGGTGATCTACCTCGGCCTCGCCACCCCCACCGAGGCATCCAGCCTGGGCGCGCTGGGGGCCTGCGGCATCGCGCTATTTCGTGGCCGGCTGACGTTCAAGCTGTTCACCGCCGCCATCGCCAACGCAGCCCGCACCTCCGCCATGATTAGCATGATCATCGTCGGCGCGCATGTGTTCGGCTACGCGCTGACCTTGACGCAAACCACCCAGCATTTCGTCGCCATGATCGGGGCCCTGCCGGTCAACCGCTTCGTTATCATGGCGCTGATTCTGCTGCTGAAGCTGGCGCTGGGCTGCTTTCTGGATCAGGTCGCGATCCTGCTACTGACGGTGCCCATCATGGTGCCGGTGATCGTCAGCCTGGGCTTCGACCCCATCTGGTTCGGGGTCGTGCTGGTCCTGACGGCCGAGGTCGGCATGATCACGCCGCCCGTCGGCATGAACTGTTTCGTCGTCGCCCGCTACACCGGCCGCCCGGTCGAGGAAATCTTCGCCGGCATCTGGCCGCACTTCATCGCCCACATCCTGGCGATTATTTTCTTCACGGCCTTCCCCGGCGTCGTGCTGTGGCTGCCGACGACCATGGGTCACTGATGTTATAGGAGGTTCCCGATGCGTCCCCTACTCGCTGCTATGGCGTTGTTGGCTTTGGCCCTACCCGCTCGGGCCGACGACAAGATCGCACTGAAAATGGCCGATACGCTACCGGTCACGCATTACATGTCGATCGACGGCGCCAAGTGGTTTCAGGCTCGGGTGACCGAACTGACCCACGGCCAGGTCGGATTCGAATATTATCCCTCCGAACAGCTCGGCAAGGCGCGCGACCTGCTGCGGCTGACGCAATCGAGCGTAACGGACATCGCCTATATCGCCCCCGGCTATGCGTCGGAAAAACTGCCGCTGTCGGGCGTGGCGGAACTGCCGGGCCTGTACAAAACCTCCTGCGAGGGGACGCACGGGTTCTACACCCTGGCCACCCATGGCGGCATTCTGGAGCAGCAGGAGTTCAAACCCCTCGGCCTGATCGTTCTGATGGCGTGGAACCTTGGGCCGTATCAAATTTCCAGCCGCACGCCGAACCTGCACAGCCTGGCGGATTTCAAAGGCATGAAAGTGCGCGGCGCGGGCGGCACCTGGGACCTGATCCTGCGGCGGCTCGGCGCTTCCCCAGTCAATTTCCCGGCGCCCGAAATGCGGGAGGCGATGGAGCGCGGCACGATCGATGGCTCCGTCGGACCCGCGATCAGCATGAAGCCCTACGACCTGCAATCCGTGGCAAAAAGCATGACCAACGGCGCGTCGTTCGGGAGCTTCGCCTCAACGTTCTCGATGAACCTTAAGAAGTTCCGGTCCTTGCCGCCGGCCGTACAGACGGCCCTGGTGCAGGCCGGGCAGGAGGCGACGGAGCATCTTTGCCAATACGTCGATCCCAACAATGAGAAAGCCATCGCGGACGTCGAGGCCGCCGGTGTGAAGCAGTGGCATTTGACGCCCGCCGAACAGCAGGAATCCAACACGCTGCTCGCGCCGGTCGTGGATGAGTGGGCCAAGGAGTTGGACGACCGGCATTTGCCCGGCACCGCCGTTGCGAAAGCGTTCAAAGCGGCCGTGCACTGAGTTCCCCCTTTCGTCATCCTCGGGCGTGACCCGAGGACCGCCGCAACCACCGCCGTTGAAAGGAGCCTGCCCCATGCTGCGAGGAATCCGTGTCCTGGAACTAGGCCAGGTCCTGTCGGCACCCTTCGCCGGGGCAATCCTGGGGGACCTCGGCGCCGAGGTCCTGAAAATCGAACGTGTGGAGGGCGGCGACGACGCCCGCCGCATGGGCCCCGATTTCCGGCATGGCGACGCGCTGACGTTCCACATGGTGAACCGGAACAAGAAGTCAGTGGCGCTCGATTTGAAGTCCGAGGCCGGCAAGGCAGCGTTCGAGAAACTGGCCGCGACCGCCGATATCCTGATCCACAACCTCCGCCCCGGCGCGCCGGAGGCTTTGGGCATCGACGGCGCATCCATGACGGCAAGGCATCCAAGCCTGATCTACTGCGCCATTTCCGCGTTTGGGCATAAAGGCCCCATGGCCGACCGGCCGGGCTACGAGCCCCTGATCCAGGCGTACAGCGGATTGTCGAGCTGCAACGGCGGCCCGGACGACCCGCCCATGCGGCTGGGAGTCGCGGTGTGCGACCAGGGCACCGGCATGTGGGTCGTGATCGGCGCCCTGGCCGCGCTGCAACGCCGCGCCGCCACCGGCCGAGGCTGCGTCGTCACCGCGTCCCTGCTGGAAACGGCGCTCGTCTGGGCCGCGCAGCGGGGGGATATGTGGGTAAATGAGGGGCGAATGCCGGAAAAACACCGCTCCGGCCATCCAGCGCTGGTGCCGTACGAGGCGTTCGATGCATCGGACGGGCCGTTCATCATCTGCTGCGGCAATGACCGGTTGTTCGTCAAACTGGCCGGCGCCTTGGGCCGCCCCGAATGGGCCGAGGACCCGCGTTTCGCCACCAACCGTGCTCGGCTGACGACCAAGACGACGCTGGTGGTGCTGATGGGGGAGATCCTGCGGCTGGTGCCACGGGCCGAATGGATCGCTCGGCTGGAGACGGTGGGCGTGCCGGCGGCGCCGATCAATACGCTACCGGAGGCTTTGGCGGAGCCTCAGTCCCAGGTACTGGGGATTTTGCAGGATGTACCGGGGGAGGATTACCGGTTGACCGGGTCGCCGCTGTCGTTCGATGGGGTTCGGCCCGCGATAAGGAACGCGGCGCCACGGTTGGGGGATTGGACGGAGGGGACCTCGCACGCATAGTCCGCACCATCATTCAATGCCGGTCGCTGCGATGCGGAATAGGCGCACCGCACGCGAGGTCCAAGGCCCGATAGGTCGACTGCCAATTCCTTGCCGCGACAAGTTGGTCGCCCCTCAGGAATTGGGCGTCGATCAGATTGGCGCCCGCCAGGTCGGCGCGATCGAGGACGGCCCTGAAGAAATTGGCACCTTCGAGATCGGCACCGATCAAGAGCGCATCGCTTAAATTCGTTCCCCGTAAGTCTGCCTTGCGGAGATTGGCGCCGACAAGGTCGGCGCCGACAAGGTCCAGACCGTACAAGTGTAGATCGGACAGCTCAGGTCGCACGTCCGCGTTCGCCGCCCGCCATGCGTTCCAGGCGTCTACGCCACTGGTCAACAACGCCAACTGTGTTTTGTCAGCCATGAGGTTTCCCTCCCCATAAAGAGCCGCCTACCGTATCCGAACCGCCAGGAGGTGCCGCTTGCTCCATCTTATTCACCCGCGGCGGTCCGACGGCGGAAAAGCCTGGATGGCCACCCATTTCCGTCACCGACCGCGTCGTCTTGAACAAGAGCCAGCAGGCCCTTTATCAGGTCTAGGGGCCTGGGTGGGCATCCTCGGATATGAAGGTCGACTGGCACGACCGCCGATACGCCGCCAACACAGGCATAGCTGCCGGCGAACATGCCGCCATCGGCCGCGCAATCGCCAATGGCCACCACCCATTTTGGATTGGGAGTGGCCCGATAGGTGCGCTCGAGCGCTTCACGCATATTCTTGGTCACCGGGCCGGTGACCATGAGCACGTCGGCATGGCGTGGCGACGCGACGAAGTGGAAACCGAACCGTTCGATGTCGTAAAATGCATTGCCGAGGGCGTGGATTTCCAGTTCGCAGCCATTGCATGAGCCCGCATCGACCTCACGAATGGACAGGGAGCGGCCAAAGCGCTGCCGTGCCTGCCGTTTGAGCGCCGCGCCAAACTCCTCCAGCGCCGCCGGATCGGCACCCGGCGAAGGTTCGGTCAGAGGGCCGTGAACCAGACTTTCAAAAATGATCTTCCGCATGCTGGTAGCCCCTAGAGGTCATGGCCGGAATACGAGCAATTGAACGATTTGTTGCAGAGCGGAAAGTCGGCGACGATGTTGCCTTCGACAACAGCCTCGATAAGCGGCCATTGGAACCACGACGGGTCGCGCAGATGACAGCGCTCGATCTGTCCGCCGCCGCTGACGCGCAGCCAAACCAGGATATCGCCGCGGAAGCCTTCCACGAGGGCAGCCCCCTCGCGGGCGCCACCACTGGCCGCGGCAACATCGGTGTGGATGCCACCCGATGGTAGCAAATCCATGATCTGCTCCGCCAGCGATAAACTCTGTTCCACCTCGCGAATTCGTATCCACACGCGGGCGTTGACATCGCCGGCCTGCAGCACGGGGACCTCAAACCGGAGCGTATCATAGGGCGGATACCCGGGGGTGCGGCGGGCATCGAAGTTCCGACCCGAGGCCCGCCCGATGGTGCCACCGCAGGCGTAGAGCCGTGCCAAATCCGGCTGCAACACGCCGGTGCCCACAGTGCGGTCTTGCAGCGAGGCGGTGTTGTCGTACAGCTCGACCAGAGCGGGAAACCGTCGCCGGATCTCGACAATAAGCGAGCGTAGCCCAGCGAGGCCTTCGCCGCCGAGATCGACGGCCACGCCGCCCGGCATAACGCAATCCCGCATCAGGCGGTGCCCAAAGCACAAATCCGCGGCACGCAGCACACGTTCGCGCAATACCCCGCAATTGGCATGCATCAGCGCGAAGGCGGCATCGTTACAAATCGCACCGATATCGCCAAAGTGGTTCGCCAGGCGCTCGAGTTCCGCCATGAGCGCGCGCAGCCATACAGCTCGTGGTGGCACTTCGACGTCCAGAGCCGCTTCGACGGCGCGGGCGAACGCCAAACCATAGGCGACGGTGCTGTCACCCGACGTGCGTCCGGCCAGTCGCGCCGCGTGCCCGATATCCCGGCCGGCCATGAGGCCTTCGATGCCCTTGTGGACATAGCCCAGTCGCTCCTCGAGGCGGACCACGGTCTCGCCATTGGCCGTAAAACGGAAATGGCCGGGCTCGATAATGCCCGCATGCACTGGACCGACCGCGATCTCGTGCAGGCTTTCGCCCTCGGCTGACAGGAAGGCATAAGGTGGGATCACGGGCAGGCCCTCGACCGGGCCATGCAGGCTCAGCGGATGGCGAACATCCCATCGTCCGTGATCGAGCCACGGCCGTTCGTCCGTCGATTCGGTCGGCTGCAACCCGAACAAATCCCGGATAGCTGCTTCGAGATGCAGGGCCGGGAGATGGGCTCGCGCGACCGACGGGAATGTCCCATCCGGGCAATGGAGGCTGAACACGCCGATTTCCACGAAGGACTCGTTACACAGTGCCATATGAACGCTGCCACCGTCGCCCCAAAGACCGAGCAGCCCGCAGTGCCCCGCGGCGAGAAGCTCCACCGCGCCGCGCCACAGGTCAGGCGTTATCGCCGAACGCGGCCACGGATGGTGATGAGGGATCGCCTGTCCCTCCTTCATCAAGTCCGCGATCCCGGCGATGCTCCCCATCGTCTACCCCAGTAGCCGAGCAACATGTTGAAACCAGGCCACCAGTGGCGGCGGCAGATAGAGGCCGGCGCCGAGCACGAGTGTCAGGTGCGCGTAGAGCGGTACGTAGGATGCCTCGGCAGGCTTCGTGCTACCCAACGGGTCGCCGAACGCAACGCCGTTCAGGTGCCGCATCAGGGCGCCGAAGGCCACCAGAATGCCGGCAACGAGCGGGATAGCCAACAAAGGCAGGCGCGCGAAGGTCGAACTGACGGCCAGAAATTCGCTCATAAAAATCCCGAATGGCGGCATGCCGGCGATCGCGAGTACACCGAGGACGAGGCCCCAGCCGAGCACTGGGTGGGTTTCCGTCAGCCCGCGGATATCGGCAAGCCTCTGCGTACCCTTGATCTGCGCGATATGGCCGACCGCGTAGAAAATCGCCGACTTGGTCAGGCTGTGCATGGTCATGTGCAGAAGACCGGCGAAATTGGCCAGCGGACCACCCATGCCAAACGCGAAGGTGATGATCCCCATATGCTCGATTGAGGAATACGCGAACATGCGTTTGATGTCGCGGCGGCGGTATAACATGAAGGCGGCGAAGATCAGCGAGGTCAGCCCGATCGTCACCATGAGCGGCCCCGGCGCGATGGCCTTGGCATTGGCGACAAGCAACATCTTGAACCGCAACACGGCATAGAGCGCGACATTGAGCAGAAGTCCGGACAGCACGGCTGAAATCGGCGTCGGGCCTTCGGCGTGGGCGTCGGGAAGCCAGGCGTGCAGCGGCGCCAAACCAACCTTGGTCCCGTACCCGAGCAGAAGAAACACGAAGGCGGCATCGAGGAGAGCCGGGTCGAAGCGCGCGACACGCTCGATGAGCAGCGTCCACACCATGGCATTGAGGCCACCGCCCATGACCGGCTGCGCCGCGAGATAGATGAGAATGGTGCCGAACAGCGCCAGCGCGATCCCAACGCTGCCCAGGATGAAATACTTCCATGCCGCCTCGACTGCCTCATGGGTGCGATAGATGCCGACCATGAGGATGGTGGTCAGCGTCGCCAGCTCGATCGCGACCCACATCAGCCCGATGTTGTTGGCGGTCAGCGCCAGGTTCATGGCGAACATCAGGACCTGGTACATCGTATGATAGAAGCGCAGGTAATTCGGCGTCAGCCGGCCGATCTCCAGCTCATGCGCGATATAGGTGGCGCTGAACACGCTGGTCGTGAACCCAACGAACGTATTCAGAACAATGAAAACGATATTGAGGTCGTCGACGAACAGATATTGGCCCGGTTCCGGCCGAACGGAGAAGAACAGCGAGAAGGAAGCCGCGAAAGTCAGCAACGCCGCCAAAACATTCAGACCCGCGCTGAGCCGATAGCTCGGCAGGAATGCCAACAGGGCAGCCGTCCCGACGGGGATCAGCAGGACTGCACGTAACGCATCGAAAGAGCCAGCGTCGAAGGGAAGCCCGCTCATTGCTGCTCTCCCCGGAACCGGTCGAGCGCCTTGACATCGACGGTATCAAAACGCTCGCGTATCCGAAACAGGAAGATGCCGATGATGATGAAGGCGATGAGAACGGAGAATGCGACGCTCATCTCGACGACGAGAGGCATCCCCTTGGCACCTGTTGCCGCCAGGATCAGCCCATTTTCCAACGACATAAAGCCGACCACCTGGCTCACGGCGTTGCGCCTGGTTACCATCATAAGGAGCCCGAGAAGAACGACGGAAAGCGCCAGCGCCACATCCTCGCGCGCCAGACGGTCGGCTTCCGCGGTAACGCGCAGCATAACCGCCATGGACAACGCGACGAGTCCGATGCCGAAGAGCATGGTGGGCCCGATACCGACGACGGTCTCGATCTCGCGGTGAATGCCGAGGCGCTCGATGATGCGATGGAGCGAAACCGGGATGATGATGCCCTTGAAGACAATCGCGATCGCGGCGGTGATATAAAGGTGCGGCGCGTCCTGGATATAGGCCTGCCAGCCGACTGAAAAGGCCAGAACGATCGCGTGGAGCGCGAAGATATTGAGCATCGCGTAGAGACGGTCCTGATAGATCATCATGAAGCTCACCAGCACGAGACCGCCGGCGAGGAGATGCGCGATGTCGAAGTCGAGGCCGCTCATTTACAGTCCCCGCGAAACGAACAAGAGGAGCGTGCCGAGGAGGCCGAGCATCAACGCGGCACCGAGGAACACGGGCACCCGGAAAACCCGCATTTTGGCGATCAGGGTCTCGGACAGGGCAAGCAGAACACCACCTGCGGCGAGTTTCGCGACATAAGCGACTCCGGCGATGGAATAGGCCTCGGGACCGGCATTGGCTTGCGCCAATCCCCAGGGCACAAAGATGCAGATGATCAGCGAGACGTACAATAGAAGCTGCAGCGACGCCGCCAGCTCGATCACCGCCAGATGGCGCCCGGAGTACTCGAGGATCATGGCTTCGTGGACCATCGTCAATTCCAGGTGCGTCGCCGGGTTATCGACCGGGATGCGAGCATTCTCGGCGAGCGCGACAATGACCAAGCCAACCAGCACCATCCCCAGCGAGATGCGCAACCCCACATGCGCGGAAAGCATGACGTTGGAAATGGTGGAGAGCTGAGTCGATCGGGCGATCAGAGCCAAGGTGAACACAATCATCAGCATCGCCGGTTCGGCCAGGGATGCGATCATCATCTCGCGACTGGAGCCGATACCGCCGAAGCTGGTGCCTACGTCCATGCCGGCAAGTGCCAGGAAGAAGCGCACGCTGCCGAGCAGGGCCGTGATGGCGATGAGATCCGCAGCCCCGCTGAACAACAGGCCGGTGGCAACGGTCGGCACCATGGCAGCCGCCACCCACGTCGCGGCGAAAATCAGGTACGGGGCGACACGAAACAGCCAGGAGGCGTTATCTGCGAGTACGACCTCCTTTCTGAGCAAACGCCGGAGATCTCGATACGGTTGAATGATGGGCGGACCTTGGCGCCGGAGCAACCGCGCCTTGATCTTGCGCACGAAGCCTGTGAGCAGGGGTGCAAGTAGCAGAACCAGGAACATCTGGCCCCCCTGGATGGCGAGATCGAGAATCATAGCCACATCACGAGTATCAGGAGCAGAACGATGAGAGCCGCGAACACGAGGCTCAGATAGCGCCGGATGGTTTGGAACTGGAGCACGTTGAGGCGACCGGCCACCGCATCGACGGCGCGGGCCACTGGCGCATACAGCATTTCCCATATCAGATCGCGGATATCCACATGCAGGAGTGCCGGGCGCGGATCGCCGGGAGGCGCCATGCGCACGTGCTCTCGTGCACGGAAAACGCTCGTTCCGAATACGCGCCGAATGGGCTGAGCAAAACTCCCCGCCGTGTACTGGGTAATGGGGCTTGCGTTGGGATAACCGCAATCCCACGGCGGCGCACGCCGCAATGCATGGGATGCCAAACGATGGATCGCATAGCTGGCGAGCGAGGCGGAGACCGCGATGAAAAGGAAAATGAGCAGCCCGTTATAGGAACTCCGGCCTTCGGCGATCGGCACGATAGACAGCCACGGGACCCCAAGCTGGACCGGCATGCGGTCGCCAACCAGCCCGCTGACGACCGGCGTCAAACTATCGATGACAAAGCCCGGCAGAACGCCCGCCAGCAGGCAAAGCCCAGCCAGGGCAAACATCGCGACGACCGAAAACCGGTCGACCTCGTGCGCGTTCACGGCGGCCGATGTGCGCGGCCGGCCGAGAAAGGTGACACCGAATGCCTTGACGAAGCAGGCTGCCGCGAGAGCCGCCGACAGCGCCAAAAGGCCGCCAGCTGCTGGAATGAAAACCTTGAGGCCCCATTGAGGCAAATCGGGACTCTGCAAAATGGCCTGAAAAGTCAACCATTCCGAGACAAACCCGTTGAGCGGCGGAAGCGCCGAGATCGCGACGCAACCAACAAGAAACGTAAAGGCCGTCAACGGCATCTGGTGGATAAGGCCGCCCAAATGCTCCATATCGCGCTCGCCCGTCGCCGTCAGCACCGCTCCCGAACCGAAGAACAGAAGGCTCTTGAAGAGCGAGTGGTTAAAGACATGGAAGAGCGCCGCGGTAAGGGCGAGCGCCGCGGCCCAGGTGACATGGTTCGCCTGGAAAGCCAGCGCCAGACCGAGTCCGATGTAGATGATGCCGATGTTCTCGACCGTATGATAGGCAAGCAGCCGCTTGAGATCGTGCTGCATGAGCGCATAGAGAACGCCGAGCGCGGCGCTGACGCCACCGAGAGCGAGCACCACCATGGACCACCACCACTCCGGCGGTCCAAGAAGGTCCAGGACGATGCGGATAAAGCCGTAAACTGCGACCTTCGTCATGACGCCGCTCATCAACGCCGACACATGACTCGGCGCGGCCGGGTGAGCAAGCGGCAGCCACACATGAAGCGGCACGAGGCCGGCCTTCGAGCCGGCACCGAGCAGAACGAGCGCCAGCACCAGCGCCGACAACACAGGCCCCAGGCGGTTTGTTCGCATTGCCTCGAAACCGTACGCACCATCGGGACCGGCCAGCAGCGCAAATGCAAGTAGCAGGCAAAGCGTGCCAAAACTCGCCATGATGATATAGATGTAGCCGGCTCGTACGTTCTCGCTAATACGATGATGGGCCATCACCAGCCCCCACGACGTAAGCGACATGAACTCCCAGGACAGAAGAAAAGTGAACGCATCGTCCGCCAGAACCACGAGATTCATGCCGGCCAGGAACGCTGGGAAGAGCGGCAATACCCGGTGGGGTGCCGACTCGTGGCGGCCATATCCGATCCCGTAGAGGCTCGCCGCGGCGCTTCCGAGATTGACCACGATCAGAAAGAACGCGGCGAGTGGGTCGATACGGAAATGGGCGCCAAGCCAAGGGAGCCCAAACGGCAAAACGGCCGTGGCCGGCTCCGCACCACCAAGGAGGCCATCCAGGGCGCCACCCAATGACACTAGCGAGACGGCAAGGCAGGCTCCATAGACGATCGGAGTGGCGACGAACCGCCGGGCGGTCGCGATAGCCAAGGCGGACGTTGCAAGCAACGCCGCGGTGCACAACAGGGCGAGCGTGGCCAGCATATTCGTTTATTGTCGTAGCGCGCGGAGCGAAAAGACCTCCGGCAGGTATTGCAAACGGGCATCGACATCGACCCGTGTCCCGCCCGGCTGGTCGCGGCCAATGCGGGGGCCGGCGTCCACAACAACAAGGCCCGCCGAGGGTTTTGAACGCCTGTGTTTGGCGAAGGGTTCCCAGCCACGCCAGCCGTCGTCACCGATTGCGCCCACCGATCCCTCCTGGATTACGGTGCAACTTATTGGAAGCTGGGCTTATTTTGCTTGGGTGTCAACTTTCGGGGGGCCCCTCAAGCCTCCCGCAACACGGCCCGCGCCTGCCGCCTCCCCCGCACCCCAAGCGCGATCATCGTCACCGTCGCCATCCCAGCCGTCACGCAGGTGACCAGGAAAATCTGTCTCGGCGGCCAACCCTGCCCGAGCAGATACCCACCGACCCAAGGGCCGGCGATGCCTCCGAGCCGCCCGACGCCCAGCGCCCACCCCATCCCGGTATTTCGCACCCGCGCGGGGTAAAGTGCCCCGGTGAAGCCGTTGATGCCGGTCATGCTCCCCACCGTGCAGGCTCCGATCAGGAACAGCACCAGCAGCAGCACCGTATACGGCAAATTCAGTAGCCCGATCGCGGCAACGCTCAGGATGCCGGTGAACAGCATCACCGTCAGAACGTTCGGCGGCCCGAACCGGGTCGCCAGCGGCACGACCAGGAAGATGCTGATCAGCGGCCCGGCGTCCGCGAAGGACGAAGCCGCCACGGCATCGGCTGGGGACAGTCCGGATAGCGACAGCACTGTCGGCATCCAGTAGCTGACCAGATACAAGCTCATGAGATTGGCGAAATACAGCAGCCAGATCAAAATCGTGGTCGCCCCGAGCCCATCGCGGAACAACCCCGCTACGGGGTTGCCTTGCGCGACATCCAGTTCGTGCGATGGAGCGCTATAATCGATATCGAGCCGCGCCAGCAGCCGCTTGGCGCTGTCGGTCAAGCGACCTTTGGCGAGCAGGAAGCGGGGGGATTCCGGCAACCACAGCAGCATCACCGGGATCAACGCCAGCGGCAGCAGTCCGCCGATCCAGAAAATCGCCGGCCAGCCATAGATGGGCAACAACTGCGCCACGATCTGCTTGCCCAGGAAGCCTCCTAATGGCGAACCCGTAAACACGATCATGATCGTGACGGCTCGCAGCCGTACGGGGATGTAGTCGGACGACAGCGCCACCGTAACGGGCATGACCGCGCCAATGCCGATGCCGGTGAACAGGCGGTATATCACCAGTTCGGATATCGATCCGGCTTGGGTGCAGGCCAGCGACGTGATCCCCAGGATCAGCAAAGCCCCAATCATCACCGGTTTGCGCCCGATCCGGTCTCCCAACGGCCCAGAGCCTAGCGCGCCGATCATGATGCCCACGCTGGACATCACGAACGTATTGGCGAAAGCCGCGCCTGGCTGGTGCCACACCCGGATGAGCGCCGGCACCGCCATCGAAATGGAGGTTATATCGAACCCGTCGAACAACTGCGCCAATGTACACAACAAGGCGACGCGGATTTGCAGCGCCCCGATGGACTGGTTCTCAAGCCGAGATTCGGTGTGGGACATGGTCCGTTCCTTCCAACGCCGCGGGGACATGGGTGATTTGGTGGGCTTGCAGGATGGGCAGCACATCGCGGCCGAAGCGGCGGATTTGTTCCACGAACATCTCCTGCGGCATGGCACCCCGGTTGAAGTTCACCTGCACCGTGCCGGCGCCGGTGTGTTCGGCCAGGCGGATGATTTTGGCCGCGACCTCGCCCGGCGTACCCCAGGGTAGGCGGTCGGCCATTTTCTCCATGTCCGCCATGGTCATATTGCGGAAGTCGCCACGATTGAACTCGGCCGCGCGAAGGTTCTCGGCCCTCACGTAATCGGTGGACGACGTCGTGCTGTATCCCGTCTCCCGCTGCATCGCGGTTTCGGTGAAGTTGCCGTGGCTGAACAAGGTGCGGTTGAAATACAGCAGATACGGGCCGCACTCGCGGATCGCCGCCTCCTTGCTGTCAGCCACATACGCCGACACGCCTACGGACAGATGGTCCGGCGTAATGCGCACACCGTTCGCCGCGAGGCACTTGGCGTAATAAGCAATGATATCGTCTTGCAACCCGCCCGGCGCCAAACCCGGCGTGATGCGGATATCGTTGCGCGCCGCGAACTCGATCGACTCCTTGCTGCTGACAACGGGGGTCCAGATCTCCGGCCGGGGTTGCTGCACCGGCCGAGGCCAAAGCGCCACATCCTTGTACGACCAAAAGCGACCCTGATAGGAAAACACGTCCTCGGTCCAGACCCGCGTCACGATATCGAACGCTTCCTCGAACCGAGCCCGCGAATCCGCCAGCGGGACGTTGTGCACCTGGTATTCCCGGGGGATGCCCCGCGCGAAACCGGAAATCAGCCGCCCGTTCGACAGGCAATCCAGCATCGCCAGCTCTTCCGCCAGCCGCAACGGCTCATGCAGTGGCAACAGATTGCCATAGATCAGCAGCTTGCACCGCTTGGTCCGCTGCGCTGCCGACGCCGCCATCAAATTGGGAGAGTTCATCAGGCCGTATGGGGAACAATGATGCTCATTGAACCCCAGCCCATCGTAACCAAGTTGGTCGATCAGCTCCCACGCATCCAGATGTTCCGCGTAGGTGCGAACCGCGACCTCCGGCTTGAAGTGCCGTGACGAAAGCGGATAGGGCAACTCGCCCCCGGTTTTCAAGTGGTCGAGTTGCTCCCCGTAGGCTAGCAGGTCGAAAACGAAGACTTTCATGGGCTTCCAATCTGGTAGGGCGTGCGCAGAGTCCCGGAACGGTACTCCTTCGGGATCAACACTATCTCGGTCTCAGGGTTACGGAACTGATCCAGATCGTTGCCTTTGATCCCCTGGAACTGCGTCCAGACCAGCCGGTTCTCCGCCCACTCGCCATCCTTACTATAAACGATGTCGCCAACAACGGTCTTGAACGTGTGCGAGTGCATGTAGTCCGCCAGCTTGCCATCATCCAGCGAATGAACCGCGTTCACCGCCTGCTCCAGCACCTGCATCCGAGCATAGGCAAACGGCGGCAGGAACACGCCCAGTGGGTCCACGCCCTCCGCCACTGCTCGGGATTGGTAAATTTTCAGGAATTCCATCACCCCCGGGAATTGTAGCTTGGGTGCCGGAACCCATTGCTCGCCGAGTACGATATCGTTCAGCAACGGCCCAAGCTGGGTTTTCATCGACGCGGTTGCCAAACCGACCAGGCTGCCGCCGAGCATGCGCGCTTTCAGCCCCATCTCCGTGGCGGCACGTAGGATGCCCGTGGTATCCGCGGGATACGACGCGATGTAGATCAGGTCTGGGTTGGTGGCTTTCAGTGCGCGCACGATCGGGGTGTAGTCGGTTGTGGTGGGCGGGTAGCTGCCGTCGTAGACAACTTTCAGGCCCGCGGCTGCGGCGTTGACCTTGGCGCCGTCGGTGCCATTGCGCGCGAACTCGGTATCCGAACCCAGGATCGCCACCGTAGTCGGTTTCGGGTCCAGTTCCATCGCCAGATCGAAATAGCCCTTGGAAAACGCCACCTTGGCGTCCGGCCCCGTGGCGATCATCGAGAACGATCGCGGGTAATGAAACTGCGCGTTGGTCGCCAAGGAGAACAACGACAGGTACAGCTTCTTATGGGTGATCGCCACGGGCATCGCCGGCACCGCCATATTGGTGGCATAACCGGACAGCACGAAGTCGACATGGTCGACGTCCAGCAGCTTCACATACAGGCCGGGGACGTTCGCCGGGTTGCTCTGGTTGTCGTAGTAAATAAGCTTCACCGGCCGCCCGAGCAATCCGCCCTTCGCGTTGATCTGCTCGGCCCAGATTTGCATGGCAACGATGCCGGACTTGCCTATGACGGCCAGACTGCCCGTCAAGGCCTCCCCGAAGCCGATTTTGATCGGTTCTGGCTCCGCCGCTCGGGCTGGCACCCACGCCAGCGTAACAGCGAACAACAAGGCGATAATGGATCGCATGGTTTTCCTCCCGTGCCCGGCATTTTGCGGGCTTAACGGCAGGATGCTACAGCTTGCGACGGTTGGCTACCGGTCGCCGCCAAAAATACCGCGGAACACGGCACCGGCCGCGGCGGTGCCGGGATCGGTGGTCGTGGCCACGGTCTCCCCATGCGGCAAATAGGGCGACAGCGCGTGCGCCAAAGTCGGCACCGTCATGGTTTGCAGCCAAACCCGGCCGGGCCCGACCAGCCGGACGAGAAAAATCCCATCGCCGCCGAACAGAGCGTTCTTGATGCCGGGGATGGTGGTGATGTCGAAGGTCACGCTGTCCTCGAACATGCCGACATGCCCGGGATGAACCAGCAGCGTTTCGCCAGGTTGCAGCTCCGGGTTGACGATTTCCCCGCCCAGCGCGACCCAGGCTTGGCAGTTGCCGGTGATGTGCTGCAGCAGGAATCCCTCCCCGCCGAAGATGCCGGCACCGAGGGATCGTTGCAGGGCGGTGGTCAGAACCACGCCCTGGGTGCCGCATAGGAACCCGTGCCGGTGCACCATGTAGCCGCGCCCGTCCCGCACATCGACGGGCAGGACCTGGCCGGGGACCTTGGGGGTGAAGGCCACGCCCCCAGTGCCACCGTTGGACGAGAACTCCGTCATGAACAGCCCGCCACCCGACACCGCGCGGGTGATCGCCCCCCACAGGCCGGAGGACCCGGCGGTGGCGGTGGTGGTGTTCATCTGGATGTTCGGCGTCATCCAGGCCAGCTCGCCAGGGGGTGCAACCACGACTTCCCCGGGTTCGAGCGCCAGTTCCAGAACGGGCAACAAGCTACCGGAGATCAGCGATTGCATGGGACGGTCCTATTTTTGGCCGGCTTTCCAGGCGTCGTAGCGGGCCTTGTTCTCGGCGTTGGGCGGATACAGGCCGGGCAGAGAGGCGCCGGCATTCACCTCACCCATGATCCACTCTTCCATCTGCTCCTGTTCGGCGGCAACCGCGGCGACTTCCTCGATCATCGCCTTGGGGATCACCACAGCGCCGTCGTCGTCGACCATGATCAGGTCGTCGGGAAACACCGCGACTCCGCCGCAGCCGATCGGCTCCTGCCAGTTGATGAAGGTCAGCGCGGCGACAGACGCCGGGGCGGCGGTGCCCTGGCACCACACCGGCAGCCCGGTGCCCAGCACGCCGAACATGTCGCGCATCACCCCGTCGGTGACCAGCCCGGCCACGCCCTTCTTGGCCATGCGGGCGCACAGAATGTCCCCGAAAATGCCGGCATCGGTCACGCCCATGGCGTCGGCGACGGCGATGCAACCCACCGGCATCGCCTCAATGGCGGAGCGGGTGGAGATCGGCGAAGACCAGGACGCCGGCGTCGCCAGGTCCTCCCGCGCCGGCACGAACCGCAGCGTGAACGCGTGGCCCAGCAGGCGGGGCTGCCCGGTGCGCACCGGGCGGGTGCCGCGCATCCAAACGTTCCGCAGCCCCTTCTTGAGCAGCACGGTGGTGATGGTGCCGGTGGAAACGCCCGCAAGGGCGGCGGCGATCTTGGGGTCGACGGTCATGGATGGGGTCCCGATGCGGCATCACGAAGGCCGCGATCTTGCCCCGTCCGACCGCCGAACGCCAGACACAACCAATTCAGGTGGATACCGGCTTGCGGCGATCGCGTCCTGCGTTCCCCCGTTCAGTCGATCTATGTTGGCGCGAAACGCCTTTCTGGGGCAAGTTGGGCGCCATGACCGGCCGCATCGTGACCCTGACGTTGAATCCCGCCGTCGATCTGGCATCGACCGCGGAGACCGTAATCCCAACGCACAAAATCCGCACCACGAATGAGCACATCGACCCCGGCGGCGGCGGCATCAACGTGTCGCGCGTTATCCACGCGCTCGGCGGGGACACGCTGGCGCTGGTGCTGGCCGGCGGGGCAACCGGGCATTTGATCGCGGAGATGCTGCGGGAAGCTGAGGTGCCCACCGAAATTCTGCCATTGGCCGGCCGCAGCCGCGTCAGCCTGACGGTCTACGACCGGTCGACGCAGCAGGAGTACCGCTTCGTGCCGGAAGGCCCCACCGTTTCGCCCGATGAACTACGCGCGACGCTGGACGCGATCGGGAAAACGCGGGGCGCCTGGCTGGTCGCCAGCGGCAGCCTACCGCTCGGCGCACCCGACGGCATCTATGCAACGGTGGCTGGGATCGCGTCCGCGCACGGCATGCATTTCGCCCTGGATACATCGGGAAAGGCGCTGGAGGCCGCACTGCACACCGGCCTCGATCTGATCAAACCGAGTCTGCGGGAGCTGGAGCATCTGGTCGGGCGGGCGTTGCCGGATGCGGCGTCCCAGGATGCCGAGGCGCTGAAGCTTGTGGAGTCCGGCGCGGCTCGGATGGTGGTGGTGACCCTCGGCGCCGACGGGGCGTTGTTGGCGACCCAGGATGGCGTGGCCCGTATGCCGGCACTGAAAGGCCCGGTGCGCAGCGCCGTGGGTGCGGGAGACGCGTTTCTGGCATCGATGGTACTGGCGTTGGCGCGCGGTGCGGCTCCGACCGAGGCCCTGGCCTGGGGCATCGCCGCCGGTGCGGCCGCGATCGAGGGCGTCGGCACCGCTCGTGTGACACGAGCCGCCGTAGAGGCGTGCTACGAGAGACTGTCCAGCAACGCCTGAGCACGCGCCCGCTTCGCCGCATCGGCATCGCGGGCAACGATCCGATGTAACACCGACCGTGCACGCGGATCGCGTTATTCGCCGAGCTTGAAGGCCCTGTTATCCCGCTTGTCGAACCAGGTCCGGTCGAACTCTCTGAGCGTCAGCAGTATTCGTTTCCAGTAGTATTTCAGGGCATCTGATTTCCACCCGGCGTAGATGTCGTCCCATGACAGCGGCTGCCCGTCCGCCTTGGCATTGTCGGGGTTGAAGGGCTCGCTGGCGCGTTGGTAGCGCACATCCATCGACATGCGCAATTGGCTGCCTCGGTTCGGCACGCCCTTATGCACCGGCATACTGTGGAAAATCAGCACGTCCCCAACCGAGAAGGGGCCGCCGCGATAATCACCTTACGCTCGGTCGTCGGCCACCTTTGGCAAGATGCCAATTCTAACCCCGAAATCGAACAAGACCTGGGCCTTCCAGCTAACCAGCATCATTGCGCCCAGACTCACCATCCCGACGACAGGGCGGACGGTCAGCGCTTCGTCCATCGGCAGGATCGCGCCGAGCCATAAATAAACGGCCGCCTTTAGCACGAAATAGACCATCCATAGCTGGGTAAACAGTTTGAAGAACCGGCGGATATCCGGCCCATCTTCGAAGCCGTCGGGGTTCTGCTGTTCCACCAGACCCTGGATCATGGATTTTTTGCCGCGCGCGCCCCAACCCAGGGCGGCCGCGATGAGGACGCTTGTGATCACATCTTCGTATTTCAGCATGAAGGGTGTCTGCGCGAAGATGTCAATGCAGCCGAACAGCACCGTCAATCCGCCGGACAGCAGATACAGTTTCGTAATCGGCATCTCCCGCCAGCGCCGATAAGCAGCGTCCGCCAGCAGCAGAGCGACCCCAACCCCAATGGCGATTTTCAGATCCGCCGTCCACAGCAGTATCCAGAAAATCGCCAGCGGCCCCAGTTCCAGCAGGGCCGGGAGGAAACGTTTCACCGGCCGCTAAACCCCTTGAACGTGCCCGGAATCTTCTGCACCGCCTCGATTACCCCGCGCCGCGTCGCCACACTGGTGCCGGGGGCAAAATCGATCGACACAGTATCCACGATGCCGCCGTAGCGCTTGGCGATCGCCTCAGGCAGACCCTCATACGTTGCGCGAGCGACGAACAGGTCCAGCACATCGTCGGATACTTCGGCTGCCATTTTGCTCCAGGCGCCCTGCTTGGACATGTCGGTCAGCTTCACGCCCAGATCGCTCAACCCATGCAGGTCGAACACCGGGCGATACGCGGGGGTGGAGCCGTAGAAGGCCACGCGGTAGCGTACTTTCTCCGCCGCCTCGCGAACCGCCGCTTCGTCTGGGCCTGTGGCGATGAAGCCACCACCGGTGATCTCGAAGTTGTCCAGCGACTTGCCGGCCGCGGCCAGTTCGGTGGCCAGCAGCGGCCGCACCACTTCCTCCAAGTACTTGCGGGTGGCGAAGCTGTGCAGGCGCACGCTGTCGGCGACGCGGGCGGCGGCCTTCAGCATCAGCGGGCCGACGGCCGCCATCGCCACGGGGGGTAACGGCAGCTTCTGCGCGGGCGGGGAGAACTCCGGCGTCATCAGTGAAAAATTGTAGTATTTGCCCTTATACGAAAGTTTTTCGCCATATTCCCAGCAGCGGAAAATGGCGCGCAGGGACTCCACATATTCGCCCAGCCGGGCAGCCGGGGCGATCCAGGGCACGCTGAAACGGCGCTCGTTGTGGGCCTTCACCTGGCTGCCGAGGCCCACAACAAAGCGGCCCTTGGAGTGCTTGTGCAGGTCCCACGCCTGGTTGGCCACGATCATCGGGCTGCGCGGGAAGGCGATGGCGACGGACGTAACCAGCTGCACCCGCTCCGTCGCCAAAGCGGCGAAGGCCAGGGGGGCGAAGGGGTCGTATTTCAGCTCATTGCTTTGCACGGAGTCGAACCCGTCGTCCTCCGCCTGGCGCGCGGCCGGGCCGCACAGCGACCAGTCGTGACTGGGCAGGCTCATGGATACGCGCATCGTGTTGTCTCCCGTGCAAGGCGGGCTATTTGCCCCGACGGCGACCGTCCCGTAAAGCGTGGGTAAACAGGAGTACGACCCATGGGTAGGCTGACAGGCAAAGTTATCATCGTCACCGGCGCCAGCCGCGGCATCGGCGCCGCCGCGGCCGCCGCTTTGGCCAAGGAAGGCGCGACATTGATCTTGATCGCTCGGGACAGCAATCGGCTCGCCGAGGTGGCGCTGCCGCTAGCCAGGGCTGGCGGCACCGTACTCTCGCGCGGTTGCGACGTGTCGTCCTATGCCTCCATGCGGGCGCTGGTAGCGGAAACCGAGGACCGATTCGGGCATGTGGACGTGCTGGTCAACAACGCCGGTGTGATCGAACCCATCACGTCAGTCGCCGAGAGCGACCCGGAGGCCTGGGCGCGCAACATTCAGATCAATCTGACCGGCGCCTATTACGGGATACGGGCGGTGCTGCCGGGCATGATCGCGGCCGGTGGGGGCACCATTATCAACGTGTCCTCCGGCGCCGCGATCCGCCCGCTGGAGGGATGGAGCGCCTACTGCACCGGCAAGGCCGGCGTGCACATGTTGACACGAGCGGTGGCGCTGGAAAACATCGATAAGGGCATTCGAATTTTCGGTTTTCAGCCGGGCACGACCGACACCGACATGCAGGTTATTATCCGCGCGTCCGGGGTGAACCCGATCAGCCAAATCCCACGGGAGAATTTGACTCCCGTGGCGCATCCAGCCGCCGCGATCGTCTACCTATGCACCCCGGCAGCAGACGACCTGAACGGACAAGAGCTTAATCTGCGCGACGATACTTTCCGAGCCCGATTGGATCTGAGCTGATGTCGGGGCCGTTGGACGGCGTACGGGTCGTCGAGATCGGGCAGGCCCTGGCTGGGCCGTTGGCCGGGGTGATCCTGGCGGACATGGGCGCCGACGTCATCAAGGTGGAAAAACCCGACGGCGGCGACGATGCTCGGCTTTGGGGTCCTCCGTTCGTGGATGGAGATTCCGTGAGCTTCCACACCAACAACCGCGGCAAGCGGTCGGTGACGCTGGACATCAAGAACCCGGAGGACGTCGAGAGGCTGAAGGCGCTGACCGCGCATGCCGACATCCTGATCCAGAATTTACGGCCGGGCATCGTGGATGACTGCGGCATCGGGCCGGATGTCATGATGGCGATCAATCCGGGGCTGATTTATTGCTCGATCTGGGCATTCGGGTTCGCGGGGCCGCTGAAGCTGGCGCCGGGATTCGATCCGCTTTTGCAATGCTACGGCGCAGTGGTGTCGCTGACCGGCCGGCCGGAAGATCCGCCGACCTTTTGCGCCCCCGCCATCAATGACACGGCGACGGGCATGTGGTGCGTGATCGGTGCGCTGGCGGCGCTGAAGCAGCGGGAGACCACCGGCAAGGGTTGCGTGGTGGATGCGTCGTTGTTCGAAAGCGCGGTGGCCTGGGTGCAGGGTCCGTTGAACGCATACAATCACACGGGCAATTTGCCGAAGCGTCATGGTGCTGCCAGCGCCACGCTAGCACCCTACCAGATATTCGAAACCGCCGACCGCCCACTATGCATCGCGGCTGGCAACGATCGTCTGTTTGTGAAGCTCGCCAGGACGATGGGCCATCCGGAATGGGCGGTGGATGCGCTATTCTCCGACGGCCGCCGCCGAGCGGCGAACCGGGAGGCGTTGGTGGATGTCATGCAGCCGGTGCTGCTGACCAAGACCCGGGTGGAATGGCTGGGGATCATTGGGGAAGCAGGCGTGCCGGTCGCGCCCGTGAACAACATCGCCGAGTTGGCCGAGACTGAGCAGTTGCAGGCGATGGACATGATTCGGGTATTGCCGGGCAGCGGCTTGAAAATCGTGGGTTTGCCCATCACCTTCGACCGGAAGCGGCCGCACCCCGACGGGGACTCGCCGAAACTGGGCGAACACAACGCTGAAATTTTTGGGGAATAGACCATGACCACGATCGACGACGCGCGCCGCTATCAAGCGGAGCTGACCGCAATCCGCCGCGACATTCACGCCCACCCCGAACTGGGGCTGGAGGAAGTGCGCACGGCGGACATCGTTGCTCGTAAGCTCGAGGAATGGGGCATTGAGGTGCACCGCGGCGTCGGCGTCACTGGCGTGGTCGGCGTGCTGCGGAACGGCAACGGCCAGGACTCCATTGGCCTGCGCGCCGACATGGACGCGCTGCCGGTGCTGGAAATTACGGATGTTCCCTACGCCAGCCAAAATCCCGGCCGTATGCACGCCTGCGGCCACGACGGCCACACCACCATGCTGCTCGGCGCCGCGAAGTACCTGGCGGAGACTCGCAATTTCAACGGCACCGTCAATTTTATTTTCCAACCCGCCGAGGAAGGCACCGGCGGCGCGCTGGCAATGATGAAGGACGGGCTGTTCGAGCGGTTCCCGTGCAATGCAGTCTACGGCATGCACAACCGCCCCGGCATGCCAGTTGGCCAGTTTGCATTGGGTAGCGGCACCCGTTCGGCGGGCGGCGCGTTCTTCGACATCGAAATCACCGGCAAAGGCGCGCATGGGGCGAGGCCGGAACAAAGCATCGATCCGGTGCTGGTCGCCTGCCATATCGGCACCGCGCTGCAATCCATCGTGTCTCGCAACATTTCGCCCCACGATACCGGGGTGCTGAGCATCACGCGCATCGTCAGCGGCGACGCCTATAACGTCATCCCGCAACACGCCACCATGGCGGGCACGGTGCGAACCATGAAGCGCGATACCATGACCCAGATCGAGACCAACATGCGCCGCATGGTGGAAGCCGTTGCCTCTGGTTTCAGCGCGACGGCGACGCTGGATTTTCGCGTGATCTTCGCCCCGATGGTGGCCGTGGACGAGGAAGCTCTGCTGATGGGCGACGTCGCCGCCGAACTGGTGGGTGAAGAGAAAGTCCGCCGCGATGCCCCCGCCGGTATGGGATCGGAAGATTTCAGCTTCATGATGGAAAAAGTGCCGGGCGCGCATATCGGCATCGGCAACGGACCGAGTGCCGCGTTGCACAACCATCTGTACAACTTCAACGATGAGGCGATCCCCTTCGGCGTCGCGCTCTGGGCGAAAATCGCGGAGCGGAAGTTGCCGAAAGGGACGGGGGACTAAGCCCCCGCCAAAATCGCGTCGGCCATCTTCTCCGCCGTCATCAGCACCGGAAAATTGGTGTTGGCACAGGGCACGACGGGGAAGACCGACGCATCCACCACGCGCAGTCCATCGACACCGCGCACCCGTCCGGCATTGTTTGTCACCGCCATCGGGTCATCGTCGCTGCCCATACGGCAAGTGCACGACGCGTGCCACACACCGACCGAAGCTTTGCGCACGAATTGCTCCAGCGCGTCGTCATCGGTCAGCATGTCATGCAGAGTCACGCCCTCCATCACCAGCGTCTTGATCAGATAGGTGCGCAACGCCGCCGGGCCATCCAGGCAGCGGCCCAGGATATCGGTGATGAATTTGTTTTTCTTGCTGTGCAGCCCGACCTGCCGGACCTTGTCGCTGTAGCTGGCGGGGAACGGATCGGACGTCACCGTTTGCATGATCGGCGTCAGGTGCATGGCGCTGAAGCGGCGGATACCGTCCATCATACGCTCCAGGTCGCGCTGATCCGACAATAGATTGAAATCAACGGACGGTTCGTCGTTCGGGCTGGCCGATCGCAGCTTCACCTCCCCGTTTTCGGAGTAGGTCTTATAGACGGTGACGATGAAGGACCCGATCTGCTCCCCGATCCGGTGCCACGACGTCTTGTTGGTCACGACGGTCATCATATCGCCGGATGGAATGCCGGGCAGGTTCGAGGAATACCGCAGCGCCGTATAAATATGCCGCCGCGAATAATCGTGAATAATCCGCGCATGCGGTTTCAGGAACGCAGCCACCGCCGCTGCCGGGTGATCCTGCAACCGCTGTCCCACGCCCGGCAATGCCACGCGCACGTCGATACCGAGGTCCCGCAGATGCCCCGCCGGGCCGATCCCCGCCCGCATCAGATGCGCGGGGGAGTGGATGGCACCGGACGACAGAATAATCTCCTTGCCGCGAAACTCCTGCGCCCGCCCGCTGACGGTCGCCTTCACGCCAACACACGTATGGCCTTCGAACACCAACCCGGTCGCGACCGTATCGGTGGAAATAGTCAAATTCTCCCGCAGCCGCGTTCCGGGATCCAGATAGCCGATGGCGGCGGAAACCCGGCGCTCATAGGCATTGGAGATGGTGATAGGGAAATACCCGTCTTTCCATTCCGCATTCTGATCCCGGATATACTCCCAGCCCGCATCTTTCAAAGCGATCGCCACCGCCTTGGCATGTTCCGGCCACAGATCGGGAAAGATGCGTCGGACAGGGATGCGGCCTTCGCGGCCGTGATAGGGACCCTCGAAGTCCATATCGCGCTCGACCTTCTTGAAATACGGCAGCACCGCATCCCAGTTCCAGCCCTTGGCGCCGCGCGCTTCCCACTCGTCGTAATCGGTGGGAGCGCCGCGATTGGCGAGCTGGCCGTTGATCGACGACCCCCCGCCCAGGATGCGCGCCTGCTCGTACGTGCGCAGCGGCGGCGGCCTTTCCTGGGGGTTATTGTGCGAAATGGCCTCGGTCGTGACCTTCAGTTTGTTCCAGGTATACGCGGGGTTCAGATACGCGGTACCGGGGTAGGAATCCAGTACGGCAGCCGGAACCTTGCCGTGTGGCGTGTCTTGGCCGGCTTCCAGCAGCAGCACCTTGTTGCTGCCTCGGACCGACAATCGGTTGGCCAAAACGGAACCCGCCGACCCGCCGCCGACGATGATGTAATCGTAGATCATGCGCGCGTCTCGGTGTGGAAGGTCTTCGACACGATCTTCCACCCCTCCGCGAGCTTCACGAAGGTCAAATAATCGGTGAAATAGCGCGGTGGTATCTGGCAATTCACCTTGACGAACGCCGTATTGGGACCGGAGCGGTCGATGTGCACCACCCAATCCTTGCGCGGCAGATCGCGGCTGACCGCCGAGGGGCGGCCCTTCACCATCTCAAACCATTGCGAACGTGGCAGGTCGTCCAGTTTGCCGTCGGTCACGCTGAACAGGTGCGAGACCTCATGAAAGACGCTGCCGAGTTTGGCGGTGTCGCCCTCATATAGCCCGTCGAAATAGGTTTGGACGGCGTATTCCAGGTCATTCAGGTCGCTTGCCATAACGCTCTCCTATTGGTTCATCATGCGCGCGGCGTGCTGTCCCGCGATGCGGCCAAACACCGCACCGCGCAGCACCGATGTCGATCCAGTGTAGGTTTTATAGAACAGCCCCATGGTTTCGCCGGCCGCATACAGGCCGGGAATCACCTCCCCGTCGGCATTCACCACCTGCGCATCCGGATTCACTTTCAACCCGCCATAGGTGAACACGTTGGCGGAGATGATCGGATAGGCCTGGAACGGCGCGGTATCGATGGGCCGCGCCCAGTTGGATTTCTCCGGGGTGACGCCATGCGTGGCCAGCCCGTCGACCTCCAGCGCTTTGAAGGTCCCTACCCCGCATGCGGCGTTGTAGGACGCGATGGTTTGTTCCAGCACCGACACCGGCATGCCCAGCTTGCCCGCCAGTTCGGCGATTGTGTTCCCGGTAATTGCTGGCTGATCGGTCTTGATTGCGCGATGATACCCCGGCACGTCGGTGATTTTGCCGTCCAGGATGCAGTAGGCCATCCCCTCCGATTGATAGTGAATCTGGCGGGTGATTTCCTCGTAGCACGCATCGACCGAAGCAGGAGCTTCGTTGGTGAACCGCTTGCCCTCCCGGTTCACCAGTATCCCATATGGGAAAATAAAAATCGACGGCTCCGAAATGCCTGACCGAGGGTCGATCGGCTCCGCATGCCAGCCCCCAAAATCGCCGCAGGGGGCGGCGCCGATATCCAGCGCCATGCGGATGCCCTCGCCTTTGTTGTAGTTGCCGCCTCGGCATACCGGGCGCAGAAACAACGCGCGCGGCCCCAGATACCGCGCCTGCATTTCCTGATTCCCCTCGAACCCGCCGCACGCCAACACGACCGCCCGAGCATTCACCACCACCGGCTTATTGCGAGCGCCAGTAGCGCGAATACCGCCAACGCCGCCGTCCTCCCGCATGATCAGATCGCGTGCGGCGGTGTCGTACAGGATCGGCACGCCCTGGGCTTCCAGGTAGGCGCACACCGCCTCCACCATCGCCAACCCGCCGCCAATCGGCAGCAGGCGGGGCGTAGTCGTCGTGATGAACGCCGTGGGCAGAAAATCGAACCGTACGCCCTTGTCGCGCAGCCATCGCAGTGCTGGTCCTGCATTTTCCGCGAAAGTCGCGATCACGTCGGGATCGGCGAAACTCATCGACTTCAGAATGGACGGCCAATCGCCCCGCCCACCCGAGGTCAAATCGACCAACGACGGATCCAGGTGCCCGCCGCCGAACAAAGCCAGTTTCTCCTCGAAATCGTCCGAGACCTCATCGATGCTGTTCATCCGCAGATAGGCTTCCGTGTAGCGGGTGTTACCGCCGCGCTCCTCCTTCGGGGCACGTTCCAGCACGACCACACGCGCCCCAGCTTCATGCGCGGCGGCAGCGGCCGACAATCCGGCGATGCCGCAGCCCACGACGACGATATCGGCGTCCATCTTCGTCTCTCCGTTCAATCGATCCAGGCGCCGCCGTTCACGTCCAGGATTTCCCCGGTCGTGAAGCTTGCCTGCTCGCCCGCCAGATAGGCGACGGCATCCGCGATCTCCTCGGGGCGGCCCAGGCGCCCCACCGGCAGCAAGGTCTTGATGCTGTCGGGCAGATTCACTGTCATGGCCGAGGCGATGGGGCCGGGAGCCACGCAGTTCACGGTGATGCCCTCAGCGGCGAGTTCCTTCGCCAGATACAGCGTCATCGCGTGCACCCCGGCCTTCGCCGAACCGTAAGCCACGTTCCCCGCGCGATCCTGATCCGCGCGATTGATCCAGGGCCGTGGGTTGCCGCCGTTCTTCGCCAGCAGGGAGCCGATGTTGACGATCCGCCCGTAGCCGGCCTTGCGCATCGCCGGAATAACCGCCTGGCACGAGAAAAAAACGCCCTTCATGTTGATCGCCATGACGCGGTCCCACTCGGCCTCGGCCAGGGTCTCGGCGTTCCCCACGGACACCACGCCGGCGACGGTGACCAGGATATCGACCTTGCCGAACGTGGCGAGGGTCCGGTCCACCATGCCCACCAGCGATTGCCGGTCGGTCACGTCGACGGTCAGGTCCAGTACCTTCCGGCCCGCCGCGGCAACCTCGGCAGCCACATCGGCGCAGCCGCGCCGGCCGGCGAGGCACAGGTCAGCACCCTCGGCCGCGAACCGGCGCGCAATGGCGCCGCCGATGCCTCCGGCCGCGCCGGTGATGATGGCAACCCGTCCAGCCAGCCGCATGATCGTTTCCCTCTTCCACGTTGCACCCACGATGCCCGCTCGGCGCACGGCGGTCCAGATCGGCCTTGACCTCACCGCACCGCACAACGCATGGTCCCGCCCATGGCAACCGTGTACAAGCAGGCGCGAATTACCGGCCCGGTGGCTTCCTAAGCCCCGGGACCCGACCCATGCCCTGACCCAAGACTGCTCGGAATTGCCATGAACGACGCACCTGTTGAGGCGAAACGCGACTACCGCGATACCGTCTTCCTGCCCCAAACCAGTTTCCCAATGCGCGGCGATTTGCCGAAGAAGGAACCCGCCATCCTGGCCCGCTGGGACGCGATGGACCTTTGGGGGAAGCTGCGTGCTGCGTCCGCGGGACGCCCACAGTTTATCCTCCATGACGGCCCGCCCTATGCGAACGGCAACCTGCATATCGGGCACGCGCTGAACAAGATCCTCAAGGACGTCATCAACCGCACAAGGCAAATGGCCGGCTACGACGCCAACTACATCCCCGGCTGGGACTGCCACGGCCTGCCGATCGAGTGGAAGATCGAGGAAGAGTACCGCCGCAAGAAGAAAGACAAGGACGCGGTCCCGATCCTGGATTTCCGCGCCGAATGCCGCGCGTACGCGGCCCACTGGATGGACGTGCAGGCGAAGGAGTTCCGCCGCCTGGGCGTCGAGGGCGATTTCAAGAACCGCTACGCCACCATGGACCTGCCGTCCGAGGGCGCCATCGTCCACGAAATCTGCAAATTCCTGCTGAACGGCGCACTGAACCGCGGCTTGCGCCCGGTCATGTGGTCCCCGGTGGAAAAGACCGCCCTGGCCGAAGCCGAGATCGAGTACCACGACCACACCAGCACCACGATCTGGGTGCGGTTCCCGATCGTGAAAGCGACCGATCACCGCATGGAAAACGCGGCGGTGGTGATCTGGACCACCACCCCCTGGACCATGCCGGGCAACCGCGCGGTCGCTGCGGGGCCGGAGTTCGATTATGCGTTGGCCCATGTAGACGCCGTGAATGACGGCTCCCTGGCACGCGTCGGGGAAAAGCTGCTGGTCGCGCTCCCTCTGTTGCCGCAATTCCTGACGGACACCGGCATCGCCGGCCACCACATCGTGCATGTCTTCAAGGGTTCGGAGCTGAAAGGCACCATCTGCTCTCACCCCCTGCGCGGCCACGGGTACGATCAGGACACGCCGCTACTGCTGGCGGATTTCGTCACCACCGAGGCCGGCACCGGCTTCGTGCATATCGCGCCGGGTCATGGCGAGGACGACTTCCACCTCGGCCGCGCGCACAAGCTGGATATCCCGGAGACCGTGGGCGACGATGGCACCTTCAACGCCTGGGTGCCGCTGTTCGCCGGGGAGCACGTTTACAAGGTCGCCGACCACGTCTGCGCCGCTTTGACGGCGGCCGGGACGTTGGTCGCCAGCGGCAAGATCGTCCACTCCTACCCGCATTCCTGGCGCTCCCGCGCGCCGCTGATCTTTCGGGCGACGCCGCAGTGGTTCATCCGGATGGATGGGCCGGAACACATCCGCGAGAAAGCGTTGCGCGCCATTGACGCCACGCAGTTCGTGCCGGATGCCGGGCGCAACCGCATCGGCTCCATGGTCGCCGCCCGCCCGGACTGGTGCATCAGCCGCCAGCGCGCCTGGGGCGTGCCGATCGCCGTGTTCGTGGACAAAGCAACCGGCCAACCGCTGCGCGACCCGGATGTCGTCGCCCGCATCGTGGACGCCTTCACGACCGAGGGCGCCGATAGCTGGTATTCCTCGCCGCCGGAACGGTTCCTGGGCGTGGGCAAAAACCCGGACGACTACGAGCAGGTGATGGACATCGTGGATGTGTGGTTCGAGTCCGGCTCGACCCACGCCTTCGTGCTGGAAGATCGCGGCCTGCCCTGGCCGGCGGACCTCTATCTGGAAGGGTCCGATCAGCATCGCGGCTGGTTCCACTCATCACTGCTGGAAGCTGTCGGCACCCGCGGCGTAGCGCCGTTCAAGGCCGTCCTGACGCACGGCTTCGTCAACGATGAGGCCGGGCGGAAGATGTCCAAGTCGGTGGGCAACGTCACCGCCCCGGATGAGGTCGCCAACAAGTATGGCGCCGATATCCTGCGGCTGTGGGTGATGTCGTCCGACACCAGCGACGACCTGCGCATCGGCCCGGAAATCCTGAAGCAGCAGTCGGAGCTCTACCGCCGGCTGCGCAACACGCTGCGCTGGGTGCTCGGCAGTCTGGACGGGTTCTCGGACGCCGAGCGCGTTTCGGTCTCGGAAATGCCGGAACTGGAACGCTGGGTGCTCCACCGGATGACGGCACTCGACGCCCGCATCCGCGCGGCGACCGAGAGCTACGACTGGACCGGCGTTTACCCCGAAGTCCACAATTTCTGTAACACCGACCTATCGGCATTCTACTTCGACGTGCGGAAGGACGCGATCTACTGCGATGCGCCCTCCAGTCTTCGCCGGCGGGCGGCGCGGACGGTTCTGGACCATCTGCACAGGTGCCTGACCATCTGGCTCGCCCCGGTCCTGTGCTTCACCGCCGAGGAAGCCTGGGCCGCTCGGTTCGGAGAGACCGACAGCGTTCATCTGCAACTATTCCCCGACCTGCCGCACGAGTGGCGGGACGATGCGCTGGCGGCGAAGTGGGACGCCATTCGCGCCATCCGCCGCCGCATCACCATCCCAATCGAGGAAGCCCGCGCGGCGAAGACCATTGGCGCCTCGCTGCAGGCGGCGGTGACTCTGAAACTGGCACCGGATGAGGCATTGCTGCTGAACGAAGCCGAGTGGGCGGAGATCGCCATCGTCTCCGGCCTGCATGCGGTGGCCGGGATGGGGGACGAGAACGCGGAAGTGTCATTGGCCCCCGGCGAGAAGTGCGTGCGCTGCTGGAAGGTGCTGCCCGAGGTTGGGACGGTGGCCGCGCATCCTGGGCTTTGCTTGCGGTGCGTCGAGGTGGTGGGGTGACGTTGGGCACGCGCGGCGACTCTTTTTTCGTCATCCTCGGGCTTGACCCGAGGACTGCCCTCACCGCCGGCGTTTGTGGCGGTCCTCGGGTC
>CAIYDT010000133.1 GCA_903924985.1 uncultured Acetobacteraceae bacterium
CCGCCGAACTGCGCCTTGCCGCCCAACGGCTGCTGGGTGACCAGCGAGTACGGTCCGATGGAGCGTGCGTGGATTTTGTCGTCCACAAGGTGATGCAGCTTCAGCATGTAGATGTAGCCGACCGTCACCTTACGCTCTAAGGGCTCGCCGGTGCGGCCATCCGTCAACACCACCTGGCCCGAGGTATTCAGGCCGGCGCGCGTCAGCATGCCCTCGATATCCGACATGCGGGCACCGTCGAACACCGGCGTCGCGATGGGGATGCCCTTCTTCAGGTTCTCGCAGAGCTCGATCAGGGCGGTATCCTCAAGGTCGCCGATCTGTCGATCGTAGACCTCATCGCCGTAGATCTCCTTCAGGCGATCCAGCAACTCCATCCGTTGGTGGCCGGTGCGGCGATAGGTTTCCACCATCTCGCCCACCTGCTTACCGAGCGTCGCGCAAGCCCAACCCAAATGGGTCTCGAGAATCTGCCCCACGTTCATGCGCGACGGCACGCCCAAGGGGTTCAGCACGATGTCGACATGCGTGCCGTCTTCGAGGAACGGCATATCCTCCACCGGCACGACGCGCGAACACACGCCCTTGTTGCCATGGCGGCCGGCCATCTTATCGCCGGGCTGTAGCTTGCGCTTCACCGCGATGAAGACCTTGACCATCTTCATCACGCCGGGCGGCAGCTCATCGCCGCGCTGCAGCTTCTCGACCTTGCTGTCGAAGCGCGCCTGCAAACGGCCGACGGCCGCGTCGTATTCGCGCTTCAGCACTTCGATCTCGGCCATCACCGCATCGTCCTGCACACCGATTTGGCGCCAGGAGCCGCGCGGATGCTCCGCCAGGATGGCTTCGTCCAGCACGGTGCCGGACTTGATGCCGCGGAACCCACCGGAGGCCTTGCGGCCCAGCAGTTTTTCGCGGAGGCGGGCAAGGAACGACCGCTCCTGAATCGCCTTCTCGTCGTCGCGATCCTTGGCGAGACGCTCAATCTCCGACCGCTCGATGGCCATCGCGCGCTCGTCCTTGTCGACGCCGCGGCGGCTGAACACCCGGACATCCACCACCGTGCCGGTCACGCCCGGCGGCAGCTTCAGGGACGTGTCACGCACGTCGGAGGCTTTCTCGCCGAAGATCGCGCGCAGCAGTTTTTCTTCCGGCGTCATCGGGCTCTCGCCCTTGGGGGTCACTTTACCCACCAGAATGTCGCCGGGGTTCACTTCCGCGCCGATGTAAACGATGCCGGCTTCGTCGAGGTTCTTGAGCGCTTCCTCGCCGACATTCGGGATGTCGCGGGTGATTTCCTCCTGGCCCAGCTTGGTGTCGCGCGCCATCACCTCGAATTCCTCGATGTGGATGGAGGTGAACACGTCGTCGCGCGCGATGCGCTCGCTGATCAGGATGGAATCCTCAAAGTTGTAACCATTCCACGGCATGAACGCGACGAGCACGTTCCGGCCGAGCGCCAGTTCACCCAGTTCCGTCGAGGGGCCGTCAGCGATGATGTCGCCATCCGCCACCCGGTCACCGACCTTCACCAGCGGGCGCTGGTTGATGCAGGTAGACTGGTTGGAACGCATGAACTTGCGCAGCCGGTAAATGTCCACACCCTTGGTCGTGCCGTCTTCCGCCGTCGCCCGCACCACGATGCGCGCGCCGTCGATCTGGTCGACGATGCCGGGACGGCGGGCCACGATGGTCGCACCGGAGTCGCGGGCAACCGCGGCCTCCATACCCGTGCCCACCAGCGGCGCATCCGCCCTGATCAACGGCACCGCCTGCCGCTGCATGTTCGAGCCCATCAACGCGCGGTTTGCGTCATCGTTCTCCAGGAACGGGATGAGCGCCGCGGCAACCGACACCAACTGCTTCGGCGACACGTCGATCGCCGTCACGTCGGTGGGTTTCACCAGCCGGAAGTCGCCTTGCTTGCGCACGGAGACCAATTCCTCGGTGAATTTTCCTCCGGCATCCATCGGCGCATCCGCCTGCGCGACCACCAGCTTCTCTTCCTGCATGGCCGAGAGGTACTGGGCGCCCGGCTGCACCACCCCGTCCTTGACCAGCATGTACGGGGTCTCGATGAACCCGTACTTGTTGACCTTCGCGTAAGTGGCAAGCGAGTTGATCAGGCCGATGTTCGGGCCTTCCGGCGTTTCGATCGGGCAGATACGGCCGTAATGGGTCGGATGCACGTCGCGCACTTCGAAGCCGGCGCGCTCGCGGGTCAGACCGCCCGGGCCAAGCGCGGACAAACGACGCTTATGCGTCACTTCCGACAGCGGGTTGGTCTGGTCCATGAACTGGCTGAGCTGGCTGGAGCCGAAGAACTCCCGCACGGCCGCCGCCGCCGGCTTGGCGTTGATCAGATCGTGCGGCATCACGGTGTCGATATCGACCGACCCCATGCGCTCCCGGATCGCGCGCTCCATGCGCAGCAGGCCGATGCGGTACTGGTTCTCCATCAGCTCGCCGACCGAACGCACCCGGCGGTTACCGAGGTTGTCGATGTCGTCGATCTGGCCGCGGCCGTCCTTCAGGTCGCACAGGGTCTTAACCGTGTTGAGCAGGTCTTCCTTGCGCAGGATGCGAAGCGAGTCCTCGGTCTGCATGTTCAGCCGCATGTTCATCTTCACGCGCCCGACGGCCGACAGGTCGTAGCGGTCCATGTCGAAGAACAGGCCGCGGAACAAAGCTTCCGCGGTTTCCGGGGTCGGCGGCTCGCCGGGGCGCATGACGCGGTAGATGTCGATCAGCGCGTCGTCGCGGTTGGCGTTTTTATCCACCGCGAGGGTGTTGCGGATCCACGGGCCGTTGGACTGATCGACCGCCAGCGTCGGCAGGCGGGTGATTCCGGCATCCTCCAAAGCGGCAAGGCGGGCTTCGGCCAGTTCTTCTCCGGCTTCGGCGTAGATCTCACCGGTGTCCATGTTCACCAGGTCTTCCGCGACGTAGCGGCCGAGCAGATCGGCGCGGCCGACGAGGACTTCCTTGGTGCTTTCGGCGATCTTGCGCAACTGGCGGATGGTCAGCTTGGCTTCGGTGTCGGCAACAATTTCACCCGTCGCGGCGTCGACCAGCGGCTCCATCAGCTTGATGCCGCGGAACGCCTCGGGGTCGAAGGGACGCGCCCAGCCCTTGGCCGTGCGGTCGAACACCACCTGGGTGTAAAAGTGGTTCAGGATTTCTTCCTGGTCCATGCCGCGGATTTCGCCGAGTTCCAGCGTTTCGCCCTTGGCGGTGCGGGCTGCGCGCAGCGCTTCGGTGCCGGCGCCTTCCAGCGCGTACAGCAGGGTGGTGACCGGCAGCTTCCGCTTGCGGTCGATGCGGACATACACGATGTCCTTGCTGTCGAACTCGAAGTCCAGCCAGGAGCCGCGATACGGGATCACCCGGGCGGCGAACAAATATTTGCCGGACGAGTGCGTCTTGCCCTTGTCGTGATCGAAGAACACGCCGGGGGAGCGGTGCATCTGGCTGACGATGACGCGTTCGGTGCCGTTGATGATGAAGGTGCCGTTGTCCGTCATCAGGGGCATGTCGCCCATGTACACGGGCTGCTCCTTGATGTCGCGGATCGAGCGGGAGCCGGTGTCTTCGTCGATGTCCCACACGATCAGGCGCAGCACCACCTTCAGCGGCGCGGCGAAGGTCATGCCGCGCTGGATGCATTCCTCGACGTCGTATTTCGGCTCTTCCAGCTCGTAATCGACGAACTCGAGCCGGCCGCGGCCAGCGAAATCGTCGATCGGGAAGACGGATTTGAAGACCTCTGGCAGGCCCGAATGCGTACGGTTGTCCGGCCGCACGTTCATCTGCAGGAACTTCTCGTAGGACTGCTTCTGGATGTCGATCAGGTTCGGAATATCGATGATCTTGCCGATCTTCGCGTAGCTCTTCCGTACCCTGAAGTTGTCCTGGATTACCGTGCCCATCTAGGCTCCTTCGACGGGTCGCTGCCGCAACATCCCGTCTTCGGGTGCTCGAGTCCTAAAGCAGCGACGACCGCAGGGGCAGACTAGCCCCTGCGGCCGTCGCGGACGGCAACGGGGGGTCACCCGCCACGGCGCGGCGCTTCTTGGCCGCGGCCGACGCGCGCCACGCGTACGCGGCGGCGAGAGCGAGGGCAGCAGCGACGCCGCCTGCCGCGCCAACCGCCATGCCGAGGCCGCCTCCCGACCCTGCGTCGGCGCCTCCACCAGCTGAGGCGCCGGCGACGCCACCGACAGACCCAAGAGGCACAGAGGAGATGCTTGAG
>CAIYDT010000134.1 GCA_903924985.1 uncultured Acetobacteraceae bacterium
AACGCAAGATTGCGAATCGGCGGGCGGGGGTTCCGATTCTTTTCGGAATCCGGAAGGGGCAGTTTGGATTCTATTGTTGCGCTAAGGGTTCAAGATAAAATGAGGGGATGCTTGAGGGGCACCACCCGAATCGCACAGACGTCCATGCAACGTGGGGCGATGCCGATGCCCCGGCGTTTGACCGCCGATTGTCCCGGGGGTCGTTCGCGGCAGGGTGCGGGCGGGGGTCCTCGGGCCACGCCCGAGGATGACGGATTGAGGGGGCGGGGCGCCACCCGAACCGCACAGATGCCCTTGCAACGTGGGGCGATGCCGATGCCCCGGCGTCCAAACCCCGATTGTCCCGGGGGAGGACGGGTTGAGGGGGCGGAGGTGGGGCGATGCCTATCCCCCGTGCGTCTTCCGCAGGAACCCGGTCCGGGACACGGCGCCGGCCATCATGAAGCCCCCGTCCTGGCCGGACAGGATGAACCGCGCGCCCATCCCGATGTAGCGTGGCATGATCGCCTCATTGTAGATGCCGGCCATGCCGGGGAATTTGCCGGTTTTCTCGCAGGCGGCGATCATGGTGGCGTAGGCCTCGGCCAGGCGGTCGTTGCCGAAGTCGCCGGGGATGCCCATCTCGGCGCACAGATCGTTGGACCCGATCAGCAGCACGTCCACGCCCGGGACCGCCGCGATCTCGGCGGCGTTGGCGATGGCCAACGGGGTTTCCAGCATCACCACCGTCAAATTGGACTTGTTCAGCACCGTCACCGCGTCCCCGGTGGACAGCTTCCCGAGCTGGTAGTGCGGGCCCCAGCCGCCGACGGATCGGTGGCCGATCGGGGGGTATTTCAGCTTCTCGACGACCTCGCGGGCCTCGGCGGCGGTATCGACGTGGGGCATGACGATGCCGAGCGCGCCGTTGTCCAGCGCGCGTGTGGCGATGGCGTATTGGCCGTTCGGGACGCGGGCGATGGGGGCGATGCCGGCGTCCAGCGCGGCGGCGGAGATCTGGGCGCAGGCCTCCAGCGACATGACGCCGTGCTCCATATCCAGGAACAGCCAGTCGAAGCCGGCGGTGGCCATGGCTTTGGCGATTTCGACCGAGCGGGTCATGCGGATGCCGACCCCGAGGGATAGCTGGCCGGCTTCAAGCTTCTCCCGGGCGACGTTACGGACGGTGGTCATGGTTCAAAACCCCTTCAGGCAAAGGTGTCGATGGCCGTGGCGATCATCCGGTTGAGTGACCCCAGATCCATCTTGTGATCGGTCTCGTTGGTGACGGCGACGGTCAGCCGGTGCCGCCGCAGGATGAACACCCGGTTGTCGGAGGCGCCCGCCGCCCAGGCGGTATCGACGGGCAAATCCGGGAACAGACGGTCGGTGTTGGTGCGGAAGCAGGCGGCATAGCTGGTGCCGCTGTGGGTGGCGGTCAGGGCGTAGTTGACCCAGCCGTTTGGTAGCAGGCGCTCCCCATGCCAGACGCCGTCGTTCAGGTACAGCACTCCCAGCTTGGCGTAGTCGCGGGGCGTGGCGTAGCCGGCGCCGGAAGCGATGAAGTTGCCCGCGATGTCGGCCGAGTGCTGGTAGCTGGTCATGCCCAGCCGGTCGGCCAGCAGGCCGTAGGCCGTCTCATGGTACGGCAGCCCGCGCCGGCCGATCTGGTCCTGGATGATGGAGCCCAGCACGTTGATGCCGGCGTTGACGTAGCGGAACACCGAGCCGGGGATGGCGGCGACGACGGACCGCTGCGCAGCCTCGAACGCGTCCACCCCGTCCTGGTAGACGGCGCTGTTCTCGAAGCCAAGGACCGTGCGTCCGTCCTCCAAAAGCACCGGGAAGCCGATACCCGAGCGCATGCGGACCAGGTGGTCGAGGGTGATCAGCCGGTGGATGCCGCGCGGATCGGCCCAGAGCGGGGCC
Source organism: uncultured Acetobacteraceae bacterium (assembly GCA_903924985.1). Lineage (GTDB taxonomy): Bacteria > Pseudomonadota > Alphaproteobacteria > Acetobacterales > Acetobacteraceae > Rhodopila. The sequence continues at coordinate 1,909 of CAIYDT010000134.1, forward strand.
GGCGCCGGGTCGTGCATGGAGTTCAGCCAGCCGTCGTGGATCATCCGCCCGATCACCGTGCACGTAATGGCCTTGGTCATCGACCAGCTCGGCGTTGCCTTGTTCGGGCCGCCGAAGTCGCTGTAGCGCTCCAGCAGGACGCGGTCGGGTTTGGCGATCAGCACGCCGTATACGCCGAAGGACGTGGCCATGAAGGCGTCCAACGCCTTGGTCATCGCGGCGGGGGGGGGCGCGGGGTCGGCCACGTCTTCGCCGAACGGCCAGGGCTTGCCGGCGGGGGTGGCGTGGCGGTGGAGGGGCTTGGGGTCGAAACGGGGCACGGCGTGCTCGCCCAGCAGGATGCTGCCGTAGCCGGGGCGGGTGACCGCGGAGCCGATGATGGGCGGGCCGAAGGATGGGTCGTTCCAGGCGACGGTGACCCGCTGGTCGCCCGCGTCGGTCTCCACCCGGATTTGTCCGCCGGCGAGTGCGGCCTCCAGGTCGCCCGAGATGTCCGTATCGTCCGACCGCGAGTCCAGCCCGGCCGGCACGACGGCGGCGCGCGGACGGAGGTGCAGGTTGGCGGTGTGATGGTCCAGGCCCGTCACGTACAGCATATCCGCGAGCCGCTTGGCGGCGAAGTTCGCGGAGCGTTGCCGCAGCGATCGGAGGGAGGCGTCGTAGACCAGCGGGTCCACTGGCCCATCCCCCAGAGGATGCGGGGTGGCGTCGAAGATGGGTTCGGCGGCGGGGGTGGTCATTTGGCCATTTCCGGGGTGAGGGCGGCGGCGGGGATGTCGAAGAAGCGGTGCTTCATGCCCTTCTGGTTCTCGTACAGGGAGCCTTGCTTGACGGCCGGCGGCAGCGGCAGGCGCACCGGAGCGGGGGCCAACCGAGGCTCCCGCGTTTGGCCGGCGACCATCAGATCGTCGAACCTGGCGATCCCGCCGGGGAAACCCAGCAGCGGCCAGGCATCGGCGGCGCGGAACTGGAACAGCAGCAGGCGCCGGTCGCGGTCGGACACGTTGGGCGCCGAGCCGTGGACCGCGCGGACGTGATGCACGGTGATGGAGCCGGCCTTGCCCAGCAGCGGGATGGCCTTGGCGTAGTCCACGTCGTGGTTGGTCGGGTCCATGGCGCCGCAGAATATGCCGTCCGCGTGGTGGTCGTAGGTGGGCCCCCGGTGGCTGCCGGGGATGATCATCAGCGGCCCGTTCTCCATCGCCATGTCATCGAACATGACGCCCACGGCCGCGAGGTCGTCGTTGGTGTGGGGGTAGAAGGCCCAGTCCTGATGCCACTCCACCGGTGCGCCGAAGCCGGCGCACTTCATGTTCAGCTTGGCGGAGTCGAAGCGGATGTCCGGGCCCCACAGGTCCTTCAGGACCGCGAGGATGCGCGGATGCCGAGTCAGGGCGGCATATTCGGGATGGTGCTGGGTGGCGGCCTTGATGCGCCGCACCCGCGGGTTTTCCGGGGTGTGGCTGTCCTCGAGGTCGTAGATCTCGTTATGGGCCGAGATGCCGCGGGCACGTTCGACGAAGCCGTCGGTGACGGCGCGGAGGCGCTGGACCTCCAGGGGCGTCAGGACGTCGGGCACCACGATGGCGCCAACTTCGTTGTATTCCTGGATTTGAGCCTGGGTGAGCACCGATTTTCTCCCGCTGGTTGCCGGCAGATTAGCACCTTGGGGCGGGGTGAGCGCAAATGCGGCTTGCCGACGTGGATATCGGCAAGCTATCCGATAAGAAACGCCTTGGGAGTCCTCGCCGTGGCCATCGACGTGCGCGACCGCGCCATCGTGCAGCCAGAAGCGGCCTCCCGCCGCGATGCCTGGCCGCCCAATGGCGGGCGCCCCGGCAGCGATCTGGAATTCATGCGGACCCACCATCTGGACCCGCACTGGGACTACGACGACCCCACCCAGGTGCTGCCCCCCGGCGTCGATGAGCAATTGCGCCGCGATTTCTTCATGAACAACGCCCGGACTGTCTATGGCGGTTGACGAATCATCCGCGAGCGCCGTCTCTTGCGCGTATGAATGTCCCACCGCCGGAAACACTGGCTTTGCCGACCGGTACCGCTCGGGTGGAGTGGCGCCGCAGCAGCCGTGCTCGGAGGGTGAGTTTACGTGTCGATCCAAGGGGTGGTGCAGTGGTGGTGACGTTGCCTTCGCGGGCCAGCCATCGGTCCGGAATGGCGCTGCTGATGAGCCATGTGGATTGGGTGGCCGATCGCCTCGCGGCTCTGCCGGAGGCGGTGCCGTTTGTCGATGGTGCGATGGTTCCGGTTTGCGGCGTTCCCCATCGTATCCGGCATGTGCCCTCCGCCCGTGGTGGAGCCTGGCTGCACGACGACGAACTGCATGTTGCGGGTGCCCCCGAATTCCTGCGTCGGCGCGTGGTCGATTTCCTGCGGGCCGAGGCGCGCCGGCGGTTGAGCGCCCTGGTTTCGGTAAAGGCTGCGCTGGGTGGCGTGACGCCGAAGCGTATCGTGGTGAAGGATACCTCCAGCCGCTGGGGCAGTTGCGCGCCCGATAAGACCTTGGCGTTCAGCTGGCGCCTGGTGATGGCCCCGGAGTTCGTGCAGGACTACGTCGCCGCGCACGAGGTCGCCCATATCGGGCACATGAACCACGGCAAATTGTTCTGGGCGCAGGTCGACCGGCTGACCCCACACACCAAGGTCGCGATCGCCTGGTTGCGGCACGACGGGGCGCGGCTACAGCGGATGGGGTGATAATCCGCCATGGTGCCCGAGATGCCCCGCGCGGCCACGGTCTTAACGACGCTGAGGGCCGCGATGGTGGTCGCGGCGGCGCCTAAGCCAGTCAGTCCGCGGCGGGAGATCGTGGGTTCGTTGAATGCCATGCGCCTCTGTCCTATTTCCCAATTCTGGGTTTGTTGCATGCCGGCACGGGCCTGGTTCGGCCCCGCCGGGGGTTGTTAGGCAACTGGTGTGTCAAGAGAGGGGCTGGGAAAGTCAGGTGGCGGAGAGCCGCTTCTCTTTTCAGTTGCGTCGGGACTGAAATCCCGGCCGCGCAACACCCCGGCCGAGGTACTCCTACAGTACCTGTTGCATTTCAAATGTGAATCCACCTACCGGCCTTCGCCGGCATGACGTGATAGCGCTGTCACGAAGGTCACTCCTCGGCCGACCGGTATCAGAGGGTTGCGTGGCAATTTAGCGGGCTCAAAAAATCCCGGCGTCCAAGCCTGCCGCGAACGCCGCCCCCAGCTCGGCGCACCGCGCCAGATCCGCCGGGCCAACCGACTTAGGTGCCAGGATCGCTTCCGGCGTTTGGGCATGCGTGCACACGATCAGCGGCTCCATGATAGGACGCAGCCGCCAGCCCGTGGCGATGCGGGCGATCTGGCGGGCGGCGTTTTCGCCGTCGCTGCCGGCGCAGATCATCGTGGCGTAGGGCCGGCCTTCGATGCAGCCTAGCGCCGGGTAGTAGCTACGGTCGAAAAAATCCTTCATCGGGCCTGACAGCGCGGCCAGATTCTCCGGTGTCGCGAAAATGAAGCCGTCGGCCGAGAGCAGGTCGGATCCGGTTGTCGTTTCAGCCGACAGCAACTTGACGTTTATACTGGGCTCCGCTGTCGCGGCGCGCCGAGCGGCCTCGGCCATTTGGCTTGTGCCGCCCGTGCGGGAGTGGAAGACGATCAGAAGTGTCTTCACGCGTTATCCGAGTTCGCGCTTCAACGCCGCCAATGCGTGTTCCAGCGTTTCGCCCAACACCCAGCCTTTGGCGTCGCTGATGGCATAGAAGGCGTCGACCGTTTCCTGCGACGCTTTGACGTTGAACTGCACGTTGCGGCCGGTGCGATGACGGCGTTGCGCCCGTTTCGGGGTGGCGACCGGCTGCTCGCGACTGCGAAAATGGGCTGCCTCCGCCACGGCCCGCACTTGCTCCTGCAAGGGCGCCGAGGTGTCGGGCCCGGGGCGGGGTGCGAAGCCGCCGATGTCGAGGTCGTCGGCTTCGAAAATGCTCGCGCGCGTACCGCTCATCACGCCACCTTCCGCTGTGGTTCGGCTGCTTTGGATTCCCTGAGGATGGCAATCGTTTCTGCCGCGAAGGCGCGTGCATTGGCCATCGAGGCCGGAATGTTGGTCACCTGTGTCGCATCCAGGCCCGAAAGCGTGCCACCGAATACGAAAATGGCGCGATAGGCCTCGCGTTCGTGGATCTGCGTGCCGAACACGCGCATGCCGGCATTGACGAACTCGGCCTCGATGCTTTTCAGGGTGCGCGGGCGAATGGCAGCGCTGGTGCGGGTGAACAGCACGGCCAGCGGAATGGTTTTGTTGAACGCCCGTTCCTGCCGACGAATCAGCGCGATGGCTTTCACCGCCTCCGCCGCGTCGAGTTGGGAGCCCTGCGTGGGGATGATCGCCAGATCGGCGCGGCTTAACGCGTAGCCGACCATCATTGAGGCCGTGCCTTCCAGGTCCACCACCACGAAGGCGCTTTCGGTCGCGGCGCGTTCGATGGCGTCGATGATCGTGTCCTCGGTGATATCGGCGAGGATGGTGAGCGTCGCCGGTTTGCCGGGGCGGCTGCCCCAGCGGGAGACCGGCTTGTTCGGGTCGGCGTCGATGAAGGTGACGCTGGCGCCGCGTTCTGCCAATTCGGCCGCCAGCAGCACGGCGGCGGTGGATTTTCCGGCGCCGCCTTTTGGGCTGGCGAAGACGATGGTTGGCATGCTGGGCCTCGAGTCGGGACTGTCGGAAGCGATTCGATATCCGATAGCCGCCTGGAAGACAACTGGATATCTATAGGATATCTATCAGATTTCAAAGTAGACGCGACCCCCTGTCCGGCGGCATGGTGCGGGAAAACACGGGGACTCCCTCATGCGTATGCTGTTCGCCGCGATTTTGGCTTTGGCCGCCGTGCCAGCCTTGGCGCAAAACACGCCCGGCCCGACCTTGGCCAACGTGCTGAAGAAAGGGTACGTCGAATGCGCCGTTCCCTCAGGCACCCCCGGCTTCGGCTTCGTCGATAGCAAGGGGGAGTTCCGCGGGCTGGATGTCGACACCTGCAAGGCGGTGGCCGCGGCGATCTTCGGCGATGCGTCCAAGGCGCGTTTCATGGGGTTGAACGGCGCCCAGCGTCTGCCGGCGCTGCAATCGGGGCAGGTGGATTTGGTCGTGCAGACGCTCACCCAGACCCAATCGCGGGAGGCTGCGAATGGCCTGCTGTTCACCGGTGTGAACTTTTACGATGGGCAGAGCTTCCTGGTGCGCAAATCGTCCGGCGTAAAATCCGCGAAAGACCTGGCGGGCGCCTCCATCTGCGTCAGCGCCGGTAGCACCAGTGAGCTGAATTTGGCCGACTGGTCGCAGGCCGCCGGGGTGAAAATCAACCCGGTGGTGTTCGAGCGGGTGGATGAAGGACGCGCCGCGTACGACAAGGGCCGGTGCGACGCATATTCGACCGACTCCAGCCAGCTCGCGACCATCGCCACCATCATGCACGACCCCGAGGACCAGATGGTCTTATCTGACATCATCAGCAAAGAACCGCTGGGGCCGGCGGTGCGTCAGGGCGACGACCAGTGGTATGAGATCGTTAAGTGGACGTTGAACGCCCTGATCGAAGCGGAGGAGCAGGGAATCACCCAGGCCAATGTGGACGAGAAGCTGACCAGCCAGACACCGCAGATAAAGCGCCTACTGGGCACGACCGGCGACTACGGAAAGTTCATGGCGCTGGACAACAAATGGGCGTTCAACGCCATCAAGGCGGTGGGTAATTACGGGGAGATGTTCGACCGCAATTTCGGCCCGCTGAAGATGCCGCGCGGGAAGAACGCGCTGTGGAGCAAAGGCGGACTGATGTATTCGGCACCCATCCGCTAGGTGCCGACGAACCCTTCCAGCCAGTGGATGGTGTATTCCCCGGCCTGAAACTCAGGGGCATCCACGATGCGGCGGTGCAGGGGGATGGTGGTCTTGATCCCCTCCACCGCGAACTCATCCAGCGCCCGTCGCATGCGGTTGATGGCCTCGGTGCGGGTCGGGGCGTGCACGATTAGCTTGGCCACCATGCTGTCGTAGTAGGGGGGTACGAAATACCCGGCGTACAGCGCACTATCGATGCGCACGCCGAGGCCGCCCGGCGCGTGGTAGGATGTCACCCGACCGGGGGTGGGCATGAACGTGACTGGGTCTTCGGCGTTGATGCGGCACTCGATCGCGTGGCCGGAGAACGTGATGTCCTTCTGCTCGTAGCCGAGTTCGGCGCCGGCCGCGACGCGGATCTGTTCCCGCACCAAATCGATATCGCAGACCATTTCGGTGATTGGGTGTTCCACCTGCAATCTGGTGTTCATCTCGATGAACGCGAACTGGCCGTCCTGATACAGGAACTCCAGCGTGCCGGCGTTGCGGTATCCGAGTGTCCGCAGGGCGGCGGTGGCGGTGGCGCCCAGGCTGTCGCGCTGCGCGGCGTTCAGCGCGGGGGAACCGGCTTCCTCCAGCACCTTCTGATGGCGGCGTTGCAGGGAGCAATCGCGTTCGCCGAAATGTACGACGTTGCCGTGCGAATCGGCCAGTATCTGCAATTCGATGTGCCGTGGGCGGTCGAGATATTTCTCGATATAGACGGCATCGTTGCCAAAGGCGGCGCGGGCTTCGGTGCGGGCGCCACGGAACGCGTCCTCCAGTTCCGAGGGGCTGCGTGCCACCCGCATGCCGCGCCCGCCGCCGCCGGCCGCGGCTTTGATCAGCACGGGGTACATGATGCTTTCGGCGACTGCGCGTGCGGTTTCGAGGTCCGGAACGGAACCGGGGGAACCGGGAACCAGGGGAACGCCAAGCGTCGCCATCGCGGTTTTGGCCGCGATCTTATCGCCCATCATGGCGATATGGGTGGGGGAAGGCCCGATGAAGGTCATGCCGTGCGCCTCCACCATGTCCGCGAAGCCGGCGTTTTCCGACAGGAAGCCGTAGCCGGGGTGGATTGCGTCGGCACCAGTGATCGAAGCGGCGGTCAGAATCGCCCCCACGTTCAGGTAGCTCTCCTTGGCTGCGGGGGGGCCGATGCACACGGCCTCATCCGCCAGACGGACATGCATCGCCGTCGCGTCGGCGGTTGAGTGCACTGCCACGGTCGAGATGCCCAGCTCGCGGCAGGCGCGCTGGATGCGAAGCGCGATTTCGCCGCGATTGGCGATCAGGATTTTGCGGAACAAGGGGTCAGTCCACGATCATCAAAACTTCGCCGAATTCGACCGGCGAACTGTTCTCCACCAGCACCCGGGCGACGGTGCCCGCCTTCGGTGCCTTGATTTGATTGAAGGTTTTCATCGCCTCGATCAGCAGCACCGTCTGCCCGGCCGTAACCTGCTGGCCCACGGTGACGAAGGGCGGCGAGCCGGGTTCGGGCGACAGATAGGCGACGCCGACCATCGGGCTGGTGATGGCACCGGGGTGAGAGGCATCGGGGGCGGCCGGCGCTGAAGCTTGCACAACGACCGGCGCCGCGGCGGCCGGCGCGGCGGCAACGGCCAGCGGGTCCACGGCACCGCCGCGGACCACCCGGATACGGGCGTCCTTATCGACCAGTTCCAGCTCGGTCATGCCGGTTTCGGCCATGATCAAGGCCAGACGGCGGATCGAGTCAGGGTCTGTGGGGATACGGTTCACGCGGAGTCCTCCGGTAAAATCGGGGGGTGAAAGCATTGGCGCAGGCCGTAGCATAGTGCCGCGCGCCGGTCCAACCCGAGCGTCCCCTTGGGGTCCCGTTGCCGGGCGACCGCGCCGGGGCCATAATCGGAGGATGCCGAGCACCGTGACACTGACCCTGAATGGCGAAAGCCGCACGTTCGAGGGGCCCACCCAGGGGCCGTTGTCCGTTCAGGGGCTGCTGGTCCAGTTGGAGCTCGACCTGCGCAAAGTGGCGGTGGAGTTGAACGAGGAAATCGTCCCCCGCTCCCGCTATACGGAAACCTGGCTGGCCAGCGGTGACTCGCTGGAGATCGTGCATTTCATTGGTGGAGGCTGACGTGGACGGACCTGTTGCTGGCGAAGACACCTGGACGGTTGCCGGCCGGACTTTTCGTTCGCGCCTGATTGTCGGCACCGGGCGCTACAAGGATCTGGAAGAAACCGGCGCCGCGATCGAGGCGAGCGGCGCGGAAATCGTCACCGTGGCGGTGCGGCGGGTTAATTTGTCCGATCCCAAGGCACCGATGTTGCAGGATTACGTCGATCCCAAGAAATACACATACCTGCCAAATACCGCTGGCTGCTTCACCGCTCGGGAAGCGGTACGCACGCTGCGCCTGGCGCGGGAGGCCGGCGGCTGGAACCTGGTGAAGCTGGAGGTACTCGGGCCGGCGCCGCTGCTTTACCCCGACATGCCGGGCACGTTCGAGGCGGCGGCGGAGCTGATCAAGGACGGGTTCGAGGTGATGGTGTACTGCGCCGACGACCCCCTGGCGGCGGTTCGGCTGCAGGAGATGGGGTGTGTGGCGATCATGCCGCTGGGCGCGCCGATCGGATCGGGCCTCGGGCTGCAGAACCCGGCGATGCTGTCGATGATCAAGGAGAACGTGACGGTGCCGTTCCTGGTGGATGCCGGGGTGGGCACGGCGTCCGACGCGGCGATCGCGATGGAGCTGGGGTGCGACGCGGTGCTGCTGAACTCGGCGATCGCGCATGCCAAGAACCCGATCCTGATGGCCAAGGCGATGAAGCACGCGGTTGAGGCGGGGCGGCTGGCTTATCTGGCCGGGCGGATGCCGCGGCGGATGGGGGCGGATCCGTCCAGCCCGTTGAGCGGGTTGATCCGGTAGGGCGGCTTTGCGAGGTCCGGAGAGTCAATTCCAGCGACGATTCGTATGACACCGGGTTGCGCTTTCGATTTCTCCATGATCGTGACCCGGATCGAGAAATCATGGCGACCGTGCACAGGATGAAGTGCCGGCTGGCACCCCCATTCTGTTTGAACGTAAAGCAGCCCGACAGCACCGCGACCGAGGCGAAGGGCGGTACCAGCCTGTATTTCCGGGACCCCGACGACAACTCGGTGGAGGTCGCGCCCCCCGGACTCTGGCCGCATTACTGAACCGGTTGCCAACCCCTTGGAAAGCGTTGTGAACTACGCCCAACAGGGAGAAGCGCCATGTCTCAGATTACCCAGTTCTTACGCCGCGCCGTGCAGATCAACGGGCGCGGGGTCGCGACTATTTTTGGGGAACGCCGGCAGGACTGGGCCACCTTCGCGAACCGAGCGGCTCGGCTGGCCGGGGGGCTGGCGGGGTTGGGGTTCAGGCCGGGGGACCGCATCGGCATTTTGGCGCTGAATTGCGACCGGTATCTGGAGAGCTTCTTCGGTCTGTCGATGGGCGGGTTCGTGTTCGTGCCGATCAACACACGGTTGGCCCCGCCGGAGATCGTATTTTGGCTGGCGGACTCCGGGTGCTCGGGTTTGTTGGTGGACAATGCTTTCGTGCCGATGCTGCCGAAGGTGCTGCCGGAAACGCCAGAGATGCGGCACGTCGTTTATATCGGGGACGGCCCGACACCCGACGGGCAGAAGTCTTACGAAGCCCTGATCGCCGGTGCGCAGCCGGCCGGGGATGCCGGGCGAAGCGACCACGACATGGCGGGCATTTTCTACACTGGAGGCACCACCGGCCGGTCGAAGGGCGTGATGCTGAGCCACGACAACATTTTATCCAATGCCCACAACATAGCCATCGCGGCACCATTCCGGGAGCAAACCTGCTACATTCACGCGGCGCCGATGTTTCATCTGGCCGATGGTGCGATGACCTTCATCGTGACCGCGAACGGAGGCAGCCACGCCTTTCTGCCGCGCTTCGATCCGGCCACGTTCCTGCGTATGGTGGCAGAGCACCGGGTTACCACCGCCCTGATCGTTCCTACCATGATCAATATGCTGGTGCATCATCCGGAAGTAGCACAGTGCGATCTGTCCAGTTTGACCGATCTGCTGTACGGCGCCTCCCCCATGCCGGAGGCGGTGATCATGCGCGCGATGGAGGTGATGCCGAAGGTTCGGTTCACTCAGGCGTACGGGCAGTCCGAAGCGTCGCCGGTGATGACGCTGATGCCGCCGGAGTCGCTTTGGGTGGACAGTAAGTTATCGAAACGCATCAAGTCGGCGGGACGTGGGGTTTTGGACTGCGAAATCAGGATCATGGACGAGAACGACAACGAAGTGCCTCGCGGTACTGTCGGTGAGATTTGCGGCCGCGGGAAAATGGTCATGCTGGGCTACTGGAAGCAGCCGGAGCTGACCGCGCACACGTTACGCAACGGTTGGCTGCACACGGGCGACGGCGGTTATATGGACGAGGACGGGTTCGTCTACATCGTCGACCGCGTGAAGGACATGATCGTCAGCGGCGGGGAGAATGTTTACTCGGCGGAGGTGGAGGAAGCGCTTTACGCGCATCCCGCCGTTGCGGAGTGCGCCGTGATCGGGGTGCCGGACGATACGTGGGGCGAACGGGTGCATGCGATCGTTCGGTTTAAGCTGGATATGGCGGTGACTGAGACGGAATTGATTACGTCGTGCCAGGCGTTGATCGCTAATTATAAATGTCCTCGGAGTGTGACGATTTCAGCAGAGTCGTTGCCGTTGTCTGGGGCTGGGAAGATTTTGAAGTCGGAGCTGCGGAAGCCGTACTGGGAGGGGCGGGAGAAACGGGTCAACTGACGGGCTACCCCAGCATATCCCGGCAAACATCCGACAACCGCCCCGCCAGCGCCCGGTAATCCGCCGCGCGGGGCGCGTTTGGCCGCCAGGCCAGCCCCAGCGTCCGCCAAGCCCCCGCCGCCGATAACGGTCGCAGCACGACCCCACTCCCCTCGGCAATGCCGGCCGCCACCGCCAACCGAGGCAGCAGCGTCACCCCCAACCCGCCCGCGACCATCTGCACCAGCGTGTGCAGGCTGGTGGCGGCGAAGCCGTCCTGGTCGCCGCGCTCCCCCGCGAGCAGGCCGCAGACCGCGAGGGCCTGATCGCGCAGGCAATGCCCATCCTCCAGCAGCAACAGGTGCTCGCTGGACAAAGCGCTGACGGGGACGGTTTCCTCGCGGGCCAGGCGGTGGTCGGGTGGGAGGGCGACGACGAAGCTGTCCCGCGCGACCTGCAAGGCATCGGCGCCGCCGCAGTCGCAGGGGAGTGCCAGCAGCAGCAGGTCCAACCGGTTCGCGGCGAGGCGGTCCACCAGACGGGCTGTGGTATCCTCCCGCAAATAGAGCCGCAGGCGGGGGAAGGCGGCGCGCAACGCCGGCATCAGGCGGGGCAGCAGGAACGGTCCGATGGTTGGGATGACGCCGAAGCGGAGTGGGCCGGACAGCGGCTCGCGCGCGGCGTCGGCGGCCTCACTGACGGCCTCCAGCGCGGCCAGGGCGGTGCGGGCGCGGTCGACCAACTCCAGGCCGAGCGGGGTGAACACCACGTGCCGCCCGGCGGCGCGGTCGAGGATGGGGGCGTCGAGTTGCCGCTCCAGCGTCAGCAGCCCGGCGGAGAGGGTGGATTGCGTCACCGCACAGGCCAAGGCGGCCCGGCCGAAGTGGCGGGATTCGGCGAGAGCGACGAGGTAGCGGAGTTGCTGGGGGCTGGGGAGGATGGTCATGGGGCGATGAATGCCGGCAAAGGGCGGTGGGTCGTCAACGGGAAATCGCGGATTTTTACCAAGCGCCCGAACCGCTGAGTCGTTGCGGCCCTACTGGCGGGCTCGGGCGTCATATGCGTTAGAAGGAGCAGGAGGCATATGTGACCGCTCTGTTCGCCATCAGCGATTTGCACCTGAACCACCGCGCCAACCGCGAGATCGCGGAGGCGCTCCGCCCCGACTCTCCGGACGATTGGCTGGCGGTTGCCGGGGATGTGGCGCACGACGCGGACGATATCGTCGCATTCCTGGCTCTTATGCGGTCCCGGTTCGCCAAGGTGCTGTGGACCCCCGGCAATCACGACCTATGGAGCCGGAGCGGCGACCCTTTGCGTGGCGTGGATCGGTACCAACAATTGGTCCACCGCTGCCGTGGCGCCGGTGTTCTGACGCCCGAGGATCCTTTTCCACTCTGGCCCGACCCCGCGGGCGACATCGCCGTGGCGCCGTTGTTTGTGCTCTACGACTACACACTGCGCCCGGAGGGGGAGTCCAAGCAGGCCGCCATGGCGCGGGCCATCGCGGCCAGGGTGGTGTGCACCGATGAATCCCTGCTCGCCCCGGACCCTTATCCAGATCGCGAATCCTGGTGCGCCGAGCGCCTGCTCTTCACGCGGGCCCGGCTGGACGCGATACCCGAAACGGCGCGAACGGTGGTGATCTCCCACTGGCCGTTGCATCCGGGCCCGGTCGGGCGGCTGCGGCATCCGGAGTTCAGCCTGTGGTGCGGAACGCGGGAAACGGCCGATTGGCACGTCCGCTACCGCTGCGCCGTGGCGGTGCATGGGCACCTGCACATCCCCCTGACCGAGGAATACGACGGCGTGCGGCACGAGGAAGTGTCGCTGGGCTACCCCCGCGAACGGGCGGCGCGCACGCGTCCGGTGGACTATGGATTACGGAAAATTTTGGTGCGCCCGGTAGGACTCGAACCTACAACCGAGCGGTTATGAGCCGCCAGCTCTAACCAATTGAGCTACAGGCGCACCGTGCCGGGGAATTTGGCCTCCCTGGCGGCGGGGCGCAAGCGTGCGATTTGCTTCATGTTCAAGGTTCTGGCATACGCCGCGCCACTTCCACCCTGGCCGGGGCGGCTGCGCTCGCGCGCGTGCCTATCGCACCGGCTGCCATACGTGATTCGATAAGAGGAAAACCTCGGATGCACTCGGCCCAAATCGCGATCCTTGCCTGCGGCGTGCTGGCACTGATCTACGGCCTGATCACCGCCAGGCAGGTGTTGGCGGCGGATGCCGGCAACGCCCGCATGCAGGAGATCGCCGCCGCCATTCAAGAGGGCGCCGGCGCCTATCTGAACCGGCAGTACACCACCATCGGCATCGTCGGCATCATCATCGCCGCCATTCTGCTGCTGCTGCTCGGCGCGAAGGTCGCCATCGGCTTCGTCATCGGCGCCATTTTGTCCGCCGTCGCCGGCTATGTCGGCATGAACGTGTCGGTGCGCGCCAATGTGCGCACGGCGCAGGCGTCACGGCAGGGCCTCGCGGCCGGGTTGGACATCGCCTTCAAGTCGGGCGCGATCACCGGCATGCTGGTGGTTGGCCTCGGCCTGCTGGGCGTCGCCGGGTATTACTTCATGCTGACCAACGGACAGGCGGCGAATGCCGACCCGCGTCCGACCATGGAGGCACTCGTTGGGTTGGGCTTCGGTGGATCGCTGATCTCTATATTCGCCCGTCTGGGCGGCGGTATCTTCACCAAGGGCGCCGACGTGGGCGCGGACCTGGTGGGCAAGGTCGAAGCGGGTATCCCCGAGGACGACCCCCGCAACCCCGCGGTGATCGCCGATAACGTGGGCGACAACGTGGGCGATTGCGCCGGTATGGCCGCCGACTTGTTCGAGACCTACGCCGTGACCATCGTCGCCACCATGCTGCTGGCGGCCATTACGTTCACCGGCGCGGCGCAAGCCTCGCTGCTGATGCTGCCGCTTGCCATTTGCGGCATCTGCATCATCACCTCGATCGTCGGCACCTACTTCGTGAAGCTGGGCGCCGATAACGGGATCATGAAGGCGCTGTACAAGGGCCTGCTCGTCACCGGCGTGCTGTCGGTCGTCGGCGTCGGGGTTGTGATCCAACAGGTCGTCGGGTTCGGCGAGATCCAGAACGGCACCACCGGCATGCAGCTGTTCATCTGCGGCCTGGTCGGGCTGGCGGTGACCGGCCTGCTGGTGTGGATCACCGAGTATTACACCGCGACGGAATACCGCCCGGTTCGGTCGATCGCGCAAGCCTCCACCACCGGTCACGGCACCAACGTGATCCAGGGTCTGGCGATTTCGATGGAAGCGACCGCTGCCCCGGTGATCGTGATTTGCATCGGCATCATCGTGACCTACATGCAAGCCGGCCTGTTCGGCACCGCGGTGGCGGCGACGACCATGCTGTCGCTGGCGGGCATGATCGTCGCGCTGGACGCGTATGGCCCGGTGACGGACAACGCGGGCGGCATCGCCGAGATGGCCGACCTGCCGAAGGAAGTGCGCGTCACCACCGACGCCCTGGACGCCGTTGGCAACACTACGAAAGCGGTGACCAAGGGCTACGCCATCGGCTCCGCCGGCTTGGCGTCGCTGGTGCTGTTCGCGGCCTACACGCAGGACCTGAAGCACTACTTCCCGACCCTGAACGTCGATTTCGCGCTGCAAAACCCGTACGTCGTTGTCGGCCTGATCATCGGTGGCCTGCTGCCGTATCTGTTCGCGGCGATGGGCATGACGGCGGTCGGTCGCGCGGCCGGCGCGGTGGTGGTGGAAGTCCGCCGTCAGTTCCGGGAGATCCCGGGCATTATGGCCGGCACCGCCAAGCCGGAATACGGCACCGCGGTGGACATGCTGACCAAGGCCGCGATCAAGGAGATGCTGATTCCCTCGCTGCTGCCCATCGCGGCACCGGTGGCGCTGTGGATCGTCATCGACATCATCGCCGGCCGGGCCGCGGCGTTTGCCTCGCTGGGCGCGATGCTGCTGGGCACGATCGTGACGGGGCTGTTCGTCGCGATCTCCATGACCTCCGGCGGTGGGGCGTGGGATAACGCGAAGAAGTACATCGAAGAGGGCAACCATGGCGGCAAAGGCTCCGACGCGCACAAGGCGGCGGTGACCGGCGATACCGTGGGCGACCCGTACAAGGACACCGCCGGCCCGGCGGTGAACCCGATGATCAAGATCACCAACATCGTGGCGCTGCTGCTACTGGCGATTTTGGCGGGGATTTTGAAGTAAGGCTTTTCCCGCCCCGGCGGATAAGGAAGCGGCCCTGGGCGTGAGTCTGGGGCCGTTTTTCGTTGGGCCGCTGCCTCACGCCCTTGCACAACGCTCCCGCCCGCCCGATACATCCGCCCCATGAGCGACGTTGCGATACAGGCGGTCGAAGGGCCGCGCTACGATTTCCGGACCGCCGAACCCAGGTGGCAGCAAGCCTGGGCCGATCGCGGCTGCTTCCACGTGGACGACGTCCCGACGGACGGCAAACCCAAATACTACGTGCTGGAGATGTTCCCCTACCCCTCGGGGAAAATCCACATGGGGCATGTCCGCAACTACACCCTCGGCGACGTGGTGGCGCGCTACAAGCGGGCGCGGGGGCATTCTGTCCTCCACCCCATGGGCTGGGACGCCTTCGGCCTCCCGGCGGAGAACGCGGCGCGGGAACGCGGCGTGCATCCGTCGAAATGGACCCACGACAACATCGACGCGATGCGCGCCGAGCTGAAGCGGATGGGGCTGTCGCTGGATTGGGCGCGGGAGTTCGCGACCTGCGACGTCGAATATTACCAGCATCAGCAGAAGCTTTTTCTCGATTTCCTCAAGGCCGGTTTGGTCGAGCGCAAGGAAAGCTGGGTCAATTGGGACCCGGTCGACGGCACCGTCCTGGCGAACGAGCAGGTGATCGACGGCCGCGGCTGGCGCTCCGGCGCGCTGGTGGAGAAGAAGCAGCTCAGCCAGTGGTTCTTCAGCATCACCAAGTTCGCCCCCGACCTTCTTAAAGCGTTGGATACGCTGGACCGCTGGCCGGAACGTGTGCGCCTGATGCAGGCCAACTGGATCGGCCGCTCCGAAGGTGCCCGCCTGCGTTTCGATCTGGCGGATGGCCATGACTCCGTCGAGGTCTACACCACCCGCCCCGACACGCTGTATGGCATGTCCTTCATGGCCATCGCGCCGGAGCACCCGCTCGCCGCGCAGGTTGCCGCGACCGATCCGAAAGCGGCCGCGTTCGTAGCGGAGTGCCGGTCCAAGGGCACCTCCGAGGCCGTCATCGAGACCGGGGAGAAGCTGGGTTACGACACCGGCCTTCGGGTCAAACACCCGTTCATCGAGGGTGCTACCTACCCGATCTGGATCGCCAATTTCGTGCTGATGGAATACGGCACCGGCGCAATCTTCGGCTGCCCGGCGCATGATCAGCGCGATCTGGACTTCGCCCGCAAATATCATCTGGATGTCACCCCGGTGGTGCTCCCGCCGGGCGCCGATCCCGCGACCTTCGCCGTCGGGAAAGAGGCTTACGTCGGGCCAGGCACCGCGTTTAACTCCGCCTTCCTGAACGGGTTGGACGTGGACGCGGCGAAATCCGCCGCCATCGCCAAGCTGGCCGCGCAACACCAGGGCGAGGGCGTCACCAACTGGCGTCTGCGCGATTGGGGTGTGTCCCGCCAACGCTACTGGGGCTGCCCGATCCCCGTCATCCATTGCGACTCCTGCGGCGCAGTGCCGGTGCCCGACGCGGACCTGCCGGTGACCCTGCCGGAGGACGTGACCTTCGACCGCCCCGGCAACCCGCTGGACCATCACCCCACCTGGAAGCATGTGAACTGCCCGCGCTGCGGTAAGCCGGCGCGGCGGGAAACTGACACGTTCGACACCTTCGTCGACAGTTCCTGGTATTTCGCGCGGTACTGCTGCGCCTCCGACACCACCCAGCCGCTGGCCCGCGCCGCGGTCGATCACTGGATGCCGGTGGACCAGTATATCGGCGGGATCGAGCACGCGATTTTGCACCTGCTGTATTCCCGCTTCTTCACCCGCGCGATGAAGGAAACCGGCCACGTCGCGGTGGAGGAACCCTTCGCCGGCCTGTTCACCCAGGGCATGGTGAACCACGAGTCCTACAAGGCCGTGGACGGCACCTGGCTCTACCCGGAAGAGATTGAGAAGCGCCCGGACGGCACAGCGGTCCGCCGCGAAACCGGCGAACCGGTGACGGTCGGCCGCATCGAGGCGATGAGCAAGTCCAAGCGCAACACCATCGATCCCGGTGAGATCATCAACCGTTACGGTGCCGACACCGCCCGCTGGTTCATCCTGTCCGACAACCCGCCCGAACGCGACATGGAATGGACGGAATCCGGTGCGGCCGGCGCCTTCCGCTACACCCAGCGCATCTTCCGCCTGGCCGAAGCGTTGCCTGCCGCCGAACCGAAGCCTGCCGAATTCGGTTCGGCTGGCCGCACCCTCCGCCGCGCCACCCACAAAGCCATCGCAGCAGTGACCGAGGCGTGGGAGGGGTTTGCCTTCAACGTCGCCGTCGCCCGCCTTTACGAACTGGCCAACGCCGTCACCGACGCCGAGCGGGCGAAAGACGAGCCCGGCCTTGGCTGGGCACGCCGGGAAGCGGTGGAAATGCTCGCCCGCCTGGCCAGCCCTGCCATGCCGCACTTGGCGGAAGAGATTTATGCCCTGCTGCAGCCCGGCGCCGGCATGCTGGTCGCCGATCTGCCTTGGCCGGACGCGGAACCCACGCTCCTGGTGGCGGATAGTGTCACGATCGCTGTGCAGGTGATGGGTAAACTGCGCGGATCGGTCGACGTTCCACCGAATGCCCCCGCCGACACCGTTATCGCCGCCGCCGAAGCGGAGCCCAACGTTGCCCGGTCGCTCGAAGGCAAGCGCATCATCAAGCGCATCCACGTCCCCAACCGTATCGTCAACTTCGTGATTGCCGGATGACCCACTCTCTGCCCCGCCGCAATGTTTTGACGTTGGGCCTGATGGGCGCGGCCCTGGCCGGCTGTGGCTTTCGGCCAGTCTACATGCCCACCGCATCCGGCAAACCCGGCGTGGCGGAGCGGGAACTCGCCGCGGTCGAGGTTGGGATCATTCCCGAGCGTCCTGGCCAGCTGCTGCGCCAGGCCTTGCAGGAGCGTTTCGCGAGCGATGCGGGGCTACCGCACCGTTACACGCTCGCGGCGGATTTCCGTATCGCGGGCGAGGCCGTTGGCATTCAGGTCGACAACAGCGCAACCCGCATTCGCCTGACGGGCAGCGTGAACTGGGTTCTGCGGTCGCGCGACTCCGCACGTGTGCAACTGACGTCGGGCAGTGCCAGGACGCTGGACGGCTTCAACCTGTTCGCCGACCAATATTTTGGTGCCACACTGGAAAACGATGTGGTACAGAAACGCATTGCCGAGAACTTAGCGGATCAGGTCGCCTTGCAGCTCGCGACCTGGTTCAATCATCGCGCCAACCCGCCGGCCGGTTGAGCGCATGAAGCTAGCCACGACACAGGTGGCGGGGTTTCTGCGCGATCCCGGTGCCTGCCGGGTGGTGCTGTTGTATGGCGACGATGCCGGTATGATCCGCGACAGGGCCGAGATGCTCGTGCGGGCCGTGGCAGGGTCGCTGGACGACCCTTTCTTGGTGGCTGAGTTAACGCGCGACGAGATCGGTGCGCTGCCGGATGAGGCAGCGTCCCTGCCGTTGACCGGCGGGCGGCGCGTGGTGCGGGTACGCGATGCCACCGATGCGGCAACCGATTCGGTGCGCGCCATCCTGAAGGGTCGCGCTCCCGCGCTGGTCGTGCTGGAAGCGCCGGGCATCGCCACACGGTCCCGCCTGCGGACGGCGCTAGAGGAAGCCCCTGACGGCGCCGCCATCGGCTGCTATCCGGAGGAAGGCAGAGCGCTGGAAGCAACCATTCGTGGCACATTGACGGACGCCGGGGTGCGAGTGGATCCCGACGCGTTGTCCTGGCTCACCGCGCAACTCGGCGCCGACCGCGCCTCCACACGGTCGGAACTGGAGAAACTGGCGCTCTATGTGGGGCCGAACGGGCGGGTCGATCTGGACTCGGCCATGGCGTGCGTCGGCGATCTGGCGGGATTGTCGCTGGACGATGCGCTGTTCGCGGCGACCACCGGAGACGTGGCGACGGCGGACCGTGCGCTGGAACTGGCGATGGCGGAGGGTGCGGTGCCGGTGCAGGTACTGCGCGCCGGCCTCGGGCACATTCAGAAGCTGCATCGCGCCCGTCTGGCGATGGAGGAGCAGGGGCTGACCGCTGCCGACGCCATGAAAACGCTCCGGCCGCCCATTTTCTACCGCCGGACCGGGGCCTTCACCCGATCCCTGTCCCTCTGGCCGCTGCCGGCTTTGACGGCGGCGTTGGCGGGATTGGCGGAGGCGGAGCGCGGTTGCAAACGCACCGGCTGGCCGGATGAGGCGCTGTGCCGCAACACCGTTCTGGCGCTGGCACGCCGGGCGGCGGTCGTTGCGAGACGTTGACACCTCCCATAGGGGGTGACCATCGCGTATTCGAGGCTCGCTACGACGGAGGGGGGCGGATACCCGTTTGGGCGAGAGGTCACGGCCTGAATCCAGGGAACCGCATTTTTTTGATCCAGATCACAACATCGTGATATGCTTTCTGGTAAGCGGAGGGGCCATCGCGTTACCGTTGCCTTCGATCGGGAGCATGCCATGCGTCTTTTGCTGCTTATGCGGTCCCCACTGGCGTTTCCCCTGGCGTTCGCCGTCCCGATGACGATCTGGCTGGCGAGCGCGGTGTCCCACCGCGTCCCGTCGAGCCAGGATCTGGGTATGGTTTGGGTTTACGTCAGCGCCCTGTGCGCCACGCCCGGCGACCCGAACGACTGCCGGCCGACCGGACAGGCGTCGATACGCGTCTTCGACAGCCGCGAGGATTGCGCGGCGCATCTGAACGCCGATCTGAACCGCGCGGGGAATCCCCGCCTGATGGGCAGTTGCCTGCGCCGGCAGGAGGCCTGACCGCGCTATTGCGGCGGGAACCCAAGCTCCCGCCGTTTCACCTCGATCGGATCGTTACCATCGCGGCGGGATAGCGCCCATTTGTCGGACAGGCCGCCGCCGGCCGGGGCGGGTTGACCGCGCAACACCTCGAACACCACCGTGCGGTGGGCGATGCGCCAGGCGCCGTCCTTGCGGGTCATACGATCGACGTAGCGGCCGATGACCTCGGTTTCCACCGCCTGATCCCCACCGATGGGCGCTCCGCGGAGATAGGCCAGGCGGGCGTCTCCGGCTTCCGGGCTGAGACGCTGGTGGGTGATGAAGTAGGCCTCCAGCAGGGCGCTGTCCGGTCCGTCGAACTCGATGACGATGTTGCCCACGACATGCATGGATTGCTCAATCGTGGCGTGGCGCTTGACCAGGGATTGGATGAACCCGTCGATGCCGCCTTTGTAGCCGCCGTGATCGTCATGGGCGTCGGTGTGGTAGGCGGATCGGACCAGATCCCAGTTCTTGCGGTCCACCCCGCGGACGTAGCGGAACAGGCAGTCCTGGATTTCCTGCCGGTCCTGAAAACGCATGGTGTCCATGTTTCCTCCTGTGCGGCACAATGGCGGGGAACATTGAGACATCCGATGCGCTTGTTGACCACCCCGCTGCTGCGAGTCACTGGGCGGGCGCCCTTCCCTTTGCTTGTGGCTCTGACCGCCTGCGGCACCCTGGGCATGCACATCATCATTCCCGCTTTGCCCGCGACGGCGCGCGCGATGGGGATCTCCATCGGCACCGCGCAGCTGACAATCACACTGTATTTGATCGGATTGGCGGCGGGGCAGCTGCTGTATGGGCCGCTGTCGGATCGGTTCGGGCGGCGGCCGGTGCTGTTGGGGGGGCATGACGCTGTTTACGCTGGCGGCCGCGCCGTTCATCTTCGAGAACCATCTGCATCGGCCGACCCAGGATGTAGGGCTGTACTACCTGATCCTGATGCTGGGCGTTGCCACGGGCGGGATGCTGGCGAACCGGCTGTCCCGGTTTGTGACGCTGCGCACCGGGTTGCGTATCGCGAACGCGCTGGCGATTTCCGGGGCGGGTTGCTTCATGCTGGCGGAGCTTTCGGGCCATCTGTCGGTGCCGACGGTGGTGGGGTCGATCACGCTGTTCATGGTGGGCACCGGCATGGCGAGCCCCTTCGCTTTGGCGGGGTCGGTCAGCGCCAACCCTCAGGCGATTGGTGCGGCATCGGGGTTGTACGGGTTCTTTCAGATGGGCTACGGGATGCTCTGCACCATCGCGATCGAGAGCTGGAACCCCGGCTCGGTGTTGCCGGTCGCGATCATATTGCTGAGTTCGACGCTGGCGTCGCTCTGCGTGCTGACGTGGTCGGCGCGGCGGGCGTGAGTTACCAGGCGCGCACTTCCAGCCAAGTGCTCTGATAGGTCGCGCCCTCCCCCATGTCGGTGTAGGTGTCCGCACAGAGCATGTTGACGGTGCCGGTCACGGCCTCATTGTCTGGGCGCTGGCCGGGGACCAGGATGACGCCGGGCTGGACCTCATCGCGGACGTGGAGGATCAGTCCGATTTCGCCGCAATCGTTATGAAGTCGCACCTTCTGGCCGTCGGTCAGGCCGCGCACGGCGGCGTCGTCCGGGTGCAGCACGGCGTAGGGGGCGCCCTCCCGCCGGCGCAGGAAGCCGACGCCGGAAAACGCGGTATGGCTTTGGAAGTAGCCCGGGGCGGTTAGCAGCTGGAGAGGATATTGTTTCGTATCCGCCGGATCTGGCTGCCAGTAGGGCAAGGTATCGCTGGCGAACTCCATCTTACCGGAGGGCGTACGGAATTCCTGCCCGTTCCTGTGCCCAATCGATACCGGGCCTTGGGTGGGAAGCGTGGCGGGATCGTACTCCGCGGCGGTGCCTTTCGCGCCCCGGAACATTTCCTTGAGGATATCCGGCTGACTCATGGAGAACACCGGATCGGTCAGACCCATCCGTTTGGCGAGTTCCTGCGTCAACCGGATGTTGGACCAGGCCTGTCCCCGCGGCTCGATCACCTTGTTGCCATACTGCATATAGTAGGTGCCATAGGACCGATAAAAGTCCTCGGTTTCCAGGTAGGTCGTGGCGGGCAGCACGATGTCGGCGTATTTCGCGGTGACCGACAGGAACGGGTCGTGCACGACGGTGAACAGGTCATCCCGCGCGAGGGCCGCTCGCATTTTGGTGGTGTCGGGGTTGGTGACGGCGGGGTTGTTGGCGGCGATGAACAGCGCGCAAATGGGCGGGTCGTTCAGGGTCAGCAGCGCCTCGCCCAGCTTCAAATGGTTGATGGTGCGCGTTGCCACGGGGCCGGAAGGTTTGCGGACGGCGTTGTAATTCAGGTCGAATGATGCCGCGGTGGCCAGCAGCGCTCCGCCGCCGTAACGGCCATAGGCGCCGGTGACGCCGGGCAGCATCGTTACGGTGCGGAGGTTGTTGCCGCCGTAGGTGAAGCGGCTCATGCCGAAACCGATGCGGATAAAGGATTTCTTCGCCGAGCCGTACATCGCGGCAAACCGTTCCACATCTGATTCAGTTAGGCCAGTTATTTCCGCTGTGTAAGCGGGTGTGAAGCGGGGCAGGACTTCTGCCCGCACCCGGTCGAAACCCGTGGTGTGCGAGGTAATGTATGCCTCATCGGTTTTGCCGTCGCGCACCAGTATGTGCATGACGCCCAGCGCCAGGGCCGAATCGGTCCCGATCCGGATGGGCAAATACCAGTCAGCCGCCTTCGCCGCCCGCGTCCGCCGGGGATCGATCACGATCAGCTGCGCACCGCGCGCCCGAGCCTCCTCGACCTTGGCCCAGAGGTGTACGGCGGTGGCGTGCAGGTCGGAGCCCCAGCAGACCACCAGATCGGACTCGACGATGGATTCCGGATCGGCACCCCCGACCGGACCCACCACGGAATCCCACGCGGCCTCGGCGCAGGAGTCGCAAACGGTGCCGCCCCATAGCCGGCTGGTCCCGAGTGCATGGAACAACCCGTTCATCAGGCCACGGTTCATCAGGCCCTGATGCGCGCTGTAGGCGTATCCAAGGATGCCCATCGGACCGTCTTTGTCGATGATGGCTTTCCAACGGGCCGTTATTTCGTCCAGCGCATCGCCCCAGGCGATCGGCGCGAAGGTGCCGCTCCCCTTGGGGCCGGTGCGGCGCAGCGGCGTGGTCAGGCGCTCGGGGGAGTGCACCAGCTCCATATCGCGGTTGACCTTGCCGCAAGCAAAGCCGGCAGTCAGGGGGTGGTCCGGGTCACCCTGGATGCGGACGACGCGGCCGTTGTCCACCTGCACGAGCAGGGAGCACATGTCCGGGCAGTCATGCGCGCATACGGTTCGGATGGTCTGCACCTGGGTGGCTCCGCGATTGAAGGTCTATCAATGCCAGATCGGGATCGTAGCACGCAGGACCGGTGAGAGCGGAGCTGGTTGGACCAATGCGACGATGCGGGCTTCCGTCGATCCGCGCCAGCTCCCCTAACCGCACCCGCGATCATCAACCGACACCCCTCGGCCATCGAACATCCCCCGGACACGCTGTCCTAAGGGGACATTCCACCTTTGCGCTAACAGCCCTGCTAACCACGCGTCAGCCAGGTGGGCAAATCGCAGGTAGGCTCGAGTATGCGACCACGAAGCCCTACGATACCTTCGCCGGGCGGCCAAAGCATCTACGGTCCGCTTCCGCTCAAGACCCGATCTTCAGCTGCGTCACGCCGTCCGATCCCCGCTAACCCCCAACGCCGCCTGAGCCGCCGCCAACCGCGCCACCGGCACCCGGTACGGGCTGCACGACACATAATCCAGCCCCACGCTCTCGCAGAACGCGATGGAGGCCGGGTCGCCCCCATGCTCCCCGCAGATCCCCATCTTCAGGCCCCCCTTTGTGGAGCGCCCTTTCTCGACCGCAATGCGCACCATCTCCCCCACGCCCTCGACGTCGATGGACACGAAGGGATCCTTCTCCAGGATGCCCGCCTCCACATACGCCGGCAGGAACTTGCCGGCATCGTCGCGCGACAAACCGAACACCGTCTGGGTCAGGTCGTTGGTGCCGAAGCTGAAGAAGTCCGCGACTTCCGCGATCTTGTCGGCCATCAGCGCCGCCCTGGGCAGCTCGATCATTGTGCCCACGCTGTATTCGATGGACCGCCCAGCTTCCGCGAACACCTCTGCGGCGATCTTGTCCACCTGCGCTCGGGTGATTTCCAGCTCGCGACGCGTGCTGACCAGCGGGATCATGATCTCGGGGTGGGGGGCATCCTCGGTCGCCGCGACCAGAAGGGCGCCCTCGAAGATCGCCCGCGCCTGCATCTCGTAGATCTCGGGATAGGCGATCCCCAACCGGCAGCCGCGATGCCCCAGCATGGGGTTGGCTTCCGACAGTTCCTCGGCGCGCTGGCGGATGGTGGCGACGTCGGCGCCCAGGCTGTCCGCGACCTCCTGCATTTCCTGGTCAGCGTGCGGCAGGAACTCGTGCAGCGGCGGATCGAGCAGGCGGATCGTCACCGGCAGCCCCGCCATGATGGTGAACAACTGCCGGAAATCCTCCCGCTGGAACGGCAGCAACCGAGCCAGCGCGTCGCGGCGACCTGACTCCGTCGAAGAAATAATCATCTGCCGCACCGCCAGGATGCGCTCCGGATCGAAGAACATGTGCTCCGTCCGGCAGAGGCCGATGCCCTCCGCCCCGAACTTCCGCGCGGTCGCAGCATCCAGCGGGGTTTCGGCGTTGGCCCGCACGCCCATGCGGCGGCACCCGTCGGCCCATTCCATCAAAGTGCCGAAATCGCCTGACAAAGCCGGTTCGATCATCGCGACGGAGCCCAGGAAGACCTCCCCGGTCGCGCCGTCCAGGGTGATCGTCTCCCCCGCGCGCACTGTCTTGCCGCCGGTGGTCAGGGTCTGGCCATTGTAATCTACCGCGATCCCGCCGGCGCCGGCGACGCAGGGGCGACCCATGCCGCGCGCCACCACGGCCGCGTGGCTGGTCATCCCGCCGCGAGTCGTCAGGATGCCCTTCGCGGCGTGCATGCCGTGAATGTCCTCGGGGCTGGTTTCGATGCGGACGAGGATGACGGCCTCGCCTTTGGCGGCGCGGCTTTCCGCCTCATCGGCGTTGAACACCACCGCACCCACGGCGGCGCCGGGGCTGGCGGGCAATCCCTTGGCCAGCAACGTGCGCGGCGCTTTGGGGTCCAGCGTGGGGTGCAGCAGTTGATCGAGCGAGGCCGGATTCACCCGCTGCACCGCCTCGGCCTTGTCGATCAGCCCGTCATTCGCCATCTCCACCGCCATGCGCAACGACGCGGCGGCGGTGCGTTTGCCGTTGCGGGTTTGCAGCATGTACAGCTTGTTTTGCTGCACGGTGAACTCGATGTCCTGCATGTCGCGGTAGTGCCGCTCCAGCTTTTCGCGCACCGCCATCAGCTCGGCGTATGCGTTCGGCATGACGGTTTCCAGGGGCATTTCCCCCGGCTTGGCGCCCTTGTTGGACAGCGGCTGCGGGGTGCGAATGCCGGCGACGACGTCCTCGCCCTGCGCATTGGTCAAATATTCGCCGTAGAAGATGTTCTCCCCGGTGGACGGATCGCGGGTGAAGCACACGCCCGTGGCGCAATCGTGCCCCATGTTGCCGAACACCATCGCCTGCACGTTGACCGCCGTGCCCCAGTCCGAGGGGATGTCGTGCAGCCGGCGATACGTGTTGGCGCGCGGGTTCTCCCACGATCCGAACACCGCGCCGACGGCGGCCCAGAGCTGCTCGCGCGGGTCCTGCGGGAAGGGCTTGCCGGTTTCCTGCTGGACGAGGTCTTTGTAGCCCTCCACCACATTCTTCCAATCATCGGCGGTCAGGTCGGTGTCTTCCACCACGGCGGCCTCGATCTTGGCCTGCTCGATGATTTCCTCGAACCGGTGGTGATCGACGCCCAGCACGACGGAGCCGAACATCTGGATGAAGCGGCGATAGGAGTCCCACGCGAACCGGGTGTCGTTGGCCAAGATCGCCAGCCCGGCCACGGTCGTGTCGTTCAGCCCGAGGTTCAGCACCGTGTCCATCATGCCCGGCATGGACACCCGAGCACCGGAGCGGACGGAAACCAGCAGCGGCTTCTCGGCATCGCCGAATTTCAGGCCGACTGCTTCCTCGACAAGGCGCAGCGCGTTCTCAACCTGCGCGGCCAGATCGTCCGGGTACTTGCGGCCGTTCGCGTAGAACGCGGTACAGAGCTCGGTGGTAATAGTGAACCCGGACGGCACGGGCAGGCCGATGCTGGCCATCTCCGCCAGATTCGCACCCTTCCCGCCCAGCAGGTTACGCATGTCCGACCGGCCCTCATTGAGGCCGGCGCCGAAGGAGTAAACCCACTTATTGGTCATGATCAGCCTTCAATGCGAGAAAAGTCGGCGACGCGGTCCATTGTAGCGCGAACCCGATGCAGGAGTCGCAAACGATTGCGGCGTAAATCGGTATCGGGCGCGTTGACCGTAACATCGGTGAAGAAGGCATCCAGCGGCGCCCGCAGCCCGGCCATGGCGGTCATGGCGCCCGCGTAGTCTTCAGCCGCCAATTGCCGGTCGAGGTCGTGCATGCCGGCCAGAGCGTGGTCCAGCGCGATCTCCGCCGGTTCCCGCGATAATGCGGGGTCGGTCGGACCGGTGTGCGGCCCGTCCTTACGGTCCTCGATTCGCAGAATATTGGCCGCTCGGCGGTACGCGGTCAGCAGGTTGGTGCCATCCTCGGTGCCCAGCAGCTCCGCCACAGCGCTTGCCCGAGCCAGCAGTCGCACGATGTCGTCGTCGGCACCGGTGGCGAACACGGCGGTCAGCACGTCGTGACGGGCACCTTCCGCTCGCAGCTGAACTCGCAGCCGGTCGGCCAGGAACTCCAGAATTTCCTTCGGCGGGACGGGGTGCATCCCGTGGTGGTGGAACCCATGCCCGGCGTCGTCGATCAGGGTCAGCAACGATAGCCGCAGCCCGTTCTCCCGGATGATGCGGATGATGCCCAGCGCCGCGCGGCGCAGCGCGTAGGGATCGCCGGCGCCGGTCGGCTTTTCCCCGATGGCGAAGAACCCGACGAGCTGGTCCAACTTGTCGGCCAGCGCCACAGCGACGGAGACCGGTGCGCTGGGCGCGGCTTCATTGGGGCCGCGTGGGGCGTAGTGCTCGCGGATGGCGTCGGCGACCTCGATCGGCTCCCCGTCGTGCAGCGCGTAGTAGCTGCCCATGACGCCTTGCAGTTCGGGGAACTCCCCGACCATGCCGGAAACCAGATCGGCCTTCGCCAGCTCCGCCGCCCGTTCCGCCATCGCACCGGGGGCGCCGACATGCGGGGCGATGATGTCGGCCAGCCGCTTCAGCCGGGTCACCCGCTCCCCCTGCGTACCCAGCTTGGCCTGAAAGGTGACATGCGCCAGGGACGGCACCCGGCTCTCCAGCAGCGCCTTGCGGTCCAGGTCCCAGAAGTGGCGCGCGTCGGAGAAACGGGCGCGCAGCACACGCTCGTTGCCGGCGATAATGGTCTTCCCCCCATCGTCCGCCGCGATGTTGGACACGAACGCGAACCAGGGCGCGGCTTTGTTGTCGGCCGTGCGCAACGCGAAGTAGCGCTGGTTGACCCGCATGGAGACCTGCATCACCTCGGGCGGCAGATCCATGTGTTCGGCGGCGATGCGTCCAAGCAGCGGGACGGGGCGTTCGACGAGGCCGGCGACTTCGTCGAGCAGGCCGGGATCGTCCACCACGGTGCAGTGCTGTTCCGCCGCCAGGGCCGCGATGGCGGCGGCGATGGCGCGCTTGCGGTCGGCGGCGTCCACCAGGACGTGGCGGTCGGCGAGTTTGGATTTCCAGTCCGCGACGGATGAGACTTCGAAGGCGTCGGGGGCGTGGAAGCGGTGGCCCTCGGTCAGGTTGCCGCTGGCCAGACCGTGGCCGTCATCGGCACCATCAGCCAGAGAGAACGGCACCACCGCCCCATCCAGCAGGCAGACGATGCGGCGCAACGGGCGGACCCAGGTGAAGTTCGAACTGCCGCCCCAGCGCATGGATTTCGGCCAGGGGAAGCGTTTGAGAATGTTGGGAATGGAGGTTTTGATAAGGTCAATGGCCGGAATCGGCGGATTGACACGCTCCAGGACCCAAAAGCCTTCCGCTTCTCTAAGCTCGCCCTCTGATGCCTCGTTCTTACGGATGAATCCCTGAATCGCCTGGTCGGGCGCACCAATGCGTGGGCCTCGCGTAACCGTTGTTGCGCCCGGCGCCACCGAGGCTACCTCAATCCCGTATGCTATCCGTCGAGGTCCATAGAATACCTGCGGGCGGGCGTACTGAACTAAAATCTGCGCCATGAAGCTGTTCGAAATCAGACGTGCCAAATCGTCCGCTGCTCGAGCTTGCATGCGCGCGGGGATTTCCTCACTGAACAACTCAAGAAAAAACTCGGCCATGCTCAGTCCTTCAACGCCGGTTCGATATCGGTGTGGATGAAATCGTTGCCCTTGAACAGCAACGGTTCCCGCTCATGCCTGGCGACGCCATAGACCATGCAGTCACCGTAGTTGAGTTGGGCCGGGTGATGCGGCTTACCGAACAGCCGCCGGCCGCGCCGGGCTTCACGGGCATGGTCGGCGGTGAAGGGCACGATCTCGATTCCAAAGTCCCGGATGAAATCGTCGAACCGGTCGGCGGCGTAGGCATCGCCCATGGCATCGACCCGCAGCGTCGCCTCGAACCACGATGCCGATGGCATGCGCCGCGCATCGGATGCGGCGATTGCCCTGGCATACCGGGCGGCGTCCGGTTCGGCCAAAACGATGGCAAGCACGGCCGATGCGTCGATAATCACAGCGGCAGTCCGTTCTGGTCGTACAGGTCGCTCATGTCGGAACTGACGGGTTCCCGCATGTGGGCACGGATCTCCCTGCCCATGGCCAGCATCTTTTGCACCTGCGCCTCGATACCGCGTTCGCGCTCCTGCCGGTCCAATTCGGTCCGCAGCGCCTTGGTGACGACCGCAGTCAGGCTCTCGCCCGTCAATTCGGACAAGCGGGATGCCAAACGATAGGCGTCCTCGCTTTTGATGTTCAGTTGCGCGCCCATGGCGGCACCCCGGTAGAATATGTGGTGGAAATGGTAGAAATACCGCCGGGCGTAGCGAAAGTCACGCCGAATCGCCCGCGACCCACGCCTCGCAGCACCCTTTCGCCAGCGCCCGCACCCGCCCGATATAGCTCGCCCGTTCGGTCACACTGATCACCCCACGGGCATCCAGCAAATTGAACAGGTGGCTGGCCTTGATGCACTGGTCGTAGGCCGGCAACGCCAGATGCTTTTCCAGCAAAGCCGAACACTCCTTCTCGGCATCCGAGAAATGCCGCGACAGCATCGCCGTGTCCGCGAATTCGAAGTTGTGGGCGCTGTATTCTTTCTCCGCCCGCAGGAACACGTCGCCGTAGGTCACTCCCTCGCCGTTGAAGTCCAGGTCATAAACGTTTTCCTTGTCCTGGACGTACATCGCCAGCCGCTCCAGCCCATAGGTCATCTCGAAGCTGGGGAAGGTAACGGGGATGCCGCCGACCTGCTGGAAGTAGGTAAACTGGCCGACCTCCATGCCGTCGCACCAAACCTCCCACCCCAGGCCCCACGCCCCGAGGGTGGGGCTTTCCCAGTCGTCCTCCACGAAGCGGAAGTCGTGCTTCAGCGGGTCCAGCCCGATTTCGCGGTAGGAGGCCAACAACAGCTCCTGCGCATCGGCCGGGCTGGGCTTCATGATCACCTGGTACTGATAATAGTGCTGCAACCGGTTGGGGTTCTCCCCATAGCGCCCATCGGTCGGGCGGCGGCTGGGCTGCACATAAGCGGCGCGCCAGGGCTTTGGCCCGAGGGCCCGCAATGTCGTCGCCGGGTGAAAAGTTCCGGCACCCATCTCCACGTCGTACGGCTGCAGGATGACGCACCCCTGCCGAGCCCAGAAGGTGTGCAGGCGCAAAATCAGGTCCTGAAAACTGGGGGTCATCTCTCATTCCGGCCGGTCGTGATGCGGCGCACCATTAAGCCCCGGATGCTACAGGGGCAAGAACAAGCGCAGTTCGGGCTTCAACCCCGGCCCCAACCGCGCTAACCTCCCCTTCATGGACCAGGAAACACCCCGCGCCCACCACGATCTGGGGGGCGTACCAAAATTCATGTGCGAGCCCGTGGATATCGAGCCGCATGCCCTGACCGACTTCGACCGGGAGGTTGATGCCATCCGCGGCATCCTCGGCGCGAAGCAGATCATGTCGGTGGACGAGCTCCGCCGCGGCATCGAGTCCATCCCGGAAGACCAGTACCACAAGCTCAGCTATTACCGCCGCTGGATCCGCTCGATCACCGACAATCTGCTCCAGAAGGGCATCATCACCGAGGCCGAACTGCACGCGGCGCTGGGGGAGTCATGACCTACAGCGCGGGTGCCACCGTGCGGGTGAAGGACGACTGGCCGGAAACCCGCGGCCCGGTGCACATCCGCACGCCGCATTATGTGCGCGGCCAGCGCGGCACCGTCGTCCGCCATCTGGGGGACTTCCCCAACCCGGAAGACCTCGCCTTTGCCCGCCCCGCCGAACAGCGGCCTCTCTACCATGTACGCTTCGGCATGGCCGCGCTGTGGAACGGTCAGGGCGCCTCAGATGAGGTTCAGGTGGAAATCTTCGGACATTGGCTGGAACCGGCATGAACATCCTGGAAACCGATGGCGAACGCCTGCTGGAAGCAGTGCGCGGGTTGCTGGCGCAGAAGGGCCTCGCCTCCCCGGCCGAGATCGCCGAACGCATCGCCATCACCGACAACGCCAGCCCCGGCCAGGGCGCGCGCATGGTCGCCAAGGCCTGGACCGACCCCGCGTACCGGGATCTGATGCTGACCGACGGCACCAAAGCCGCCGAGGCTCTGAACATCCCCATGCGCGGCATGCCGCCGCTCGGCGTGCTGGAAAACACGCCGGAGGTGCATCACCTCGTCGTTTGCACCCTGTGTAGCTGCTACCCCCGCGCCGTGCTGGGGTATCCGCCGTTCTGGTACAAGTCGGCCGCTTACCGGTCCAAAGCCGTCCGCGACCCCCGCGGCCTGCTGGCCGAGTGGAAGACCACGATCTCCCCCGACGTGAAGGTCCGCGTGGTGGACTCGACCGCCGACTACCGCTGGATGGTGCTGCCGATGCGCCCGGCGGGAACCGAGGATTGGACGCCCGAACAGCTCGCCGCCATCGTCCGCGAGGGCGACATGGTCGGGGTGACCGTTCCGTCGGTCTGAGGCTGGCCCGGCAGGTTTTGCCGAGACGACTGCAACGCTTGCCGCCCCGTGCCGTTTATTATCGCCATCCTCGCGCTTGACCCGAGGACCGCCGCGGCCACCGGCCTTTGGCACTCCCCCACAATTCCAACGGCTTGTGCCGCGTGGGGTCCTCGGGTCAAGCCCGAGGATGACGATTGAGAGAAGCTGGCACGCTTCCTGCTCCTCCCCTCCCGACCGCACCCCTCGGGAGTCCCGCCATGTCGTTGCTCGGAGCGCTGAACAGCGCCATCAGTGGATTGACTGCCCAATCCACGTCGTTCTCCAACATCAGCGAAAACGTCGCGAACGCGCAGACCGTGGGCTACAAGCAGGTCGATACCAGCTTCGTTGACTACCTCACGACCAGCAACAACACGGTCAATGAGCCTGGCGCCGTGGTCGCGCTGCCCGATTACGCCAATAGCGTGCAGGGGACTGTCACCCAGACCTCCAACCCGCTGAACATGGCGATCGCCGGGCAGGGGTTCTTCCCCGTGTCGCAGCCGACCAGCACGGTTAACAATGTCACTAGTTTCTCACCGCAGCAGTACTACACCAGGGCGGGAGATTTTCAGGTCAATAGCGCCGGGTACATGGTCAACAGCGCGGGGCTGTACCTGAATGGCTGGCAGGTAGATCAGACCACTGGACTGGTGAACCAGAACGCGTTGGCGCCCATTCAGGTGTCGCAGACGGTGTTCAATCCGGTGGCCACGTCCTCGGTGCAACTGTCGGCCAATCTGCCCGCCACACCCACCGCCGGCACAGCAACGGCAACGGCCCCTATCTCTTCGGACATCAACGTCTACGACTCGCTGGGCACCGAGCACACGGTGACGCTGAACTGGGTGCAGAACGCGGCGAACGACTGGACGGTATCGGTGAACGCGCCCTCGCTGACACCCTCGGCGCTGGGATCGGCGGAGGTCACGTTCGGCTCGACCAGCGGCAATCCCGTACCGGCCGGCACCATCGGCCAGATCGCCAACGTCACCGGCACCGTCACCGCGGCGGGCTACACCACCGGGCAGCCGGCGGCTTTGGATTTTACCGCCGATTTCGGCTCCGGCCCGCAGACCATCAGCCTGAACATGGGCACCTACGGGCTGACCAACGGGGTCACGCAATACGCCGGCTCCGCCTACAGCCTGGGGGGCCTGACGCAAAACGGCGTGCCCCCCGGCAGCTTTTCCAGCGTGGTGGCGCAGGCCGACGGCAGCGTGGTCGTGAACTACAACAACGGACAGAGCCGAACGATCGCGCAGATCCCAATCGCCACCTTCAACGCGCCGGACAAGCTGCAAAGCCAAAACGGCCAGGCCTTCACCGCCACGCTGCTGTCCGGCACCCCGACCGCCGAGGCGGCGAACACCCACGGCGCCGGCACCATCGTCACCAGTTCGGTGGAAGGGTCGAACGTCGATATCGCCACCGAGTTCTCGCATCTGATCGTGGCGCAGCAGGCCTACTCGGCGAATGCCAAGATGATTACCGCCGCCAACCAGCTGCTGACCACCACGATCGACATGAAGCAGTAGCGCCGTGAACCTCGACGCCGCCCTGTCCATCGCCACCGGCGGAGTGGCGAATATCGACCGCCAGCTGGCGTTGGTGTCGCAGAACATCGCCAATGCCAGCACGCCCGGATATGCGACGGAGGTCGGCACGCAGCAAGCGTTGACCGAATCCGGCCTTCCCATGGGGGTCAGGTCCGGCCCGGCGACCCGCCTGACCGACGCCGCGTTGCAAGCGCAGACGCAAGCGCAGGCCAGTACGGTGGCGGACCTGACGACCCAGCAAACCGCGTTGCAGGCAATCGACGCCGTCCAGGGCACCCCCGGCCAGGGCAATGACCTGCCCAGCCTGCTCGGAGCCCTGAGCAACCAGTTCTCCACTTTACTCAACCAGCCTGACAACCAGACGGCGCAAAGCGCGGTGGTCGGCGCGGCGAGCACGCTGGCCAGCGGCATCAACGCCCTGAGCAACGCCTATACCGCTCAGCGGAACACGGCGCAGGGCAATCTGGTGAGCGGGATCGCCTCCGCCAACCAAGCCCTTACCCAGATCGGGAGCCTCAACAACCAAATCGTCACGCTGAAATCCACCGGCCAATCCACCGCCGATCTGGAAAATCAGCGCGACAGAGCGGTGAACACGCTGTCGGGGCTGCTGAATGTCAAGACGCTGGTCAGCCCGAACGGGGATATGCTGGTGTTGACAAACGCCGGCCTGACATTGCCGACCCGCGACACGACCGGCCCGCTCAGCATCGCCAACGCCAACGCCGCTCCGCAAACGTCGTATGCATCCGGTACGCTGCCCGGCGTCATGCTGAACGGGCAGGACGTCACCGGCCAAATCCGGGGCGGTCAACTCGGCGCCAACATCGCGCTGCGCGACACCACCTTGCCAACCTACCAGGCCGAACTGGATGAGTTCTCCCAGACGCTGGCGTCCCGATTTTCGGCGCAGGGTCTGACCCTGTTCACCGATCCCACCGGCGCGGTTCCCAGCGGCGGCGGCACGCCGGCGCAAGCGGGGTATGTGGGGTTCGCGGGAACCATCCAGGTCAATCCCGCCGTGACAGCCAACCCGTCGCTGGTGCGTGACGGCACGCAGGCGGTGGCGGGCGATCCGGCCGGTGCCTCGGCGTTTACGCCCAACCCGGCCGGCGGGCCGGCCGGGTTCAGCACGCTGATTTCCCGTATCCTGACCTACGCGATGGGCCCCAACGCGCAATCCGGCGTGACGCAGCCATCGCCCAACCTGACCGGCCTCGGGCCGGCGGGCACGTTGCAGGCGCCGTTCGGCGCGCCGGCGGCGTTGTCGGATTTCGCCAGCGCGCTGGTCGGATCGCAGGCCCAGGACAGCGCCAGTGTCACGAATCAACTGCAAACCGAGACCGCGGTGCAGGCCAGCCTGACCGGCAAGCTGTCGGCCGAAACGGGGGTAAGCATGGACACCGAAATGGCATCCGTCGTGGCGTTGCAGAACGCCTACGGCATCAATGCGCGCATCATCTCCGCCACGCAGACAATGTGGACACAACTGCTCAGCGCCGTGGCGGCCTGACGATGTCCGGCGCCATCGGCCAAACCGAATACGGGCTGCTGAGCCAGTTGCTGGCCAGCAGCGCCACCATCCGGCAGAACCTGAACACGCTGAGTCAGCAGGCCAGCAACGGGCTAATCGCCGATACCTACGCGGGGCTCGGCAACGGCGCGTCCGTGTCGCTGAGCCTGCACCCCCAAATCGCCGCTTTGCAGATCCAGCAAAGCAATATCGACGCCGCCACGTCCCGCCTCGGGGTCACCCAGACGGCGATGACCCAATTGCAGAGCATCGCCTCCACCTTTCTGGCGGATTTGAACAACCTGAATGGCCTGAACCCGTCGGAGGTCGACAGTGTCGCGGCGAACGCCAAGGCCGCTCTGACCCAGACCGCCAGCCTGCTCGATACCCAGGATGGCAACGTCTACGTCTTCGCGGGTCAGGACAGCCAAAACCCGCCGGTGCCCAACCCCGACGCGATCGGATCGTCGGGCTTCGCCACCCAGATCGCAACCGCCGTTTCGGCGCTATCGACCAATGGCGCCGCCGCGACCGCTGCCGCGACCCTGAGCATCGCCAGCTCCAACGCGGCCGGGACCACGCCGTTTTCGGCGTATCTGTCGCAGCCGGCCGGCGCGGCGCAGGCGCCCGCCTTGCAGACCGCTGGGGGGCAAATCCAACAGGTGGGGCTGTTGGCCAGCGCCAACAGTTCCATAGCCTCCACCGGCACGTCCACCACCGGATCCTACATGCGCGACCTGATGCGCGCCCTCGCCACCATAGGCTCGCTGAGCAGTTCCCAGGTCAGCGACCCTAACTTCGCCAGCCTGATCCAGGACACCCGCACCAGCCTGACGGGCGCCGTCAGCGCCATGGCGGCAGACACCGGCGTGCTGGGCGACACGCAAGCCAGCCTGACGACCATGCAAACCAACCTGAGTCACACCCAAGCCACGCTGACCACCCAGGTCGGAAGCGCGGAGAACGTCGATATGGCCGCGACTTTGTCGGCTCTGACCCAGACTCAAACACAATTGCAGTCGTCCTATCAGCTGATCGCCAGCCTGGGCACGCTGTCGCTCGCAAAATATTTGCCGGTAGGGTGAAAAAAATGCGCCGCGTTTACGTTTGGTTAACCTTTACCCGTCACACTCCCCCTCGATCCCGCAAAAAGTGGGGCAAGTGCAACCCCAGGAAATGAAGGTAAGACACCATGTCCCTGAACTCAGTGAACACCAACGTCGGCGCGATGATCGCCCTTGCATCGTTGAACTCGACGAACAGCCAGTTGGCGGCGGTGCAAAAGCAGGTTTCCACCGGCTATCGCGTGGCGGACGCCACCGATGACGGCGCGGCCTATGCCATTGCGCAGAACGTCCGCTCCGCCATCGGAGCCTTGACCAGCGCCAACCAGCAGCTTGGCGGTGTGCAAGGGCTGCTGTCGACGACGCAGTCCGGCCTGAACAACATCTCCAGCATGATGTCCAGCATGCGCGATGTGTTGGTCAAGCTGTCGGACGGCAACGTGCAGGGCAACGACCGCACCAATTACGAGAAGCAGTACAACTCGATGCTGTCGAACGTGAAGACATTCGTCCAGGATGCCAGCTACAACGGCAAGACGCTGATCGGCGATCTTTCAGGCAGCAACGGCATCTTTGCCCGTGTGGCGGTGGCACGTAACGAATCCGGGTCGTCCTACGGCATCGCGACCTTCAGCGGATCGGCGCTATATGGCTCGGTCGCCTTCACGACCACCCAGATGAACGGTGCTTCGACCATCGCGGCGCTGATCACTTCCAGCGGCACTTTCGTCAACCAGCAGCACGCGGTTGGGCAGGCGCTGAACGATATCGGTTCCTCAGCCAACTATGTGTCCAACCAGATCAGCTACAACAGCGACAAGGTCAACGCGCTGAACAGCGGCCTTGGCGCTCTGGTGGACGCCAACCTGGCGCAGGAATCGGCGCAGTTGCAGGCGCTGCAAATTCGCCAGCAGCTCGGCACGCAGGCCCTGTCGCTCGCCAATCAGGCGCCGCAGACCCTGCTCAGCCTCTTCAAGTAAGGGTCGCCGGCCGTTCGGTCCCAGGACATCGGCTGCGTCCTGGGGTCCGGCGTCCACACCGTGGGAGAGGCCGAATGTCCGCTCTGGTACTCGAACTTCGCGCCGGCGAGATGATGATCGTCAACGGTGCGCCCATTCGGTTTCGTTCCCGGTCGAAGATCGAGCTGACCTCGCATGTCCGGTTTCTGTTCGGCAAACAAATCATGGCCCCGGACGAAGCCGACAGCCCGGCCAGGCGCATCTATTTCGCGTTTCAGGCCGCTTATATCGGCAACGATGAAGAACGGCCGCGCGGCCTTGTCGCCGCCCGCTCGTTAATCGACGACTTCAAGGACGCAACGACATCCGCCGTCGCTCGCGACATGCTCGACCAGGCGTTGGACGCGGCGGAGGCAGATAATTGCTACAAAGCACTGAAACTGACCGGCCGGGTGATCCAGCATGAGGATGCGGCGCTCGGACGGTTCGCCGGCGCGACACCAATAAATCCCACAATAAATCCCACTGGGGCCAAAACGGCCTGGAACGGACCCGTCCCCGCAATCAGGAGCAAGGACCATCATGAAAACCATGACCCACGCCACACGAGCATATGAGGCTGCCTCCGTCCGGCGATCCCAGCGGGCGCAAGAGGCCGATGTCTTCCACCGCGCCACCGGCGCCCTGCGCACAGCGCGCGATGGGACGCCGATCGCCCGTATCCGCGCTTTGGCGGACAACCGGCGGCTTTGGACCACGGTTGGCGATCTGATGTTCGACCCGCTCAGCACCCTACCCGCACCATTGCGTGCCCAGATCATTTCCGTCGGCCTCGCGGTGCAGCGGGAAATGGACAACGAGGAGCCGAACTTCGACTACCTCATTACCATCAACGAACACATCGCCGCCGGGTTGTCCGACGCACACTGAAAGTCCGCTCAAAAGGAGCCCATCATGGATATGGTACACGCGACCGCCGACCCTCTCGCATTGGTGCGGCGCGTCGGCGCCCTGATCGATGCCGGCCGCTGCGGCGCCGCCGGCCCCCTGCTCGCCGCCGCTCGGCAGTTGATCGAACCATCCCCGGAACTCAGCCTGCTGGCCGCCCGCCTGGCCGAGGGCCTGGGCGAACATGCACTCGCCCGAGCCGAATTCGACGCCGCTATCGAAGTATCCCCGGACCATGGGGACCTCCGCAAACAACGCGCCTCGTTCTGCCAGCGGACCGGCGACTACGAACGCGCGGCCCGCGACGCGGCTGAGGCCGTCATCCTCGATCCCGCGGACCCGGACGCGAAAGCTATGCTCGGCAGTGCATTATTGAACCTCGGGCATCCGGCGGAGGCCCGAACCTGCCTATCGGAAGCCTGCTCCGCCGAACCGCGAAACCCGGCATTCCGCGAAGCGCTGGCCGTCGCGACAGAGACCGACGGCGACCCCGAAGCCGCCTTCGCCATTCTGCGCGCGGGCCTGTCCCCCATGGGAGGCCCGCTGAACCTGCGCAACGCCGCCATCCTGTTCTGCATCCGGCACCGCGATTTCCCCACCGCCGT
Organism: uncultured Acetobacteraceae bacterium; assembly: GCA_903924985.1. Classification (GTDB taxonomy): domain Bacteria; phylum Pseudomonadota; class Alphaproteobacteria; order Acetobacterales; family Acetobacteraceae; genus Rhodopila. The sequence continues at coordinate 39,566 of CAIYDT010000134.1, forward strand.
CAGTCTGGCCGAAGATGGGCGCATCGCCGGCACGGTGGATGCTTGCCTGTTCGGCCTGAAGGGTCACGCCCAATCCAGCCTCGGACTGCACGCCGAAGCCGCCGACTCCTACGCCGAAGCGCTAAAACTGGGACCGGACGACCCTTATGTCCGGCATCTCGTTGCCTCCAGCGGCCTGCTGCCCGGCGCCAAACGGGCGCCGCCGGACTATCTGCGGGCGGTGTTCGATGGTTACGCCGACCGGTTCGACGATCATCTGATCGGGTTGGGCTATCAGATCCCCGGGGCGATCCGTCGGGTCGTGCTGGAATATCTGGACGCGATGGGCCAATGCGGGCCGGTGCTGGACCTCGGCTGCGGCACGGGACTGATCGGGGTGGCGATCGCCGATCTGCCCATCGGGCCGCTGACGGGCGTGGACATCTCCGGCCGCATGCTAGCGGAAGCTGAAGCCAAGAGCCTGTATGCAACACTGGAGGAAGCCGATGTCCTCGACTGGCTCGCCGAAGATACCGGCACCTGGAATCTGATCCTGGCCGGGGACATGCTGTGTTATTTCGGCGCGCTCGACCCGCTGCTGCGGGCCATCCATCCCCGGCTGGCACCCAACGGCTGGTTCGTGTTTTCGGTCGAGGAGCGCCTGACCGAGGCTGAGGGCCAGGGTTGGGCATTGCACCGGCAAGGTCGTTACGCCCACACCCAGGCCTATCTGGAGGACTCCCTGCGCGCCGCGGGCTTCACGCTCCGCGACATGCGGCGGCAAACGATCCGGTACGAGGGCGGCGCCCCAGTGCCGGGCTTCCTGCTGGTGGTCGAGCCGGCGCCGGCCGTCCACTAAGCCCATGACTGCCTTGATCCAGGCCCGCGACGACGCCCTGCGCCGTTGCGGGATGGTCCCCTCGGATCCAGCCGCCTGGGACCGGCTGGGCCAGATACTGACGGCGTCCGGCGATCCCGCCTTGGCGTATGCGGCCTTCGTCGAAGGGGAAACCCTGGCGCCGCTGGCCGTGGACATCGCCTTGCACGGCGTGGAGGCCGCCACGGCCGCCGGCGCCCTGCCCGACGCACTGCGCCGCCTGAACGCGCGCTGCGCCACTGACCCGTTCAACCCCGCGGGGCATACCGCGCGCGGCGTCGCGCTGGAGCGTCTTGGCCATCACCCCGCGGCGTTGGACGCCTTGGAAGTCGCATCGTCCCTGGCCCCCGACGCCCCCATGCCCACCTGGCTCCTGGGCGCCGTCCTGGCGCGATCAAACCGGCTTCAGGAAGCCGAGGCCGCGTTGCGCCGCGCGCACGACCTCGCACCGAAGAATCCGCGCGTATCCAACGACCTCGCGGCGGTTCTCACTCGAATGCATCGCCATCGGGAGGCTCGTACCATCCTGCTGGACCTCGCGGGCTGGTCGCGAGAGGCCGCATCGGTGCTGTGCAACCTCGCCACCGCGACGGTCAGCGTGGGGTATCAGGCCGAAGCGGTGGACCTTGCCGAGGAAGCGATCAGCCTCGAACCCTCGTCGGTCCTGCCGTGGCGCACCCTGTGCAATACCCTCCCATACTGCGCTGAGGTAGACGGCGCACGCCTCCTGGCGGCATCGCGTGCTTGCGCCGAACGGCTGCCGCGGGAACAGTTGCCCGCGTTTCGGAACACGCCAGACCCGAACCGGCCTTTGACCGTGGGGCTGTTGTCCGGCTCATTACGGAGCCATCCGGTCGGGTGGCTGACGGTCGCGGGCTTCGAGACACTCGACCCGGATGCGTTCCGCCTGGTGTGCCTCACCCGTTCGGCGGAGGGTTCCGACCCCATCACCCACCGGTTTCAGGCGATCGCGCACGATTGGATCGACGCGGACACGCTGAACGATCTGGCTCTCGCGCAATGCGCGCGCACCGTTGGGCTGGACGTGCTGATCGACCTCGGCGGCTACGGCGACGCGGGACGCATGCCGGCCTGCGCCCACCGGTTGGCGCCAGTGCAGATCAAATGGGTCGGCATGCAAAACCACAGCACCGGCCTGCCGGAAATGGACTGGTTCCTGACCGACCGGTGGGAGACACCCGCCGAACTGGAGCATCTATACTCGGAACGGTTGCTGCGCCTGCCGGATGGATATGTTTGCTACAGCCCGCCGTCGTATGCGCCCGAGGTGGCGCCCTTGCCCGCTTTGACAAACGGGTTCTTAACGTTCGGATGTTTTAACAACTTGGCGAAGGTCACGCCCACCGTCATCCAAACATGGACCCGCATCCTGCATCGCGTGTCAGGCTCTCGGCTTGTGCTGAAGACGCACCAGTTCAGCGAAGCCGGCACCGCCGCCGAGATGCTGGCCGCTTTCGCCTCCGCGGGGATCGATCCCGGCCGGATCGAGCTGCGCGGCGCCTCCCGCCATCGGGCCTTCATGGCGGAATACAACGACATCGACATCGCGCTGGACCCATTCCCGTATTCCAGCGGGCTGACGACCTGCGAGGCGCTGTGGATGGGCGTGCCGACCCTGGTTTACGCCGGCGAGATCTTCGCCGCCCGGCACTCGCTCAGCCACATGTGCAACGCCGGTCTGCCGGATTGGGTGGCACACAACACGGCGGGGTACGAGGCGCTGGCCGTGGCGAAGGCGTCCGATGTCGCGGCGTTGGCCGCGCTGCGGGCGGGCCTGCGAGCGCGGGTGAAAGCCAGCCCGCTGACCGATGCACCCCGGTTCGGGGCGAATCTGGGGGCGGCGATCCGCTTCGCCTGGCGGGATTGGTGCCAAAATCGCTAGCGAGACACTCCCGACCAAAGCACGATATAATCGTCCGATGTCTCTCCTTGCCCCGCCCCCGCCATATCGCGCGATAGCCGGTCCGCGACGCCGGTCCGGTAGTGGATGCCGTCCCAGTAATTGTCGTCCGCCTCGGTAATCGGGCTCGGCCGCATGAAATCCAGCACCTGCGTGTTCGGCACGCGTGCGGCCTCCGCCACCACGCGGCGGCGGCATTCGTCCCACACGACAGCGCCCGCGCTGCCCGGGTCGGTCAGCATGCGATGGTTGTACGGGATGAAAAACAGCACCTTGCGGGTCGCCGCCGGAACGGAAACAAGCATCGCCCGCAACGGACCCATCGCCGGGTAGGACCATGCCGAGGGCGCACCTTCCCGCTCCCCGCCCGGCACATAGGGGCCTTCGCCGCGTAAATGCACCAAAGCCCGCGCGGAATCGTAGGTGGCATCGGGCGGCACGAAGCTGGTGTAGCCGTCCCGCCCCTGATCCGGCTGCTTGATCCCGATCATGATGCCAAACATCTGCCCAGCCGACTGCACAGTGTAGGCATTGAACATTTCCAGATAGCCAGCCCAAAGGTTGTCCCGGTACATCCACTCCGGGAACGTGCGAAACGTCAGCCGCTGATAGTCGGGGCCCGTCGGGCACCAACGGTAATCCAGACCCAGCATCACCACTTTCGGTGCCGGGTGCGTTCGGGCGAACAACCCGAACAGCCGCGACTGCTCGTAGACCGTGGCATCGTTCATCGCCAGATTGACAAAACGCGCGCCGAATAACGGGTTCAGCACCTCCGGCCGCAACAGCCGGCTGCTGGAGGTGCCTATGATCGCGCTGTCGAACCGCGGGGACCGCGCCAGCGAGGGGTAGGAGAATCGCTGGTTGCTCGCGACCGGCGGGCGGTCGGCCGGCGGCGACAGCGGCAGCGTGTCGAACGGATCCACCAACACAACGAAGGCGTAAACGATCCCCGCCGCGATCGCGGCGGCGCCGGCGATCAGGCGGAAAAACCGCCGCCAGGGGTCAGAACTGGAAATAGATGAAGACATTGGGCAACCGCCCGCCAATCAGCAGCAAGAGATACGCCAGCCCCACGCCCGCCGGCACCGCGATCCAGGGCCTCGGGCGCAGTCGGGTAAGCGCGGCCACATGGCTCGTTGGGCCGATCACCGCCGCCGAGGCCCCCAGCACCAACGCCCGCGCGGAGTCCCGGTCCAGCGAGACATGGCCAACGCCATGCGCGCCCACCATCGACGCCAGCACCTGCCCGGCAGTGGAGAAATCCGGGGACCGAAACAGCACCCAGCACGCCATCACGAACACCAGCGTCAGCAACCAAGACACCACGCGAGGCAACGGGAACCCCCGTTGCTCCCAAACATGGTTCACTGCCAGAGCCACGCCGTGCAACCCGCCCCACACGACAAAGGTCCAGTTGGCGCCGTGCCACAACCCGCCCAGCAACATGGTCGCGACGACGTTGACCGCCTGCCGTATCGGACCGCAACGGCTGCCTCCGAGCGGGATGTACAGATAATCCCGCAGAAACCGGCTGAGCGTCATGTGCCACCGCCGCCAGAAGTCCCGCACCGAGACGGCCCGGTATGGCGCATCGAAGTTGAACGGCAACCGCAGCCCGAACATCAGCCCCAGCCCGATGGCCATGTCCGAATAGCCCGAGAAATCGAAGTAGATCTGCAGGGTATAGGACCCCGCCGCCGCCCAGGCCTCCGCCATCGACAACGGGGTGCCCAATGCCTTCGTGAACAAGGGATCGGCGAGCATCGCAAGCGTATCGGCCAGCAGCACCTTCTTGCCCACGCCGATAATGAACAGCACGAAGCCGCGCGACAGACTGTCCCACATCGCGGGCCCGCGCGGGTCGGCGCGAAACTGGTGGATGATCTCGTTGTGCCGCACCAGCGGGCCGGCAATGAGCTGCGGGAAGAAAGAGACGAACATACAAAAGTCGAGGAACCCGTATATGTGCCGATCGCCCCGCCGCAGGTCGATCAAATAGGAGATCTTCTGGAACACGAAAAAACTGATCCCCAGCGGCAGGATCAAATGCCACGGCTGCCAGTCGTCCCCCGCCAGCCCGAATGCGGTGCCGCGCAGGAAGTCGGCGTATTTGAACAGGCCGAGCACCGCCAGATTCAATGCCACGCCCAAGACCGGGATCGACGAATGGCGGGCCCGCCCGAACCACTGGGCAAACAACCAGTTCGCGACCGTCAGCCCCATTAGCAGCGGCACGAACCGGACGTCCCACCAGCCGTAGAAACCGAGCGACGCCAGCACCACCACGCTCTGCCGCGCCACGCGGTTGCCAGCGAACGCGTAATACAGGCCCAGCACCACCGGCAGGAAGACGACGATGAAGAATTGCGAATTGAAAAGCACCGTCTAGCCCAACGTCTCCAGCAGCCCCGCCAGGAATGCGGCTCGGGGGGCCAGGTTCCGCCACAGGATGTGCTCGTGCTTCACATGCGCCCCGGCGCCGGGGCAGCCGAGCCCATCCAACGTCGGAATGCCGAGCGCGGCGGTGAAATTGCCGTCGGAGCCGCCGCCGCGCGACTGACGAGGCAGGCGGATGCCGACGTGGTCGGCAATGCCGCGGGCATGCTGGTATAGCGCCACGATGCCGGGGTTTTCGGTGTAAGGGGGGCGGTTCATGCCGCCCCGCACGATGACGCGGCAGCCGGCGGTGCGGGCGGTCAACGCGAGCAATTGCTGCTCCATGGCTTCGCCTTCGGCCGGGGTGTTGACGCGCAGGTCGATCTCGCAGCCGGCTTCGGGGGAAACGACGTTGGGCCGCGAGCCGCCCCAGATCGGCGCCGTGTTCAGGGTGATGCCGATTTCATGATCCACCATGGCGTGGATGGCGAGGATCTGGTGCGCCAGCTCCACGGTCGCCGAGGCGCCATCCTGAAAACTGGTGCCGGCGTGCGCGCCCCGGCCCTCGACGCGTAGCGTGAACCGCCCAACGCCTTTACGCGCCGTCACGCAGGCGCCGCCCTGGCCGGCGGGTTCCGGAATCAGGGCGAACGCCGCCTGCGCGGCCTCCCGCTCGATCACGTCGCGGGAGGACGGGCTGCCGACCTCCTCATCCGGGGTCAGCAGCAGCACGATGGGGCGTTTGGTGGGAATTTTTTGTGCCAGGATGGAGCGAACGGCATGGAACGCCAGGAAGCTGCCGGCCTTCATGTCGTAGATGCCGGGTCCGTGCGCCTTGTCGCCGTTCACCTCGTAGGGCATCGCGTCCAGGGTGCCGTGCGACCACACCGTGTCCAAATGGCCGGCGATCAGAATGGGCGCGCCCTCCCCCGGCGTGCGGGCGATCAGATTGTCACCGAAGCCGTCGCGGCCGGGGATGCGGGCGATGCCGGCGCCGGCGCGGGTGAGTTCGCCCTCCGCCACGTCCATCAGGCGGTTCACCGCCGCAGCATCGGTCGTGGGCGTTTCCATCCGCACCCAGGCGGATAGTTCGCGCAGCAGGTCGTCCGAGGTGCCGACGTTGGTCTGGATCATGCGGCCATTCCTATGATGGCTCCCGCCGCTGGGCGCAACCGGCCGCGAGGTTGATTTGCCCCGCCGCTTCCCGCAAGAAAGCGCCCCAAGCAACAGGATCGCCGATGCGCATCTACCACACTTGGCAAGGTCTGCCGGACGACGCGCGCGGTGCCATCGTCGCATTGGGCAACTTCGACGGCGTGCATCGCGGCCACGCCGGCCTGCTGCGCGCCGCCCACGCCGCCCGTCCCGCCAAGCCCCTGGCCGTGCTAACCTTCGAACCCCACCCGCGCGAAGTCTTCCGCCCCGAAGATCCCCCCTTCCGCCTGACCCTGTCCGCCGAACGCGCCGACGCGCTGGCCGCCCTGGGCGTGGCAATCCTGTACGAATTGCCCTTCAACCACGACTTCAGCCTGATGACAGCCGAGGATTTCGTGGTCGAGGTCCTGCACAAAGGCCTCGGCGCGAAACATCTGGCCTCCGGCGAGGACTTTGCCTTCGGCCACCGCCGCGGCGGCGACACGGCGTTTCTTGCCGCCCGCGCCGAGGCCCTGGGCATGGGCCTGACCCTGGTGCCGCCCGTCACCGACGCGCGGGGCCCCCTGTCGTCGACCCGCATCCGCCGAGCGCTGCAGGACGGTTACCCCGAACGGGCAACGGCGGAGCTAGGGCGCCCCTGGGCCATCCGTGGGGTGGTCGCGCACGGTGCCCGTCTGGGCCGCACCATCGGCTTCCCCACCGCCAACGTCGCGTTGGGTCAGCATCTGGAGCCAGCGCGCGGCGTCTACGCCGTCACCGTCCGCACCGCCGACGGCGCCGTCCACAAGGGCGTCGCCAACATTGGCCGCCGCCCAACGGTGAATGCCGGCACCGAAAGCCGGCTGGAGGTCAATTTGTTCGGCTTCTCCGGCGACATCTACGGCACCGAAATCACCGTCGCTTTGCACGCCTTCATCCGCCCAGAAATCAAATTCCCCAGCCTGGACGCCCTGAAAACCCAGATTGCCAACGATGCCGAGGAAGCGAAACGACTCCTCGGGTAAAGAAATCAAGGAGGAAACCCTATGCCCATGCTGAAACGCCCCGACGGGGAAATCTACTACGAGGAATTCGGGAAAGGCTTCCCTGTCCTGCTGTTCGCCCCCGGCGGCCTGCGCTCCCGGCTGGAAATGTGGCACCACCCCGCCAACGGCCCGCAACGCACCTGGTGCGATTGGACGCAGGTTCTCGCGGATGCCGGCTACCACGTCATCGCCATGGACCAACGCAACGCCGGCCAGTCCCGCACCGCCATCGAGGCGGATCACGGCTGGCACACCTATGCCGCCGACCACCTCGCGCTGATGGATCACGTCGGGGCCGATAAGTTCCATGTGCTGGGCGGCTGCATCGGCGGCAGTTTTTCTCTCATGGCCGCGAAAGTCGCGCCATCGCGGGTCGCCAGCGCTGTTCTGCAAAATCCCATCGGTGTGCATCCCGAACACCCGGACTACTTTCCCAAGAGCCACGCCGACTGGATCGTCGAAAAGCGGGCCGAGCGGCCAGAACTGGACGAGGCCAAAATGATCGCGTTCGGCAAGAACATGTGGGATCATGAGTTCGTGTTCTGCGTGGACCGCGATTTCGTGCGCAACTGCCCGGTGCCAACCATCCTGCTGCCCGGCACGGATATCCCGCATCCGGCGGCGACGGCGACGGAGCTGGAAGCCCTGCTGCCCGGCGTCGAGGTTATCCGCGAATGGCGTGGTCCAGACCATATGGATGCGCAACACAAACGAGTTGTCTCCTTCCTCAAAAGGCACACACCATCATGAGCACCACCACACAGGCTGCCCACAGTCCTTACCTGCCGGTGCGCGACGACTGGCTTGCGCGCCGGGTCGAGACCGTCCTGGAACCGGAACTGCCGATCGTCGATCCGCACCACCATCTGTGGGAGCGGCCGGGCTGGAACTACATGCTCGACGATCTGCTGGCCGACACCAACTCCGGCCACAACATCGTCGGCACCGTCTTCGTGCAGTGCCGGTCGATGCACCGCGCTGGCGGACCGGAAGAGTTCCGCCCCGTCGGCGAAACCGAGTTCGTGAACGGCGTCGCCGCCATGAGCGCATCCGGCGGCTACGGTACCGCCAAGATCTGCGCCGGCATCGTGGGCCACGCCGACCTGCGCAACGGCGCGCGTGCTGCCCCGGTGTTGGAGGCCCATATCAGAGCCGGCGGTGGACGGTTCCGCGGCATCCGGCACATCACGGCCTGGGACGCCGATCCCGCGCTCATGAATCCGGCCTACCCGATGCCGTCCGGCCTGATGGGCGACGCGACGTTCCGCCAGGGTTTCGCCTGCCTGGCCCCGTTGAACCTGACCTTCGACGCCTGGCTGTACCACCCGCAAATCGGCGACGTCGCGGCGTTGGCGCGCGCCTTCCCCGGCACCGGCATCTGCCTGAACCACATCGGCGGCCCGCTGGCGATCGGCGCCTATGCCGGGAAACGCGCCGAGGTTTTTTCCCAATGGTCCGCCGCCATCAAGGACCTGGCCACCTGCCCCAACGTCGTCGTCAAGCTCGGCGGCATGGCGATGCGGATCAACGGCTGGGATTTCCATGAGCGCGCCGAACCGCCGTCCTCGGAAGATCTGGCCGCCGCCTGGAAGCCGTATGTCGATGTGTGCATCGAGGCCTTCGGCGCCTCCCGCTGCATGTTCGAGAGCAACTTCCCGGTCGACAAAGGCTCCTACGGCTACCAGGCGTTCTGGAACGCCTGCAAAATCCTGGCAAAGGGTGCCAGCGCCTCGGAGAAGGCCGATCTGTTCTGTGGGACGGCGTCGCGGTTCTATCGGCTGGTGTTGTAACACCAAGCGGCGTTGAAACTGACCGATGCGATGCCTGTCTTACCGTCATGGTCGGCCTTGGGCCGACCACCTCCGGAAGCGGTGGCACAGCGAAACGCCTGTGTTTACCTGCCTTCCTGGCCTGAGGTGATCGGGTCAATCCTCGGGCCAAGCCCGAGGACGACCATGACGGGAGGAGGCGACGGTGTCCGGAGAGTCAGCGGTTACGCCGGTTGGGATAACACCCCGCCATTTGGCGGTTCAATATATCTTGACGCCAAATGGCCGGTATCCCATGTTGTTGGGCATGTCACCGATAACCGCCCTACGACCGACAGCAGCGGCCTCGGACTCGGAGATCACGCGAGCCGAGGCCGCGGCGATGTTGCGTGCCGTCCTGACGTTGTTCGACCGCTGGCAGCTTACTGTCGCCCAGGGCCGCACGCTGTTGGGCGACCCATCGGAACGGACCTACCAGCGTTGGCGCAATGGGGAGGTCGCCACCCTCCCCCGCGACACCGTCTTTCGGCTTGGCACGCTTCTCGGCATCCACAAGGCCTTGCGGTACATGTTCGCGCAGCCGGAGCGCGGCTATACCTGGATTCACACGCCGAATGAGGCGTTCGGAGGCCACAGCGCGCTCGACCGGATGCTGCAGGGCGCGCCGACCAATCTCGCCGCCGTCCGCACCTATCTCGACGCCGAGCGCGGCGGCTGGTGACAACGCCACTTCGCTGGGCGGTGTCGCACCGGATCATTCGCACCATCTACCCGCCGGTCGATCTGTTCGAGGACATCGCCCCGCCCGCGGATTGGGACTTGCTGGTCGCCGCCGAAGCCAAGACCAACCCACGCGTTCTGGACGCCCTGGGCAACCTCGGCTTGGTCCCGGTTTCCCGCCGCGTCGCCGGCCCGACCGCATCTCTGGTGATGGGCGCGTTCACGCATGCCTCGGCGGATCGACCGAGCCGCTTCGCGGACGGTAGTTACGGCGTTTGGTACTGCGGGGATCGGTTTGAGGTCGCGTTGGCGGAAACCGCCTGGCACTTCGAGCGGTTCATGCGCGCCACCGCCGAACCGCCTGGGGAGGCTGATTACCGCGAACTCGTTTGCACAGTGCACGGCCAGGTCGCGGATGGGTCCGATCCGACGCTTCTTGTGTCCGACAATTGGTCGGCCGGCCAGGCGTTTGGGCGGGAGGTCCGGCGCCAAGGAGGCGACGGCGTTGTTTACCCCAGCGTGAGGCACGAAGCTGGTCAGGCACTGGCATTGTTCTGGCCAGATTGCGTCGGGTTGCCTGTCACGCAGGCCAAGCAGTTCCGCTACGGATGGGATGGGCAACGCATGCATCGGTATCTCGTTCACGGAACCCGCGCCTGGGTGCCGTTCCCATGAAATGGCCGCATTTTCCTTCATACATACAGTAGCTTCCCGATATCCATTTGGTAGATATAGATACCAGGCAGATACCCAAGGACCACCTCACTCCCATGAGTGAGGGCGCAGACCCCGTCTCGGTCGATCTTGTTGGTGTGCTTGCTACATAATACCAGAGTATTCGATAGCTATCGGATATCCCAACGCTATCCCTTCGCGACGAACGCCTTCGCCCGCGCGATCTCCGGCCGAACGGTATCCGCGTGCCTGGCCAGCGCGATCAGTTTCCCGTAGTAGATAGCAGCCTTCTTCCGATCCCCCGCCGCCTCCGCCGCACGCGCCGCGCCGTAGTAGCCGCGGAAGCGGTTCGGCTCCCGCAGTTGGGACGCTTCGTATTCCTTCAGCGCCTCGGCCGGCTTGCCGGCTTCCAGGAGCATGTCGCCCAACAACTCTCGGGCCGGCAGGACGCGTCCGGGGGTAACGATGTGCTTCTCGTGGCTGTCTTCCAGGTCGGCTGCGGCCCGCATCAGGGTCAGGGCTTCATCGGTCTTCTTCTGGGCAAAGGCGATCCAGCCAGCGGCGGCGCGCTGCTGCACCTCGACCTCGGTGGCCCAGTACGGGTCCTTCGCGTCGACCAATGCCTGATGCAGCGCGACCAGTTGGGCGGCGTTCTGCTCCCCCGCCGCGATGTCGCCCAAACGGGCAGCGCCGAGCGCGCGGGCGAACCAGGTGATCGCTTCGGTGTAGGGCACGGTGCCGGTGGTCGTCTCCAGTTGCATCGCGGCGCGCCAATCGCCGCGCTCGAGCGCGTAGCGGGCGGGCATCGCGGCTGACGAGTATGCCGCTGGCCGCAAGGTCCGAGACGCCATTTTGACCTTGAACGCATTGGCCACGTCATTGCGGGCGTCGGCATCGCGCGCCATCTGCAGATCGGCGTACACGGCATAATCGCTGGCGTGATAGGCTTCCCCCAGCTCGTTGCCGAGGATCGCGGACTGATAGGCGCGGCGATTGGCGGCCACTGAATCCTCCCACGCGCCGACGCGGGTGAAGATATGGGACGGCATGTGCTGGGCATGCGGTGCGGCGGGCGCGAGGCCGGCGTAACGGCGCGCGGCCGTCACGCCCCGTTGCGCGAGCGGAGGGGCGTCATAAACATGGATCAGGTAATGCGCGATGCCCGGATGGTTCGGGTATTTGACGAGCTCCTTCTCCAGGATCGTCGCCGCTCTGCCATAGGCCGCGAAGGTCTGATCCGCCTGCGATTGCGTGCCGGCAATATAAAGTGCGCTGAAGATCTGGGCCTCATCGTCTTTGGGGTAGCGTGCGGCAAGCGCTTCGAAGGCCTTGGATCGTTCGGCCTGGCGCTCGTTTTCCTTATGCCGCGGCCAATCCTGGTAGTAAGCGGCAACCGCTTCGACGTAATCGCGCTCCCGCTGGGTCTTGGCGCCGATCTTGCGGGCGTCGTCGATCGCGGCCTGGGCTTTTTCCGCCTCCTTGGGGGTGGAGCCGGCGCCGGCGAGCGGGTTCGACATCAGCAGCGCGGCGATGCCCCAATCGGCGATGGCACAGGTCGGGTCTTTCGCCAGAACATCGCGGAACGCTTGCTCCCCAGCGGTGTACCAGAAGGAGTGCAGCATCGCGACGCCGCGCTGGAAATCGGCCTGGGCGGCGGGGCTGCAAGAATTGGCAAAGGCGACCTTGCCGACATTGCCGTGGCCTTCATGGCCCTCATGCTCGTCGCGGGCGAAGGCGGGTCCGGCCGCCAGCAGCAGGGCGATGGCGCTGGCTGCGAGAATGCGGTGTGTCATGGCATGTCCTGTGTGGCTCGGCCACGATACATGACGTTTCGGTCCCGGACAAGAGCGACTATCCGATAGCTTCCCGCTATCCCCGAACCAACAACGCCACCCCGAACGCCAGCATCGCAACGCCACCCGCCCGAGCGACCCAGACCCCGCCGGGCAGCAGTTTCTCGGCCAGCACGAAAATCGCGATCCCGGCCACCCACAACAGGTTCATCACCCCAACCACGAACAGCAGCGTCATCAGCAGCGCGCAACAGCCGAGGCAGTACGCCCCGTGCTCCAACCCCATGCGCAACGCCCCGACCCGTCCATCGCGCCAATGGTTCAACACGAACGCGAAAGGGGTTCGGCAATGCCGCAAACACGCCTGTTTGAGCGGCGTGAACTGATAGACCCCAGCCAGAATGACCAACACCCCACCGAGTACCGCGCTGGTGGTCGCCATCATCGGCGACAGCAGCGCCAACCGGTCCAGCGCCCATTGGCCGAGCGTCGCGACGACGGAGAAGCCCCCCCAGGCAACCAGATAGCCCGCCGCGAAAATCGAGGTCGGCACGAAATCCTGTCCGCGGGCGCGCCTGCTCCTGTTCAACGTGGCAAATGTCATGATCATCGGTGCCGCGCTCGGCACCATCATGCCGAGCATCATGACCCACCACATGGCGAAGGTCAGAACGAAACCAGCCGGGGTCCAAGGCACTGCCATCATCATATCCGGTATGGCGTCGCACAACTCCATGCCAGCCATGGTCTCGGGCATTGCCAGTAGATACAGCCACGCGAGGCCCGTCACGCCGAGCAGCGCGGACAGGATGATGCCGCGATCGCGCCGGCTGAGCGCCTCGGACATCGGGGGGATTATGCCGCCCAAGCAAATGGGGAAAAGTGCCCGTTATTGCCCTTGCCCACCATGTCGAGGCCCAACCCGAACCCCGGGATATGCAACTCACTGGCCCGCGCCAAAGCGAGCCGGCGGCTGGCGGGATGACCGACATTGTCCAGGTAGTACGGTTCGCCGCTTTTGTTGCGGGAGCCGACGCCCTCGATCTCGAACGACAGAACATCGGGGATCGTGACACCGCGTTTCAGGCCGGACAGGCGAAAGTCGATGGGTTTGAATTCGACGCCTCGGAAATCGCCGACCAGATTGGTGCGAATCATGCCTGGCGGCCCGCCGGCCTGACCGCTGACGATGGCCGCCAACGCCGCCCGCTGCGCATCATCCGCCCGTTCGTCGACCACACCCGCAAAAACCCAATTGCCGTCGGCCATCACCTTGCCGGAGCGGATCACCAGCGCGAAGCAGAGCCCGCTCAGGTCGACGCCGCCCGAGTGCCCCTTGTCGACGCGGAACACCATGACGGCATGGCAGTTGTCGTTGGTCGCGCCCTCCTGCGGATTGGTATAGACGCAAGGGCATAGGTAGTCGCAGTCGCAACTTTCCATATATTCGCCGCTGAGCTGCCATGTGGTTCCGGACATCGGTCTCTCCTCCGTCGTGACTGAGACAGGCTAACCGGTCGCGGGGCCGACGTCACCCATTCACGGCCCGGATGACCTCCGCCCATTTATCCAGCACCGGCAGAATTTTGTCCGCTTTCTCCGAGTCCAAACTCGTTGCGACCCGGTCCACACCCAGGTCGCGATAGCGCTTCATCATCTCGACATCCGGCCCCCGGCCCCAAACGGTTATCGGAATGCTATCCGGATCCCGATTGGCTTCCACCGCCATCTTGCGGAACAGCGGGATCACATCCGCCAGCTCCTGCCTGGCGTATTCCGTCACCTGCGGCATCCAGCCGTCGCCGTAGCGGATGGCGCGACGGGCGGAGTAAGGGAAGGCGCCGCCGACCAGGATCGGCGGGTGCGGCTTTTGCACCGGCTTCGGCCAGGTCATCATCGGGTCGAAGTTTACGAATTCCCCGTGGTATTCGGCCTTGCTCTGGGTCCAGATCGCCTTCATCGCCTCGATCCGCTCGCGCGCCAGCTTGTGGCGGGTGGCGAAGACCTGGCCGTGATCCTCCATCTCGTCCTGGTTCCAGCCGTTTCCGACCCCGAATAGGAACCGCCCGCCGGAGATCTGGTCGATTGAGGCCACCAGCTTGGCCGTCTGGATGGGGTCGCGCTGGGTGATCAGGCACACCCCGGTGCCCACTTTCAGCGTCTTGGTCGCCACCGCGGCGGCGGTCAGCGACACAAAGGGATCCATCACATCGTAGTATTTCTTCGGCAGCTCACCCCCGAAAATGAACGGCGTCTTGCGCGTCAGCGGAATGTGGGAGTGTTCGGGCGCCCACATCGCCTCGAACCCGCGCGCTTCCAGCGCCTGGGCGAGTTCGCCGGGGCCCATTGAGTAGTCGGTGAAGAACATGGATGCGCTGAATTTCATGGCGGGTTTCCTGCGTGGAACGACGGGCGCAGGATGGCTCGAAAGCCCGCTGGCGGCAAACCGGCTCTAGAAACTCAGGTTCAGGCTGAATGAGAAAGCGGGGCCGCCGAACTGATCGCGCCCGGCATTGATCGTCATTTTCGCATCTGGAAAGCCCGAGATCTTGACCGGCTTCGAGATGCTGCAGCCGGTAAACAAAAGATCGAATTTGCGGCTTTTCCATACATCCGTGTCGAACATCAGCGCGATCTGTACGTCCTTAATACCGTTGTATTTGAACCGCTTTGTGATGCCCAGGAAATCCAGCACCGGTGTAATCGGCACCTTATTGCCAGCGACCTGATCGCCGGCGCCATCGTAACTCACCTTACCGTCGATCCCGATCTGCCCGATCACGCCCGGCTTGCCGGTGGCTATATTGAGCTTGCCGACGGTTATGGGCTTGGAGAGCAACATATCGGAAAGCTGCTGAGGGAAATCGGTGGGCAGCGCCGCGTTGAGCTGAGCAAGGCAAGCCTCCAGTCCGTTCGGCGTTCCGGGGCCGGTTTCTTGCTTGAGATTGCCTAAAATAGGACGAAGACTGTTCTCGAGGGCCTCCAGACGCACTGGTGTCGGCGCCGGCGAGCCCACCTTGGGCAGTCCAACCCAGGTATGATACGCGTAGAGCGCGTCAGGGCCAAAATTCAATGGCTCCACTTTGAAACCGGACATGTCGCAGCGACCTCCACTAAATGCGGGTTGCAGGACTCCCTCGTAAAACCGTAGGCGTTTGCGCCTTCCGGGGCAAGTGCTGCTCGCCACCTGATAGGGTGCCGGCCAGTTGCGTCCGCCGTTCGGCGAGCCGCGGAAACAGCGCGTACATCCGCCCCAAATCGGCCTTCACATCGCCCCGGCCGCGCGCCCCGGTCAGCCGGGTGAAGGCCGCCGCGCGCCCGAGCTGCCCGTAGTTCGTGGAGTCCGTGAGGGTAGTCGGCGCCTTGAAGCCGCGGGGGGAAGTCGCCTCATCGACGATCACCCCGCTCTGGATGGCGTCATTGGCCGAAGTGCGGAAGATGTAGTTGGCCTTATTGTCCGGCGGCACGAACTGCTTGGCGATCAGCGTGCCGGTGGCGACTTTGTTGATCGCCGGGATTTCCGCATGATGGGCACCATTCCGATTGTCACGCCGACACATCGGGGCGAGGTGTTAGCGGACGGTGATGGTCGGATCGAGCCCTACTTCCCCGGCTATCCCGCAGTTCGGGCTTGGCGCGACTCCTTGGGATGCGGAGGATGGGGGTGACTCAGCCTCCGTCTTGACTCCGGTCATGACTCCTTATCAAGAACTTAGGGGATTTCACGCGTGCCACGGCCAGATTCCGTCGAAGACCTGGACGAAGACTTCCTGCCCCCATCCTGGCAATTCCAGCCGGAACCGCCGGATGACGATCAACCAGCGCTGACCTTCTGGCCTGTCGCCGAACGCCCAAGGCCGGACCCGCTGCTCATTCCCCTGGCGCGCGCCCAGGACGCCATCGCGCGCCTGGAGGCGGGTGTGGACGCCGCATCCGAAGATATCGCCGCCGGCTTGCGCGCCCGCGTCTCGCTGCATGAGGCGTCTGGCTTCCTCGGCCACCACCATACTACCGTACACCCCCGCGATCTGGCGCTGCACGAGGCCGGGCTGACCGGATCCTACGCCGCCGCCTCTATCCTCGGGACGCTGGCGAACGAGCTGCCGTGGAGTTTCGCCAACGGCCTGGAGCACGACGCCGCCCCCAAGGACTGGGTCGTGGATCAGGCGCTGCACTACGCCCGCCTATGGCGGCAATTGGCCACCCAACCCGGTGCGCACCGCCCCGAGCGTTGGGGTTCGGCGCTCACGCTGCTGGGCGCTGGCGGCTTGCATGATGACACCCTTGCCGGCTGGGCAGACGGTCTCCCCAACCGAACGCTGTCGCCCGGTCTGCTCGCGGCGGCCGAGGTCCTGACCAACGGCGTGCCGGAACACGGCCGCCGAGACCACCTGGACCTGCCCTCCGCCTATGTCGCCGCCTGCCTGTGGCGCTTGCACGGCTTCGGCCACGGGGTCGCGCTGCCCTTCTGGTCCGCCCCACTGTCCCGTATCGACGCCCTGGCCCAAAAAGCCGGCCTCGACTTCAATCTCGCCTATCTCGACTGCATAACCGAAGCCGCCCTCCGCGCTCGGCGGGAACTGGGCGTTCTGCTGAGCGTCGAACGCAAGGCAACAGCCCTGAAAGCGGGCGGGCGGTCGCACCTCGCGGACGCCGTGGCATTCGCACTACGGGAACCCGTCGTGACCGCGCGCGGACTAGGGGAGGGGATCGGCGTCTCCACCCGCTCCGCTCTTGATTTGCTGAAGCGGCTGGCGGACGAGGGACTATTGCGGGAAGCAACGGGACGCTCTGCCTGGCGTGCGTTCGTGGTGGAAAGGTAGGGGGCCGGACCCGGCAAAGAAGCTATTTCCCTCGGTTCGCCGCCCCTGTATGAGCGTCCGTCGCTTCCTCATGCCCTCAGGTTTCAGGTTCATGGCCGATTACGTCATTCCCCCACCCGCCGTTGTTTCCGTCCCTGTCGCGGGCGGCGGCGCCTTCCCGGTGCGCCGTGTGTTCTGCGTCGGCCGCAACTATGCCGCCCACGCCCGCGAAATGGGCAGCGATCCCGATCGCGAGCCGCCGTTCTTCTTTATGAAACCCTCCGACGCGCTGGTCCTGAACGACGCCGACATGCCGTACCCGTCGCAGACCAAGGACCTCCATCACGAGATGGAAATGGTCGTCGCGATCGGTAAGGGCGGCAAGGACATCTCCGTCGCCGACGCCCGGAGCCATGTCTACGGCTATGCCTGCGGCCTGGACATGACGCGCCGCGACATCCAGAATCAGGCGAAGAAGGAAGGTCGCCCGTGGGACATGGGCAAGGGCTTCGATAAGTCCGCCCCCATCAGCGCCATCGTGCCGGCCGCGAAGATCGGCCACCCCGGCAAAGGCCTGATCGAGCTGAAAGTGAATGGCAAGGTCACCCAAACCTCCGACCTGTCGATGCTGATCTGGAGCGTGTCGGAAACCATCTCCTACCTCTCGGGTCTGGTGGAATTGGCGCCCGGCGATCTGATTTACTCCGGCACGCCCGAAGGTGTGGCGGCGGTGAAGGTCGGCGACGTCATGGAAGGCGTTGTCGAGGGCGTTGGCACGATCCGTTGCCGCGTCGTCTGATGCGGATCGCCACCTGGAACATCAATTCGTTGCGGCTCCGCATGCCGCTGCTGAAGGATCTCGTCGGGGCGTTGAACCCCGACGTTATCTGCCTGCAAGAGACGAAAGTCCCGGACGATCTGTTCCCGGCGGCGGGCCCCGTCGAGCTCGGTTACCCTCACGTCGCCTATCGCGGGATGAAGGGCTACAACGGGGTGGCAATCCTGTCCCGTTTGCCCATCCAGCGCCTGGATATTTCTCCGGATTGGTGCGGCAAAGGCGATTGCCGGCATGTCGCCGTGACGGTGGATGCCCCCGGCGGACCGATCGAATTGCACGATTTCTACGTTCCCGCCGGCGGCGATGAGCCGGATCGGGGGGTCAATCCGAAATACGGCCACAAGCTGGATTTCATCGCCGAAGCCCGCAACTGGTTCGCCGCCCGCACCGGTCTGTCCCGCGCGGTGCTGGTTGGCGATCTGAACATCGCGCCGCTGGAACACGACGTCTGGAGCCACAAGCAGCTCCTGAACGTCGTCAGCCACACCCCCCCGGAAACCGAGGGCCTGAACGCCTGGATGAACGCCGGCTTCTACGACGCCTTGCGGCATTTCGTGCCAGAGGACCAGAAACTCTACACGTGGTGGTCCTACCGCAACAAAGATTGGAAGGTGGCCAACCGAGGCCGCCGCCTGGACCACATTTGGGTCACCCCCGATCTGCGTGGTGCCCTGAAAAGCCACACTGTCCTGACCGAGGCTCGCGATTGGGAACGCGGCTCCGACCACGTGCCGGTCTGTGTGGAGTTGGCGCTTTAGGTTTCCAGATTGGACCCGACCATGAAATACCTCAGCGAAAAGGGTACCGACTACCTCCAACGCGCTCGGGATATCGGTCCAGGCATCGACGCCGTGGCGGATGAGATCGAACAACTGCGCGATCTGCCCGCCCCCTTGTTCGCCGCCCTGCGCGAACGCGGCCTTTTCCGGCTGGTGCAGCCCGAGGACTACGGCGGCGCCGAACTCGACCCGCCCTCCCTGATCCAGGTGATCGAGGAAATCGCCAGCCACGACGCCAGCACGGCCTGGTGTGTCGGTCAGACAAACATCTGCGCGCTGACCGCCGCGTATCTGGAACCGGCAGTGGTCCAGGACATCTTCGGCCCCGACACCGGCATCCTGGCCTGGGGCCCCGGCCCAGGGGAAGCCAAAGTAGTACCAGGCGGCTATCGGGTAACCGGCAACTTCGACTTCGCCAGCGGCAGCCGGTTAGCCTCCTGGCTCGGCGCGCATGTGCCGGTGATCGAAGCCGATGGCGCTAAGCGTCTGGGCGTTGATGGAAAGCCCCTCAGCGCCACCATGTTCTTCCGCAAAAACACCGTGGAGGTGCGCGACACCTGGCAAACCATGGGCCTGCGCGGCACCGGTAGCGACAGTTATTCCGCCAAGGATCTGTTCGTGCCGGAGGCCTACACCATGGCGCGCGACGGGTCCGCGAAGCCTCGGGTCACAGGCGAGCTTTACGCGTTTACGCCGAGCACGCTGTACGCTGGGAGTTTCGCTGGCATAGCATTGGGCATTGCCCGCAGTGTCATGACGTCCTTCGTCGCCGAAGCGGCTGGGTCAGTGCCGCGCGGTGGCAGCCGCAGCCGAGCGGAGAACCACGTCATGCAATCGCACGTGGGATGGAATGAGGCACGGCTACGGGCGGCGCGTGTGTTCCTGCTGACCTCGGTGTCCGACATCTGGGCAGAGGCTCGGGTGCGCGGGCATTTGACGCAGGACGAGCTGATGACCATCCGCATGGCGTCCACCTTCGCGATCCAGTCGGCGAAGCAGGTTGTCGCCGCGCTGTACGAGGCGGCGGGCGCGATGGCGATTTTCAATGCCCGGCCGTTCGAGCGGCGGTTCCGCGATATTCATACCGTGACGCAGCAGATCCAGGGACATCCGGAGCATTTCGAGACGGTGGGGCAGGTGCTGCTCGGGCGGAAACCGGATCGGCCGTTGTTTACGTTTTGAGGTAGAGGGAACCTTTTAACGAAACCCGAACCTGGCATCAGGCACCCCTTACGCCTGAGGTGGACCCGCCGCCATACGCAGCTTGGTGTAAGCGATCGTGATATTTCCGGGCGAACGCCGTGGAGAGTTACCGCTGAGCTGACACGCCGCCGCATTCAGGTTAGCCTTTACCTCGAAAAGAGTCGGACAGCACATGACCGTCACCATCCACGGTATCAAGGCCTGCGACACCATGAAGAAGGCCCGCATCTGGCTGGAATCCCATGGCGTGGCGCATGACTTCCACGACTACAAGACGCAGGGCATTAGCGAAGCAACGCTGCGCGGTTGGGTGGGCCAAATCGGCTGGGAGCCCTTGTTGAACCGTGCCGGCACCACCTTCCGCAAGCTGCCGGAAGCGGAGCGCCAGAACCTGGATGAAGCCCGCGCCATCCGGCTGATGCTGGCCCAGCCCTCAATGATCAAGCGCCCGGTGCTGGCGGTGGAGGGCGATCTGCTGGTCGGTTTCAAGCCGGAAGCCTACGCGGCGCGCTTCGGCGCTTAACCCATCACGCGCGGCTCGCCATTTCGCCGCTCGTGTGTTCGATGAACTCCGTCGTGATTTCCTCGTGCCGCACCATGCGTCGGGTGGCCCGCAGCGTCGCGAGTTGACTCGGGGCGGACTGGCAAGCGCGATGGTCGAGATCGCGGAAACCGCCGGTATATCGATCACGTCCGATGAGATCGCGATAGCTGCTTCCGATCCGGTTCGCGCCGCGTGCGAACTGTTGGGTTTCAATCCCCTGCATGTCGCGCATGAGGGGCGGTTCGTGGTTTTCGTCGCGCCCGAGGAAACCGAACGGGCGCTGGCGAGCCTGCGCCGACATACCGTGTCGGGAGAGGCAGCGGTTATCGGGCAAGTCCGCGGCGTTCCCGCCGGCTTGGTGTCATGCCGCGGTCCGTTCGGCACCGAACGGGCGATCGATATGCTGAGCGGGGAGCAGTTGCCGCGGATTTATTGATCAACGGCCGATATAATCGATGGCCCCGTCCAACGTGAACAGCTTCGGATAATTCCGCTCGGGAATTTCGATCTTCGTGCGTTCATGCAGCGCGGCGATAAAATTCAGAAAATCCATCGAATCGAGGTCGAGTTCGTCCCTGAGCTGGACGGTGCCCTTTAACACCGCATAGTCCGCTTCCGGCGCGATGCCCGCCAGCACGTCGAGCACGATATCGCGCGCTTCCGCCTTGTTCATAATGTTTCCGCCTCCTGCAACAGCCGCGCGATCCCGGTCAGCAGTAAGCCGCCCCGATGGCCATCGCTCGCGCGGTGATCTCCAGCCAATGTGACCGTAACGACCGGGCGCGGTCCAATGGCGTTGTTCACGACCCAGGGGCGTGTGACAATCCGGCCGATGCCGATCATCGCCACCTGCGGTGGATAGATGATCGGCAGAACGGTCTCCGCGCCTCGGTCGCCGAGGCTTGTGACGGTGACAGAGGAATCGCTAAGTTCGGAACTGCGTAAGCCGGACCCGCGCGCTCGCAGGACAAGATCGCGCATGGCCGCCATCAGTTCGTCCAAGGAACGGTGATCGGTATCGCGGATCGTCGGTGCCACCAGGCCGCCGCCACGCAGCGCGATGGCCCAGCCGACATGCACGCCGTCGGCTTGGCGGAATTTATTGTCTTCCCAAAAGCCGTTCAACTCCGGCATTCTGGCCATCGCCAAGCTGATCGCACGTAAAAAGAACGCCGCTGGCAACAGGCGTTCCGGCGGGGACCGTTCGCTATTAAGGCGTTCGAGACGAGCGGTCATGGCGCTGACGTCGAAGGTCTCACTGACGTAATAATGGGGGATTTCCCGTTTCGACCGGCTCATGGCGGCGGCGATCGCCTGGCGCATCGCGGCCGGATCGAATCCGGTACGGCGTCGCACCGGCAACGCGGGTGGGCCGGCTGCTTCGACGTCCGCCAGAACGATCGCACCGCCAGGTCCGGAGCCGACGATGTGCTGGACGTCGATCCCCCGCTCCGCGGCCACGCGGCGGGCCACGGGAGAGATGCGGGGATGATCCGCGGTTATCGCGGGCTCAGGTACGAATGCTGGCGGCGGCGATGCAGAAGGGGCCGCAGCTTGGGGCGGCGGCACTACCTGCTCCGCTCCATCGATTTCGGCGAGAACCGTGCCGACCGGTACCCGACCGCCGACCGGAACCAGGGTTTTCGTCACCACTCCGTCGTTAAAGATCTCGATTTCGATCGCGCCCTTCTGTGTCTCCACAACAGCGACGATATCGCCGCGTTTGACCGTAGCGCCGGGCTTGACCAGCCATTCCACCAACGTGCCGGCTTCCATGTCGGCGCCCAGCGAGGGCATGCGGAAATCGGTCATTTGTTCGCGACCAAGGCCCGCGCCGCGGCAGCGATGGCGGATGGTTGCGGCAGCGCCGCCTGTTCGAGGTGGGCCGCATAGGGAATCGGCACCTCCCGCGAACAAACACGGGTGATCGGTGCGTCGAGGTCGAAGAAGGCGCCTTCCATGATACGGGCGGAAATCTCGGCCGACAGCGACCCGGATTTCCACCCTTCGTCGACGATTACGGCCCGCCTCGTCCGCCGTATCGAATCCAGAATGGCTGGTGTATCCAATGGACGAAGGACGCGCAGATCGATCACTTCGGCCTCAATTCCCTCTTGCCGCAACGTCTCCGCCGCGTCCAACGTCTTGAATAGCGAGCCACCGTAGCTAATCAGCGTAACGTCGCGGCCGGGACGTCGTACTTTGGCCGAGGTTATGTCAACGCTGGCGATGGCCGGATCGAGGTCGTCTTCCCGATTGTATAACATCACATGCTCGAATATCAGCACCGGGTTGGGATCATCGATGGCAGATTGCAACATAAACCGAGCATCCTCGACAGTCGCGGGTGCCAGTATTTTGAGGCCGGGAATGTGGGCATACCAGCCCTCCAGACTATGCGAATGCTGCGCCGCAAGCTGCTTTCCTGCTCCGGTTGCCATGCGAATCACCAGCGGCACGGAAAACTGCCCGCCCGACATATGCGGAATCGTGGCTGCATTGTTGACGATTTGGTCGAGCGCCAGAAGGCTGAAATTCACCGTCATGATTTCCACGATCGGCCGCATGCCGGCGATGGCGGCACCGATGCCGGCCCCGACATAAGCGTTTTCCGACAGTGGGGTATCGCGGATTTTGTCTTCGCCCAGCTCTTCGGACAGGCCTTTTGTCACCGCATAACAACCGCCGTAACGCGCGACATCCTCGCCCATTAGGAAGACCCGGGGATCCGCGAGAATCGCGGCGCGGATCGCCTGTTTGCATGCCTCGCGGTAAGTCATGCGCTGTGACACGGTCGTACTCATTGCGGTACGCGGTCCATGATGGTGAATTTCTCCAGGTCCTCCACCGGCTCCCAAGTGCCGGCTTCGGCGAATACGACGGCTGCCTCGATCTCCGTCGCGACGGATGTTTCGATTTCAGCGACTTCACCTGCGCGCAGAATGCCGTTTTGTTCCAGCCAGGTTTCCAGGTGCTTGATCGGATCTTTCTCGCGCCACGCGGCAACCTCCTCGCGGCTTCGATAGAGCTGCGGGTCGAACAATGAATGGGCTCTGAAGCGATACGTACGGCACTCAAGCAGGTATGGTTCGCTCGTTCGTTTGATTCGCTCGATCGCGTACTGCGCTGCCACTTCGACCGCGACAACATCCATACCATCGACCGTCTCGCCTGCCATGCGGTAGGCGATCGCCTTGCGTTCGATATGCGTTTCGGCTTCGGCACGCTCCAATGCCATACCCATCGAGTAGAGGTTATTCTCGCACACGAACAAAACAGGCAATTTCCAGAGTTCGGCCAGGTTCAAGCTTTCATGGAACGATCCTTCGTCGACCGCGCCATCCCCGAAGAAGCAGATGGTCACTGCATCGCGGCCAAGCATCTTGTCACCCATGGCGATTCCGACGGCGAGGGGCAAGCCGCCACCCACGATCGCATTGCCGCCGTAGAATCTTTTGGCGCGATCGAATATGTGCATCGACCCACCTCTTCCGAGGCAACACCCTTCCTGCTTGCCATACAGCTCGGCCATCAGAACATTCATGCCAATACCGCGGGCCAGCGCCTGGCCATGCTCGCGATAGGTGGCGACGATTGCGTCTTCAGGTCGCAGTGCCTCGACAACGCCGACCGAGACTGCTTCCTCCCCGTCGTAAAGATGCATGAAGCCGCGTATTTTCTCGTTCTGATAGAGTTCGGAGCATTTCTCCTCAAACCGCCGAATACGAAGCATCGCCGTCAACAAATGGCGCAAATGCGTACGGTCGAGGTGCACCTTGTCTGTCATGACTCCGAACCTTCGAGGGTGGAGAGATCGCCTTCCGGCAGACCGAGCTCGCGCGCTTTGAGCAACCGGCGCATTATCTTGCCGCTGCGCGTCCGTGGCAGGCCAGAACTGAAGTCGATTTCCTTGGGCGCGACCGCGGCGCCGAGCCGCTTGCGGGCATGGCCGAGGATTTCTCGGCGCAGTGATTCGGAAGGAGAGAATCCCGGATTCAGCGAGACGAATGCCTTGACGATTTCGCCCGCCATCGGATCGGGTTTGCCGATAACCCCGGCCTCGGCGACGGCGGGATGTTCCATCAAAGCGCTTTCGACCTCGAACGGTCCGATCAGATGGCCGGAGGATTTGATGACATCGTCGGCTCGCCCGACAAACCAGTAGTACCCGTCGGCGTCGCGCATCGCCAGATCGCCGGTCAGATACCATGGACCGACGAAACATTTGCGATAGCGCTCATCTTCATGCAGATAGCCGCGCATCATCGATGGCCAACCGGCCTTGAGCGCAAGCTCGCCCTCGACCATCGGTTGGTCGATCGGCGCGACACTGCCGTCGGCGTTGCGCTGCACGATGGCCGCGTCGATGCCCGGCAGCGGCTTGCCCATGGAGCCCGGTTTCACATCCATAGCGGCGAAATTGGCGATCATGATGCCGCCCGTTTCCGTTTGCCACCAATTGTCGTGGAATGGCCGGCCGAATGCTTGTTGTCCCCAGATAACAGCCTCGGGGTTGAGCGGTTCGCCCACACTCGCCAGAAAGCGCAGTGACGACAGGTCGTAGCGCCTCACGATATCGACACCGAGCTTCATCATCATCCGGATAGCCGTGGGGGCGGTATACCAGACGGTGACATGCTCGCGTTGTAGGATGCCGTACCAGGTCTCAGCGTCGAACTCGGCCTCGGCGACAACGCTGGTGACGCCGTTGGTCAGTGGCGCGAT
Source organism: uncultured Acetobacteraceae bacterium (assembly GCA_903924985.1). Classification (GTDB taxonomy): domain Bacteria; phylum Pseudomonadota; class Alphaproteobacteria; order Acetobacterales; family Acetobacteraceae; genus Rhodopila. The sequence goes on from CAIYDT010000134.1 coordinate 64,750, forward strand.
GATGCCATAGCTGGTGCCGGTGACCCAGCCGGGATCGGCGGTACACCAGAAGATATCGTCCGGATGCAGATCGAGCGCGTGCAGGCCGGTCACGTGATGGGTAACGACGGCCGCATGCACATGGATTGCCCCTTTGGGCCGTCCGGTGGTGCCGCTGGTGAAGTGCAGTAGCGCACGATCTTCCGGATCGGTGGGCGGGATGACGAAGTCCGGGCTTTTTGTGTCGACCAGGGTCCGCCAGGCCAGGGTATCGGGCGGTTCCGTTGACGGCTCGCCAGCGTGGGCCACCAGGATGACATGCTCCAGGCCCGGCAGTTGCGCTCGGATTGGCATGACTTTCCGGCGGTAGAGTGCCTCGGTCGTCACCAGAACGCGGCCGGCGCCGATCGTCAGCCGGGTCGCGATCGGCTCCGGCCCGAAGGCGGAGAATAAAGGCGATACGACGCACTTGGCCTTCAACCCGCCGAGCACTGCGAAATAGAGCTCGGGGATGCGGCCGGCCAGCACGAAGATGGCATCGCCCTCGGCGACGCCGAGGCTGCGCAGTGCGTTGGCGAAGCGATTGGTTTCCGCCCGCAGGTCGCGATAGCTGAAAATCCGCCGACTGCCATCCCGTCCGATCCATCGCAGCGCCACCCGATCCGCTCGGGGCCCCGCCGCGTGACGGTCAACGGCCTCATGCGCGATATTCAGCCCTTTTCCGCCGGGTAGGCCATCCAGTTGGACCCGAGCGGCCTGCCACGTGAAGTCCCGGCGGATTGCCTCGTAGTCCCGCAGATTGGCGGATACGGTTCCTTGGCCGGCTGGCTTGGCGATCCGAGGGTACATATCCGCCAGGAGAGGTCGGGCAGCGGTCCACTCGCGCACATCGATCTCCATTTCTCGATATCGATATCAACTCGGATAAGACGAGCATCGTTATCGTCGGAGCGCATTGACTGAGATCAATGTCTCCGCACGGGAGAAGCCTAAGGTAGCGGTACGGAAAACGGATGCCTGGAATCCTTATAATGCATCTTGCCAATAATAATCGCCGCCGTCGTCTGCTGTCCCTGGCGCTGAGTGGCACCGTGTTTCTGGGCATGGAGACGGGTCGTGCCGCGGCGCAGGAGCCTGGCGACGCCGCGATTGGCCACATGCTCGGACAAAAATGGTGCAGTTCCTGCCATGTCATCGATTCGACCCAGCAAATGGGGGCCAGCACCGGAGCGCCGTCGTTTTTCGCGATCGCGCGCATGAAATCGATAACGCGGTTGTCGCTGCGGGTCTTCCTACAGACGCCGCATCAGCGGATGCCCGATCTCCATCTGACTCGGGGCGAGGTGGACGATCTATCCGCCTATATACTTAGTCTTCGCGGCAAATAGCCGTTGGATTTGCCAGTCGCGGCATGTCATGCCTCGTCCGTTGCCAGTAGAGCCGCGTTGCCGACCCGCAATCGCCCGACGATACGGCGCTGCACGGTCTCGATGCGGGAGTGAATGCCAAGGGTCAGACCGAAGCCTGAGCCGGCGATGTCGTCCAGCAGGGCGTCCAACCCCTCCGCCTTGTACCGGACGACATGCAGGACCGGGCCGAATACCTCCTGCCGCAGATCGGACGCCGCGCGCAGCTGGAAGGCACGCGGGGCGAAGAAGGTGCCGGCTTCGGTTCCAGCGGGCAGTGGGAGTTCGAATAACGGTAACCCCATGGCGGCCGCGTAGTCCTCCAGCGCGGCCTTTGCGTCGGCGTCGATGATGGGCCCGATATCCGTCGCGGGATCGAGCGGATCACCGATCTTCAGCATTTCCGCCGCCCCACGCAACATGGTCAGGATCCGGTCGGCGGCATCCTCCTGCACGCATAACAGCCGCAACGACGAACAACGCTGACCGGCGGAACCGAATGCCGACGTCAGGACATCGGTCACCACCTGCTCGGCCAGCGCCGAACTGTCGACGATCATCGTGTTGACGCCGCCGGTTTCGGCGATGAACGGCACGATCGGGCCCGGGCGAGCGGCGAGGTCACGGGCGATGCGGCGCGCGGTGTCGGTGCCGCCGGCGATACGGGGATCGTCGATTAGCGCCGCGCCGGTCCGCCCATCGCCGGTTAACAACGCCAGCACATTGTCCGGCACTGTCCCGATCAGGCGGGTTCGGTCGGCGGGATCGCGGATTTCTCGCGCAACGCCGCTCCCCGGCAGGCTTCGCGGCATCCGTGTGGCGTGGATCGCCTTCAGCACCGCTTGGGTATGCGCCTGATCGGCCAGGTCAAAACCTTCGCCACCGTCGTCCAGGGCATGGACCTCCTCGGCCATACCGAAATCTGGACGAAGCTGTTCTCCCTGACCTCCCCACGCCCCGGCGGGATCGACATCGCGCTCTGGGACATCAAGGGCAAGGCGGCGGGGTTGCCGGTGTTCCGCATCCTCGGCGGCACGGGGACTGAGGTCTTCACCTACGCGACGGGCGGCTACTACCTCGAAGGCGAACCGCTCGACTCCGCCACCAAGGAGCTCGCGGGGTTCGTGTCGAACGGGTACAAAGCGGTGAAACTCAAATGCGGCGCGTTATCCTTAAAGGACGAAGTCGCACGTATAAAAATGGTGCGGGAGGCGATCGGTCCCGACGTCCTGTTCATGCTCGACATGAACGCCCCCTACGACGTCCAGGGCTGCATTGCCTTCGCGAACGCCGTCGCGCCGCACGACGTCTTCTGGCTGGAGGAGCCGTTGCACTGGTACCTCCAACCCGCCGATTTCCGGCGTCTGGCCGACGCGTCCCCCATCCCCCTGGCGCATGGCGACCACACCCGCCACCCGCTGCACCACGCCATCTACCGCGGCGGCGCCGAGGTCAAAGACGGCATGGTGCACCTGACCGAAGCACCCGGCTTCGGGCTGGAGATCGATTGGAGCGCGGTCGGAAAATGCCGCGCCCCATAACGTTACGCTGCGGCCATCGCGCGCGGCGCGGTGCCGACAAACCGAGCCATCATAGCGGCGGCGTTGCGGGTGAGGATCTGCTGGCGTTCGTCCTCGGAAATACGAGCCTCCGTCAGCGCCTTGCGGGTCCAATCGACGCCGAATTCCGACCCGTCCGTGCCGCACACGATACGGTCGGCGCCGTACAGCGCCACCGCCGCCTCGATTGCCCGGGGGCCGAACGAATTGCAATCGACATAGACTTTCGCCTTGCGAATACGGGATGAGGGCAGCTCCTCCTCCGGCGTGTCGAGAATGCTGCGGTGATCCATCCGATCGACCTCGTAAGGAAGATTGCCGCCGAGGTTGTGGACCACCGGCGTCACGTTGGGGTAGTCGACCAGGAAATCCGTCAGGCACAGCGTCACCATCACCGACGACAGCGAAGCCTGCATGTCCAGCGTGCCGTTGCGGCGGCGGGAATTATCCGTCTCGGCGGCTACCTTGGGGAACGCGTCGCCCGGCCGGGGGCCGTGGTGGATGAACAGCACCGCGCCGTGGCGGTTCAGAACGTCCAGCAGCGGGCGCGCCGCTTCGGCGTCCTTGCGGGTGAGGAACAGGTTGCCCGGAACCTGCACCCCGATCATCCCGGGCAGCCCGAGCGCACGCTCCAGCTCGGTCGTGGCGGCTTGCATGTCGGTCAGGGGCAGGGCGGCGAAGGCGGCGAAGCGGCCGGGATGGTCCTGACAGATTTCCGAGAACCGGTCGTTGACGCGCCGGCACAGCGGGCCGGAGACCTCGGGCGGTTGGGATTCGATCCAGCAAAAGCCGCCGACGATCGACAGCACACTGGTCTCCACGCCCTGGCGGTCCATGCGGTTGATATGGAAATTCACGTCGTCGAAGGCTTCGCTCAAAGGCGCCGGGGCCATGCGCGGGGCTTTCAGCACCTCCTGCCCGTCGTCGTTGCGCAGAATGCGAGGCTCCCGCTCGCGGGCGCGCAGGGCGTCGGCGACTTCGGCGGGTCTCCAATGGGCATGCACGTCGATCATGGTTTTTCCTCCCGTTATTACTCGGCAGATTAGACCGGTGCGGGCGGCGCGCAAGGCCGCATTCCCCCAATCGCCCGATCCAGCACGTGCACCATCGCGGCGGTCCCGATCACCGGGATGAGCAAGTTCAGTAGCGGCACCGTCCCCGCCAGCGCCATCGCCGCCCCCTGTGCCAGGACCACCCAACGCCCGCGCCGGTACACCTGCTCCGCCGCCGCTCGAGGCATCCGCCGCATCGCCACCGCCACGAATAACCCCCGCCCCATCCCGTAGGCCGCGACTGCCCACCCCAGCAGCAGCCCGAGGCCCGGCACCAGCAACACACACAGCAGCGCCATCAGGTTCAGCAGCAGAATGCGCAACCCCAGGGCCAGCCCTTGCCATATCTGGGACGTAACGGGCGCTCCCGCGGCCGGCGGTAAGCCCGGGTACCACCGCCGCTCCACCGCGCGGGCAATGCGGTCCATGAACAGGGTCCCGATCACGGCGGCCAGCGGCAGGAAAAGCCACATCGCCAGGGCGGATGCCGCCACCGACCCCAGAATATCCGCCAGCCAGGCCCACCACCCGTGCAGCGCGAGCATCCCGTGCACGATCCAGATCGCCAGCGCATGCAGCGCGAAGAACACCAGCCCCGACAATGCCAGGCTCTGCACCAGCACCCCCAGGAACACGCGGTCGTTCAGCTGCCCCAACGCCCGGGCCAGAGGGGAGAAAACCGCGCTCACGCCAGCTCCGCCAAGATTGCCTGTGTATGCTCCCCAAGCGCCGGCGCGGGGCCGGGCACACGGGACGGGGTGCCCATAAACCGCGCCGCGGGCCGAGCCTGTCGCACGCGGCCGAGGCCGGGTTGGTCGAACGCGACAATCAGCCCGTTCGCGGCGATCTGCGGGTCCGACAGCAGTTCTTTCCGTGTCAGGACCGGGGCGCAGGGCACCTGGGCGGCGTCCAGACGCAGAAGCCAATCGGCAGAATACCCGGTCGCGAACACCTCCCCCACCAAGGTCAACCGTTCGGCGGCGTTGGCGGACCGACCGGCGCCGGTGCGGAAGCGGGGGTCCTCAATCCACTCGGGTCGGTTCAGGACAGTGCACATGCCCCGCCATTCCGCGTCCGACAGCGCCCCAGCGGTGATGTGTCCATCCAGGGTCTTGAAGACCAAATCGGGGGCGGAGGCCGGGCGAGCGCCGGGGTCGGCCCCATCCACCAGTGTGAGGTCGCCCAGCCCCTCCGGCCAGAGGTAGGCGACCATGGTGTCCAGCATGGACAGGCGGACGTGCTGGCCCTCGCCGCGAACGGCTTTGTTGTAGAGCGCGGCGCAGATGGCCTGCGCGGCGGCCAGGGCGGTGGTCTTATCGGCGATCAGCGTGCGCACCATGCGCGGCCGGCCGGTGTCGGTGTCGCGCTGGATGTCCGCCAGCCCCGACAGCGCCTGGATCACCGGATCGTAGACCCGCTTGCGCACATAGGGCCCGGTTTCGCCGACCCCGCTGATGGACACATAGATCAGGCCGGGGTTGATGGCGCGCGCGGCAGGCTCCCCAAACCCCAGCCGCTCCGCCACCCCCGGCCGGAAGTTCTGCACCAGCACATCGCTGACCCCGATCAGCTTGTGCAGCGCGGCCAGCGCGTCCGGTTGCTTCAGGTCCAAAACGATGGAGCGCTTGCCCCGGTTCGACGACACGAAGCCCGGTGTCATGGAGCCTCGCCGCATGATGTCGCCCTCAGGCGATTCCACCTTGATCACGTCGGCGCCCTGATCCGCCAGGATCATCGCCGCGTGCGGGCCGGAAACCACGCTGGTCAGGTCGAGGATTTTGACCCCGGCTAGCGGCCCGCTCATGCCCAGTACGCCGGATCGTTCGCCGCTGACGCCGCCTGGTATGCCGGCCGCGCCGTCGCTCGGTCACGCAGGCGGGCCAGGGTGTCGGGTAAGGGCTGGTCGAGGCGGGTGGCCCAGGTCAGGCAGGTCGTCATCAGCATATCCACGCCTGTGAAACGATCCCCCATCAGCCAGTCCCGCCCATCGTCCAGGGTCGCCGCGACCCGCCCGACCTGCCGCTGAAAATAGGCGAAGGCGGTGTCGACGGCGACGGGCGCCGAGCCGTAGATTTCCGGCAGGCCGTGATGCCGGCGCACGACGTACATGCTGGTCGCGTCCAGCTCCATCAGGATGAAGGACGCCCATTCGTCATACCGCGCCCGCTGCCTGGTATCGGTCGGCACCAAGGCGTTCGTTTCGGTACCATATGTGGTGGACAAATACGCCAGAATCGCCGCGCTTTCCGTAATGACAAAATCCCCGTCCACCAGCGCCGGAATCTTCTGCCGCGGATTGATCGCGGTGTAGCGAGGCTCTTGGGTTTCCCCCGAACGCGACTGGATGGGTTCGCACCGGTACGCCAGCCCTAGCTCATGCATCGCCCAATGTGCCCGGATGGTGCGGGACGTGCCGGCACCCCAAAGGGTCAGGTTTGTCATTACCAGGTCTCCACGGATGGGCGGATGTCGAGTTCGAACGTCCAACCGTCGCGCGGCTGATTGTGCAACGTCCAGTAAGCCTCCGCCACCGTATCGAGCGCGATCAGGCTCCCCGCTTCCGGCGGCGGCGCGTCGGGGCCGAGGCGGGCACGGCGCCGTTGGTGGATGGCCGGGCTATCCACGCCGCCGTCAATGACCAGATGCGCGACGTGGAGGCCCTTCGGCCCGAGTTCCCGCGCCAGGCTTTGCGCCACCGCCCGCAGCCCGGCCTTGGCGGAGGCGAAGGCGGCGAACCCAGGCCCGCCGCGCAGGCTGGCGGTGGCGCCGGTGAACAGGATGGTGCCGCGCCCCCGGGGGAGCATGTGCCGCGCGGCCTCCCGCCCCGTCACGAAGCCGGCGAAGCAGGCGAGTTGCCAGACCTGTTGGAACAGTTTGCCCGAGGTTTCCAGCGCGCCCGCCTGGGTATTGGCGCCAGCGTTGAACAGGCAGATTTCTATCGGTCCGACATCGCGCTCGATGGTTTCGAACAGCGTCGTTACTGCCGTTTCGTCTCGGGCATCGCAGGCGAAGGCGTGTGCCCGTCCGCCCGCTGCTTCGATGGCGGCAATGTGCGGCGCCGCCTTCTCCACCGACCGCCGCACCAGGCACACCGTGTAGCCGCCACGCGCAAAACGCCGCCCCACGGCCGAGCCGATGGCGTCGCCCGCGACGACGATGACGGCAATTTTATCCATGTGGCCTCCTGGTCCGAACGACGCTACCCTGCCCGCAACCCATAAGGAAACCCGCCATGAAAATCGCCAAGTTCGAGGACCTGCATTGCGACGCCGGCTGGCGCACGTTCTCCTTCCTGAAGGTCACCACCGATGACGGGCTGGTGGGCTGGTCGGAATACACCGAGGCCGACGGCAGCCGCGGCCTGTCGTCCGTCATCCACGGCATGGCCGAGGGGCTGATCGGCCTCGACCCCCGTCCGGTGCAGGCGATCGACTCCCTGCTGTATGTGAAGCAGGTGCAGGCCCCCAACGGGATCAACCAGCGCGCCATGGCCGCCATCGAGAACGCGCTGCTCGACATCAAGGGCAAGGCGCTGGGCGTGCCGGTCTACGAGCTGTTCGGCGGCCCGGTGCGCGACCGCATCCCGGTCTACTGGTCGCACTGCGGCACCTACCGGGTGCGCAACGCCGAGGCGGTGGGTGTCCCCCCGCTGAAGAACTACGACGACGTGGCCGCTTTGGGCGCCGAGGTGAAGAAGCGCGGCTTCAAGGGATTGAAGACCAACATTCTGCCGTTCGATGGCGAGAAGCTGGTCGGTTTCGGCCCCGGCTTCGGGCGCACACCGGGGCATCCCGAACTGAACGCGGACAGAAAAACGTTGCAGGCGGTGCGGGATACCCTGGGCGCCTTCCGGGACGGGGCCGGCCCGGACATGGGCATCCACCTCGACATCAACTACCATTTCAAAACCGAGGGAAACCTGCTGGTCGCCAAGGCGGTCGAGCCATACGACCTGACCTGGCTGGAGATCGACAACTGGGACCCGCAGGCGCTGGCGCTCATTCGGTCGCGTGCACCGTGCCCCATTGCCTCCCTGGAATCGGTGTGCGGGCGGCGCGCCTTCCGCCCGTTCCTGGATGCCTACGCCGCCGACGTGGCCATCATCGACGTGATCTGGAACGGCTTCCTGGAGTCGCTGAAGATCGCCGCCATGGCCGAGGCGTATGAGGTCAACGTCGCCCCCCACAACTACTACGGGCACTTGTGTTCCTCGGTCAGCGCGCATTTCTGCGCCGTGGTCCCCAACTTCCGGGTCATGGAAATCGACATCGACAGCGTGTCCTGGCGCGACGAGCTTTTTATCAATGCCCCCGTCATTGAGGACGGCATGCTGATCGTGCCAAAAGGCCCGGGTTGGGGCGTCGACGTGAACGAAGCGGCGGTTCGGGCGCACCCACCGAAACGGGGATAACCGGCCCCTCTCCACCGTTATGGCCGGGCTTGACCCGGCCACCTCAGGCCGGCTTAAGCACGTGAACACGAAGCCATCGCTTCGAGAGGTGCTCGGGTCAGGCCCGATCATGACGAAAAAGCTTCTATGAAAGGTCGTTGAACTTGATCGATATCCTCGGCATCGGGAATGCCATCGTCGACGTGGTCTCGCGCGCGGACGACGCGTTCCTGTCCCGCCACGACATGCACAAGGGCGGGATGATGCTGATCGACGCAGCGCAGGCCGAGGCTTTGTATGCCGCCATGCCCCCCGGCATCGAAAGCAGCGGCGGCTCTGCCGGCAACACCTGCGCGGTGGCGGCGGCGATGGGTGCCAAGGTGGCGTATATCGGCAAGGTGGCCGACGACCAGTTGGGCGCGGTGTTTCGGCACGACATCAAGGCGATTGGGGTGGATTTTCCGTCGTCTCCGCTGGTCGGCGGCGCCCCGACCGCTCGGTGCCTGATCCTGGTCACGCCCGACGGGCAGCGGACGATGAACACGTTCCTCGGCGCCTGCGTCACGCTGGACGAGTCGGATATCGACCCGGCGTTGGTCGCTTCCGCCGCCGTGACCTACATGGAGGGGTATTTGTTCGACCCCCCGGCCGCGCAGGCCGCGTTCTACAAGGCGGCGTCTTTGGCGCATACGGCGGGGCGGCAGGTGGCGCTGTCGCTGTCCGACGCGTTCTGCGTCAACCGACACCGAACGGCGTTCCGCGATCTGGTGGCGGGGCATGTGGATATATTGTTCGCCAATGAAACCGAGATCACCGCGCTGTACGAGACCAACACCTGGGAAGAAGCCGCCTCGGCTGTTCGGCGGGAGGTCGGGCTGGCCGCGCTGACCCGGTCCGAGGCGGGGAGCGTCATTCTGCGTGGGGACGAGACCGTGGTTATCCCGGCCGCACCGGCGCTTGTCGTCGATACGACCGGGGCCGGGGATGCTTATGCGGCCGGGTTCCTGGCGGGCCTGACGGCGGGGAAGTCTCTGGCGGCTTGCGGGCGGTTGGGCAGTTTGGCGGCGGCGGAGGTCATTGGGCACTATGGTGCTCGGCCGGAGGCGGATTTGCGGGGGATGATGGCGGGGGTGGGGTAAACCCGTTTCGTTTTGGTGTGGGAGGCTGCCGTTTCCTCCCCCGTCATGGCGGGCGAAGGTGTTTAGACCGGGGTCAGTCCTGACATACGTTCGGAGACCTTCCTGACGGTTGCATTTTTGCTTTCCTGATCGCGGAGGGCGACCTCCGCGATCAGGAAGCGCATGAAAAAGACCCGCCACACGCCGTCGGTGGCGGTCGGGCGGTAGGCCACATCGGCACCTGTCATTCTACCGGACATGACGATCGCGCTCACCGTCCGGCGCGACCGCGATCAGGGCGCGACCATTGACGACCCCATTCCGTTCGGACTGGCTGTTACGTCGCCATCGATGGTGCCCGCCCCCCCACCAACATCAGACATCGAAATGAACTCACCACCCTACTTCACCCCCACATCCCAAGCCCGAATCCCCTCCTGCATCCGCATATGAAACACCAGCCCCTGGCGCAGCGCGAACACGTTCACCTGATGGTGAATCGGGATGATCGGCAGTTCCGGCATGGCCAGGCGCTCCGCCTCCCGGTACAGTGCCTCCCGAGCACCCACGTCGATGGTGGTCAGCGACCGTTCCACGATTTCATCCACCCGCGGATTGGCATAGCGCGAGGGATCGAACACCGAACCGCGGCCCTTGTCCGGCGCGGATGACGCGACCATCTCCGTCAAATTGCTGCTCGCCTCCCCGGTGTCGCTCGCCCATCCCGTCAGCCGTACGCTGAACTCCGCCTTCACCGCTCGGCTGAAGAACGTCGCCGCCGGCATGGTATCGACCGAGGTCTTGATACCAATCCGCGTCCACATCTGCGCGATCGCCTCCACGATCTTGCTGTCGTTGACATAGCGGTTGTTCGGCCCGTGCAAGGTGATGGCGAACCCATCCTTATACCCCGCCTCCGCCAGCAGCGCCTTCGCCCGCTCGGGGTCGTAAGGATCGGGCGCCAGCGCGGGGTCGTAACCGCTCGCCCCCTCCGGCATCAACTGCCCCGAGGGTGCCGCGAACCCGTCCATAATGCGGTCCCGGATGCCGGCGCGGTTGATAGCGAGCGACAACGCCTTCCGCACCCGAACGTCCCGCAGCGGGTTGGCCGGCAGCGGCTTCCCCTGGTGATCGGTCACGAACGGCGTCACCGCGCGGCTGGCGTCCGGCGCCAAATAGATCAGCCGCTGCCCGGCCACCGAGGCGATCGCGACCTTTGGGTTCTTCCGCAAATCCTCCACATCCCGCGTCGGCACCTGGTCGATGATGTCGATCTCGCCGGATTGCAGCGCGGCGTTGCGCGACGCGTCATTGGCGATCAGCCGGTAGTTCACCTTGGCCCAGGCCGGCTTGGTGTCCCACCACGCGTCGTTCCGCTCGAACACCGCACGCTCCCCCACCACGAATTCGGCGGCGCGGTAGGGTCCGGTGCCGATCGCCGCCTTTAGCGAATTGTAGTCGGCGGTCGTCGCCTTCTCCCCGTGCTTGCGGGAAACGATGCGCACGTTCGACAGGTTGTAGGCCAGCAACGGCAGCGGGGTCGCCGTATGCAGCCGGATGGTCTGGGGATCGACGACCTCGATCCCGGTGATCGGCTTGGTCGCGAAGGTGAAGCTGGAGGGGCTGTTCGGGACCTGCGGGACGCGGCCATAGGTGAACGCCACGTCGTCCGCGGTAAATAGCGAGCCGTCATGGAACGTCACCCCGCCCCGCAGCTTGAACTCCCAGGTCGTGTCGTCCACTGTCCGCCATGACACGGCCAAAGCGGCCTCCGGCTGATACTTGCGGTCGAACCGCACCAGCGGATCGAACACGTAGGTCGTCAGCACGTTGTTCGGCCCCAGGTTATGGTAGTGCGGGTCCATCGACGTGAATGCCCCGCCGGTCGCGACGTTCAACGTCTGCCGCTCCGCGGCGTTCAACGTCTGCCGCTCCGCGGCGGGCAAGGTCTGCGCCCCGGCGGGCGAGATTTGCCGCTCCGCGGCGGGCAAAGCAAAGCAGGCAAGCAGAGCGGCAATCCGGATGCGCATGGACGGGACCCTCTTGGTTGGACGGTGTGCCAGCCAATACTCCGCCGACCCCGGCTAAAGGTCCAGTTCCCAGTCCTCCCCCAGCATCTTCGGCCCGAAATCGCGGTGCGGCGCGCTGGCGACCAGCCGAAATCCGGCCGCCCGATAGATCCCTCGCGCCGCCAGTAGAATGTCGTTGGTCCACAGCGTCAGCCGCCGGTACCCCGCCTCCCGCGCGAAGGCGATGCACGCATCGACAAGGCCTTTGCCGATGCCGATGCCGCGGGCCGACGGTTCAACGATCAGCAGGCGCAGTTTCCCCACCTCGTCCGACTTGCGCATCAGGAACACTGTCCCCAGCCGCACCCCGTCGCGCTCGGCGATCCAGCAACGCTCGCGCCGCGGGTCGTGCTGGGCGAGGAAGGCGCCGGCGACCTGCGCCACCAGGGCTTCGAACCGCGCGTCGAAGCCGTATTCGGCCGCGTAAAGCGCGGCGTGTCGTTCCACCACCCAGCCGATGTCGCCGGGTTCGGGCTGGCGCAACGTCCAGGCAGGCGGGGGCGAGTCGCCCAGCAACGCCTCGATCCGCCGCATGCTCTCCAGCAGCGCGGTCTGGTCGGAGTCAGGCAGGCGATCCAGCAGCGCCCCGGCCTCCTGCCTCGCCGCGGCGTCGAGAGGGGCGAAGGCCGCGTGGCCGGCTTCGGTCATGGACAGGATGTATTGCCGCCGGTCCGCGGGGGAGGGCGTACGGGTCAGCAACCCCGCCGTTTCGAAGCCGCGCAGGATGCGGCTGAGATACGCGGCGTCGAGGTCTAGCGTGCCACCCAGATCGCTCGCGGTGGAACCCATCCGGTTGGCGAGTTCGTACAGCACCCGCGCTTCGGTCAAGGAGAAACGGCTTTGCGACAGGCCTTCCCGCAGCACACCAATGCGATTGGTGTAGAACCGGTTGAAGCGTCGCAGGGCGGCGATGCGGGCGTCCGATGAGGCTTGCATGGGAGGACCGTCCGCGAATTAGTGGATGGAGTCAACTATTATCGGCTTCGCTTGACGAACCCGCCGGTTTCCCCGTCATACTCGCGGGTATCATACACTAAATGGGGATGTCCGTCATGAAGCTCATGTGGTTCCATCTAATGCCGTACACCGAACTGCCGGACGACTTCCGGGAAAAGCACCACTCGGTGTGGGTGGATATTCACTCCTCGCTGTTCGACCCGAAGCGCGCACATCTTATGTACAATGACTTCATGGATGAGCTGGAATACGCCGCCGACTGCGGGTTCGATGCGATTTGCGTCAATGAGCATCACTCCAACGGCTACGGGTTGATGCCGTCCCCGAACCTGATCGCGTCGTCCCTGGCGCGCCGCACCAGCAATGCCAAGATCTGCGTGATGGGCAATTCGCTGGCGCTGTACAACCCGCCCACCCGCGTCGCGGAGGAATTCGCGATGATCGACGTGATATCCGGCGGGCGGCTGATCGCCGGTTTCCCGGTGGGCACGCCGATGGACGATTGCTACGCCTATGGCACCAATCCCAGCCAGTTGCGCGACCGGTATTATGAGGCGCACGACCTGGTGATGCGCGCCTGGCAAGACCCCGAGACCTTCGCGTTCAACGGCCGCTTCAACCAGCAGCGCTATGTCAACATCTGGCCCCGCCCCATCCAGCAGCCGCACCCCCCGGTTTGGATTCCCGGTGGCGGGTCGGTCGAGACGTGGCAATGGTGCGCCCAGATGGACTACGTCTACGCGTACCTGTCCTATTTCGGTTACAAAGACGGCAAGGAGACGATGGACGGCTTCTGGCGGGAAATGGCTCGCCTGGGCAAGGATCGTAACCCGAATCGCGCCGCGTTCCTGCAATTCATCGGCGTGGCGGAAACCAAGGAAAAGGCGCTGGAACTTTACACGGAGGCCGCCGAATATTTCTACGGCCGCTGCCTGTTCACCGACCCGATGTGGGCCAGCCCGCCCGGCTACATCACGGAGCCGACGCAACGCGCCGGCCTGACCAGTCAGGTAGGTCGAGCGGCGACGCAAAGCGCCCGCACTCAGGCCCGTGCCACCGAAATGAAGGACATCGTCGACAAGGGCTACGTCATCATCGGCTCCCCTGATGAAGTCGTGGCACAACTGACCGAGGTCGCGACCGAACTGAACGTCGGCCATCTGATGCTGTTGCTGCAGTTCGGCAATATGGGCAAGGATCTGGCGAAGTACAACACCAAGCTGTTCGCCGAAAAAGTTTTGCCGCGCCTGCAACCGCTGTTCGCTGAATGGGAGGACAAGTGGTGGCCGCAACCGATGGATAACGGGTTGCGTGCCGATGTGGCACCCTTCGCTCCGAATTTGGCCGCCGAATGACGTTTCGCGGCAAACGGCTCGGCCTCACGATGTGGGGCACCGAGCCGGTTGCCGCGATGGCGAGGCATGCGGCGCTGGCGGAACGGATTGGGTTCGATAGTGTCTGGGTGATCGACTCCCAGTTACTCTGCCGCGACATCACGGTGTCCCTGGCGGCGATCCTGTCCGCCACGACGACGTTGCGCGCGGCGACCGGCGTGACGCAACCGGTGACGCGCCATGCCAGCGTGACGGCGGGGATGATGGCGACATTGGCGGAGATGTCGGGTGCCCGGGCGATCCTGGGCATCGGCACCGGGTTTTCGTCGTTACGGACCATCGGGTTGAAAGCCGCGCGGATTGCCGAGGTCGAAGCCTTCGCCAGTGACGTACGGCGGCTGCTGCACGGCGGCAGCGTCGCGTTCGCGAGCGGGGTGGAAAGCCGGATGTCCTGGTTGGACGCGCCCGTGGACGTCCCGATCGTGGTGGCCGCCACCGGCCCCCGCATGACCCGCGCGGCTGCTCGGTTCGCGGACGGGGTGATTTTGCATCAGGGGTTGTCGCCGGATTTGTTGGGACGAGCGCTGGAGTGGTTGGGCGAATCGACCGCCGAAGTGTCCTGTTGGGCACCCTACAGTTTGGGCGCCACCCCCGAGGAAGCGAGGGACCGCGTCCGCTCCCGTGTCGCTGGCGCCCTGGTCAACGTCCGTGCGGATTGGTTTGAGGGCGCGGAACGCGAGGCCGTCGAACGCCTGCAAGCCGGCTACGACGTCGGCCACCATGCCAGCGCCGCCGCGGACCATGCCGCGATCGTGCCGGACTCGCTGGTGGATCGTTACGCCCTGAGCGGTACTGCCGAACAGATACGCGCCGGGTTAATCCGCTTGCTGGACCAACCCGGCGTCGATCGCGTTATCCTGAACCCGCAAATCGTCGGCCCCGGCGCGAAGCCGCTGGACGTCGTGCTGCGGGAACTGGAAACCGAGGTGCTGCCCTACCTCTGACTACACGTCGGAGATTTTCTCCCAATACAGCTCCCGCTGTTCCGGCGCCGCGCCATAGGGCCGCAGCGGCGGTTGAAGCACCATCAACCCATCCTCAAACCGCACCCCGCGCACCTGATCCGATCCGATGCGCGACGGATCGGACGCCCCGTCCACCTTCGTAACAAGCGTCGTGCCGTCGAACGTGTACATGCCGGTATAAGAACTGTATTCCCGTTTCGCCCCCGCCGGCAGGTTGGGCGAGGCATCGCAGGTCAGCGCAATCATCCGCCCATCGGCGCCAAGCACGACGCGGCCCAGCGGATTTCCACCGTAAGGCGGCGGCAGAGGGTTACCCGAGCCGTCGCGCGCGACGGCTTTCACAAGGCGGTACGTTCCAGTGATATCGGCCATGACAGCGTTTCCTTGCGTGGTTTATGTAAGCGGCGCCGTCCAGGCGTCGTAACCGTAGACCGTTTCGGTCGCCGCCTTGAAGCGGTTCATATCGTTGGCACGCGACAGCGTCTGAATGGTGGATGTCCGAGGTTTCCGTGTTGCCTCGTACCGCAGCAGCGCCTCGGCAACTCCGTCCCGGTCCACGCCGTCCAAACAGCGTGACAGAATGGCGGCGTCCTCGACCGAGGTCCCCGCACCCTGTGCCATGTACGGCGTCATCGGATGACACGCATCCCCCAGCAGTGCGACGTTCCCTTGCGTCCAGTTCGGCAGGGGATCGCGCACCACCAGCGCCCATTTATGCGCCGACGGGGCGGCATCCAGCACCGCGCGAACGGTCGGATGGAAATCCCGATACGCATGCCGCAGCGCCGCCATATCCCCCGTCGTGGACCACGACTCCAGCGTGAAATCCGGTTCGGGCGTGCTGGTGACGAAATACAATTCCGACCGCCGCGGGTTCACGTAATACATGACGATATGGCGATCCGGTCCCCACCATTTCGCCTGATCGTCGACCGGCACCCCATTCAGCAACGCCGAGGGAAACACAGTGCGGTACGCCACCCGCCCGGTAAATTCCGGCCGTTCGGCGCCAAACAATGTCTCTCGTACTACGGAATGAACCCCATCGGCCCCGATGACTGCGTCCGCCTCGGCATGCCCGCCATCGGTAAAATCCAGCCGCACCGTCCCACCGTGCTGCGACAGCCCCGCCAATTTGCGACCGCGCTGAACGATCTCATCCGGCACGGCCGAGGCCAAAGTCGCATGCAAATCGGCGCGATGCATGACCAGATAGGGCGCGCCGTATTTCTCCTCCTGCGTGGGGCCCATCGCGCGTTCCCATAGCAACTCGCCCGTGTCGGACTGACGGTTCAGCGCGGCAGCCGGCTGGAACGCCAGTTCCCGCAACCGTGGTTCCAGCCCGATCGCGCGCAGCACGCGCACCGAGTTGGGACTTTGCTGGATGCCGGCGCCGACGCGGGCAAATTGCCGAGCCTGCTCGTAGATGGTGACATCGATGCCAACGCGGCGCAGGCACGCGGCGGCGGCGAGTCCCCCGATCCCGGCCCCTACGATTGCCACGTTTAGTTTCGGCATGTGTGCATCCTCCTCAATGGCTCGCCCAGGGCACTAGTCGCCGCTCCGCCAGCGTGCCCAGCAGCACGGCGATGCCGCCGATCGCGGTCACCACCACCAACCCCACGAACATCCGCGGGATCGCCAGCACCTGCCAGGAGTCCCAAATATAATGCCCGATGCCATCGTCGGCCGAGACGAACTCCGCCGACACCACCAGGATCAAAGCCTGCCCGAGGCCAAGCTTCAACCCGGTCACGATAGCCGGCATGGCGGAGGGCAGCACCACATGAAGCCATCCCGTCACCCGAGGGATATGAAACGCCTTGATCACATCGCGATGGATGGGATTAGCATGCAGCACGCCCGACAGCGTGTTGATACAGGTCATGTAAAACACACCCATGGTGACCAGGGCCATTTTGCTGCCTTCCCCGATGCCAAACAGCGCGATCAGCAAAGGAAAGATGGCGATCTTGGGCATTGGGAATGTACCGTAAACCACTGGGCTGAACGCGAAACGCAACGGCGGGTACAACGCCATCGCCATCCCCATCGCCACCCCTGACGCAGCGCCCAACACGTATCCGAACGCCAACCGCCGTAGCGTAACGACCAAATCTGCCAGCAATTGCCCGCGTTGCTCAGTGTCCGCCAGAATGCCTACGGCATTCGCGAAGACCCGTGTCGGCGGAGGGAAGAAACGCTGATCGATAATCCCCGTCAGGTCCAGCATTTGCCAGATCGCCAGCAGCACCAGCGGGCACGCCACCCCTAATGCGACGCGCTCGATCGACTGGTTGCGCTTGCGGCGCAGGCTACGCTGCGCCATCGCTTCGGCGGAATCATGCATCTACGGTCAGGCTGGAACCAACCTCCTCCGTCACCATGGTCCACAAGTCCGCTTCCAGCTCCCGAAACGCCGGCGCTCGCCGCAAGGCAATCACGTCGCGATCCCGTCCAAACGGCACCGACCGAATGGCCTTGATCCGCCCAGGCCGGCTGGTCATCACTACGACCCGGTCCGCCAACGTCACAGCCTCCGCGATATCATGCGTTACGTACACCACGGTGGAGTGGGTTCGTTGCCATATTGTGATCAACTCCTGCTGCATCACGATCCGCGTTTGCGCGTCCAGCGCCGCCAGCGGCTCATCCATCAGCAGCAGCAACGGATGCGTGGCAAGCGCTCGGGCAATCGCCACCCTCTGCCGCATCCCCCCGGACAATTCATGAGGATAAGCGCGCCGGAACCCGCCAAGGCCCACCAGGGCCAGATTCTCCCTGACCCTTGCCTCCGCCATGGCCGGCGATAGCCGCAAACCGGACAAGCCGATCAGCAGGTTCTTTTCTACCGTCATCCAGGGCATGGTTGAGTCCGCCTGGAACACGGTGGCCCCCAGCAGCCGGTCGTCAGGGGCTTTCGACAGCGACCAATCGATGCGACCCTCGTATTCGTCATCGAGACCCGCCAGGATCCGCAACAAACTGGACTTTCCGCAGCCGCTGGGGCCCAGGATCGCCACCACCTCGCTTTCGCCAATTTCCAGCGACACGCCAGCAATGGCCTCGATCACCGCGTTCTTGCGGGTTACGAAGACCTTCCGCAGGTTGCTGACCGACAGAGCCGCCGTCATCCGGCCTTGTATTCCCCAAGGCGCGCGACCGTGCTGTCGGCGAAGGACGTGTCGACCAACCGCGCCAGGTCGATCGCTTCCCGCAAATATTTCTGCTGAATGAAATACTGCTGGCACTCGTTTAGAAACCGCAAATTCACCCTCCCGTTCGGGTCCAACCCCGCCGGGAACCCATCCCGTATCACCGCCACATCCAACTTCGCTCGGCTTGCCAGGATGCCGATAATGCGATCCTTATCCACCCCACGCGCGAATGCTTCGTTATACAATCGGACCCCTCGCAAATACGCATCCATGAAGCCCTGAGCGGCAGTTTTATTCCGAGCGAATGCCTCGCTGTATACCAGGGGTACGCTGGTGCTGCCGTCGGTGGCGGTGCCGCCGGAGGCCGCGGCCAGATCGTTGAGCGGCCGAGCGATGCCCTGCTGTAGCGCCTGCGAAAGGAATGGCTCCAACACCACTGCCGCGTCGACCGCGCCGCTACCCAACGCGGGGACCATGCTGGGATAAGGTAATTCCACGACATGCACGTCGGACAGCGTCATGCCGAAGCCGGCAAGATAATTGCGCAACACCATCGCGACCGAGGCCGCCTTCGCCGAAATCGCCACTGGCTTGCCCCGCAACGCCGCCACGGTTTCAGATTCCGTCCCAGCCGGAAAATCCTTGCGCACGACCAGTCGCGTCGCGGAAAATCCCGGCCGCACGCTTTGTTTGTCACCAACGATACGGATCTGCACTCCCTGCGCGATGGAGCTGAACAGGCCGGGCGTCACCGAAATGCCTGCGACATCCAAGGCCCCGGTCGCCAGTGCCGTCAGCAACGCCGGCGCACTTGGCATCCGCTGCATGTGGACGCTGACCCCGGCGGCGGCGAAAAACCCCTGATCCTCCGCCAAATACAAACCCGCGTCGGTCAGCCCGCCCACGGACCCAAAACGCACGGCGGTCTCAGCACGGGCAACCGAAACAAACGGCAAGACCGATCCAGCCGCCAGCAGCGAACGTCGGCGCATCATAGCGTTGGAAAAATACGTTGAAACACTGCCGGAGAACCCTCGTCCAACTGCACATGCGGGCGCATTCGCTTGTTCCACGGGTTGCCCTCCCGAGCTTCTGCCCATTCCTTGCTGTCTGGCACGCCAGGATTTTCGAATTCATAGACCGTCAGGTATTTCGGCTCGCCCTCAATCGCGACGAAGCGGCGGGCGCGAATGACGCCGGGTACCTTGAGATAGCCGGGGATGTAGCAGGTGTTGTACCAGGCGTTGAACTCATCCTCCATGTGCGCGGCGATGGTGATGCGGCCCATCTGCAGATAGCGCGGGGATTCCGATGGGAAATTCGCCGGATCCACTTTGGCGGGGAATATCTGCCGATATCCGCTCAACAGGAAATTGCGCCCGATATGGCTTGGTGAAACAGCTGTGCGCCGGGCCGATGGCCTGTACCGCACATCGTCTAAAAACGCAGCGCTGCGCAGGACATTGTGATCCTCCAGCTCATACATAGCCAGATATTTCGGCCCCCCGCGCAGGGCAGCGTAGCGTGCCCCGCTCAGGAACCCAGGAATACCGGCCAACCGGGGCATGTGTTCCTCGTTGTACCAAGTGTTGAAAGTAGCCTCATGGGCTGGATCGACATCCGTCCATGCCATCAACAATCCGGTACCGCGTGTTTTCGCCATGATCCCTCCCTATACCAATGCTCGTTCAGGCACGATCGGCTTTTTTGTCATGACCAGCGTCGCCACAGCCCCAATTAAAGGCAGAATCCCGGCAACGATGAACGCTCGGTCGAAGTTGCCGGTGAGGGCGACGATGTAACCGGTGACGATCGGCGCCACCAAGCCGAAACTGTTGCCCCCAATGACCGTGATACTGGTCACCTTGCCGATATCCGACCGGTTGCGGACCAGATCGGTGACCAGCGCGAAGTTCAGCGCGCTACCCGCCAGTCCCAATGACCGTACCCCGGCCAGCAGTAGAATAATCACCCACAACTGGTCAATGAACGGCACCGCCAGGATAGCCGAGACGCCAGCCAGCATTATGGCCAATGTGGTGCGGCGGGAGCCCGCATGGACGGCCTCTTTCGTCAGCACGCGGTCGCTCAGTTTCCCGAGTCCAACGGCGATGATCGACGCGGCACCGAATGGCACCGCTGTCAGCATGCCAGCGTTCATGACGCTCAGCCCCTTGGCTTGCTGCAGGTAGGTCGGCAGCCAGGTGAGCAGCATGTAGCCGCCGTACACCTCGCACCCTTGAGTCAGGAACAGGCCCCACACGCTGCGCAGCCGCAACAGGTACCACAACGACGATGAAGGTTGCTCCGCCAGATGCACGGTACTTTCGCCATCGCGTTCAGCGAGGATTTTATCCCGTTCGGTGGGCGTCAGCCAGGAAACACGCTCCGGCTTGTCGAACAGAAAGTACCAAAGCGCCACCCAGATGAAGCCGATGGAGCCCGCGGCGATAAAGCCTTGGCGCCAGCCCCAGGTCGCAACGATCCAGGAAATCCCGATGGCGCCGATGGCAGGACCGGCGGCCGAGCCCGCACCGAAGATCGCGTTGGCGAAGCCGCGTTCGGAGGCCGGGAACCATTCACGAATGATCCGGTTGGAAGCGGGCCAACTGGTAGACTCTCCCACACCCATTGCAATGCGGGTTCCGAGCATGAATAGCCAGTTGGGGGCGAAACCGGTCAACACGGTTGCCGCGGACCAGAGCGTGATGCCGCACCCGTTCACCACCTTGCCGCCGTATCGGTCCACCAACAGACCGACCGGAATCAGGCAGAAGACGTAGAACCACAGGAACGACGATAGCAGATAGCCCATCTCCACGGGGGACAGATGGAATTCCGCCGAAATAGGTTTGGCGGCGACCGACAACGCCACACGGTCAGCGTAGTTGATGGATGTGAGGGTGAACAGAAACAAGCAGACCCAGCCGCGACGGAAATTCATGGTCCTAACCCCCGGTCAGAATGGGCCAGAGATTATCCGCGCCCTTGGCACAGAAGTAAGCTCCCACCTTGGCAGCCCATTCCGGATCGGAGCCAAACTCCTCCCGCCACGACCACAGGCGCCGCGTGGCCAGTTGCAGCGAGTATTCCTTGGTAAACCCGATCGCGCCGTGCACCTGATGCGCGAGTTCGCATGCCAACGTCGCGGCTTCACCAACGCGCGTTTTGGCGATGGCGATCAGGAATTCCTCACGTTCTTCGTCACCGTAGGACAGCGACTCGATCCCAAGGTTCGCCGCCGCTACCGCCACCGCCGTTTGTTCCGACAGCACCGCGAGGTTCTGCTGCACCGCTTGGAATTTCGAAATCGGGCGCCCGAACTGCACGCGTTCCTGCGCATAGGTTACCGCTAAATCCATCGCGCGCTCCAATGCCCCGGACATCATCGTTGCCCGAGCCAATGCGCCTCGGCGGTACAGGGCGGCGCGGGAGACACCTTTGGGAAGCACCGCCGCCGCCTCGGCCGACAGCCGGAAATCGTTGAACACCAGCGTATCTCGGGATTCGTTGGCGATGTTCTTGCCTTTGGCCGGGGTCGGCGCGGCCGAACTTTCCATCACCACCGCCATCTCCCCGTCCGGCCCATCGGCGATCAGCACGATCCTGTCCACCACCGTCGCGTATGGCAGCCGCGACGCGGTGCCGTTCAACCGCCATCCATTGCCATCACGGGCCAATGTCAACTTGTCGGACGCCCGCACCGGCCCGACCGTCATCGGCCCATCGCCGATCTCCAGCCCGGCGCTGGAGGCTACCCAGCCCGCCAGCATTGTCTCTGCCAGTGGGATCGGCGCCGAGAACCGCCCGGCCACGCGCAGCGCGGCGTACAGATCGGCCCATTCCGCATCCGCACCGCCGGCGGATTCCGGCAGTGCGGCCAAGGGCACGCCCGTTTCGCTGACGGCTTTCCACAGGTCGGCGGCGAACACGCCCGTTTCGGCCGCATCGACCACCTGCTTGGTGCACAGGTCTTCGAACAACCGGCCCATGCTTTCCAGGAGCATCCTGGTTTCTTCACGAATTGCCATGATGCGTGCTCCCTATCGCAGTCCGAGGCCGCGGGCGATGATCCCGCGCAGGATTTCGCGTGTGCCGCCCTGGATGGAAAGGCGCGGCGCGTTCATCGTACTGCGCGCGATCATGGAGGCATACAGGTCGATCGCCTCAAGCTCCGGTTCCGCCGGGAATAGCTGGCGCGCCACCACGGGAATATCCTGCTCGTAGCGGGTGCCGAGGTCCTTCACGACTGCCGATTCATTGTTCGGTTGCAGCCCCTCCGACAACATCCCCGCAATCGAAACCGACATCGATCGCAACGTCGCCAGTTGGGAGATCAGCTTGCCCAGCGCGACGGCGGTTGCCTTGTCCGGGTTCGGGCCAGCCATCCGAAGCATTTGCTGCAACATTTGGAACAGCACGAGGAATCGGTCCGGCGCGCTACGCTCGAACGCCAATTCGCTGGTCAGTTGGTTCCAGCCATTGCCTTCTTTACCCAGCAGAAGACGATCTGGGACGAAGACGTCGGTGAGGAAGATTTCGTTGAAATGATGCTCGCCCAGCAGGTTGATGACCGGGCGGATTTCGATGCCGGGCGATTTCAAATCCAGCAGGAATTGCGTTGCGCCGGCATGGCGATCTTTCGCCTCTTCCTCCGTCATCGCCATTTTGCAGAACAGGATCGCGAAATCGGAGTTGTGGGCGTTCGAGGTCCACAATTTCGTGCCGTTGATCCGGTACCCGCCGTCGACCTTCACCGCGCGCGTACGGGTGCCCGCGACATCGGAACCGGAGTTGGGTTCGCTCATGCCGATGCAGAACGTTAATTCCCCCGCGGCGATCTTGGGACAAAAAAACATTTTCTGCTCCTCGGTGCCGAAGCGCAGAATATTCGGGCCGCTCTGCCGGTCGCCGGTATAGTGCGCCGACAAGGGGGCGCCGGCCACCAGCATTTCCTCAATCAGCACGTAGCGTTCGAACGACGACCGCTCATGCCCACCGTACTGCTTCGGCCACGTCATCCCAATCCAGCCCTTTTTTCCCATCGCCTGGCTGAATGCGCGGTTGTGATCACCACGGGAGAATCCCATGACGTTCTTGTGTTCCTGGATGAATTCCCGCACCTCGCCGCGCAGCTTGATCGCCTCGGGCGGCAGCTCCACCGGATCGAACCGGAACATCGGCGTTGCCATGATCGTTTCCTCCTACCAGTTCGTATCGAAACCCGCGAAGGTGTGCGGAATGCTTTTGATATCCGTGACCAACTCGCGCGCCACGCCCACCGGGGTGCCGGGCGGAAAATGAATATCCACGGAATCGGCGGCCCCGCCGAAGCGTTGCTCGATCGCGCGGGGCAATTCAGCGAATGTGCCACAAGCGGCGAAGATCCGCACGACATCGTCGGAAATCAGCGCGCCCATGTCCGCCCAGCGTCCCTCCACCGACATGCGGTGCAGTTTCAGGCCAAGATCGCCCAACCCGTGCAGTTGCAGGATCGGAAGATAGGTACGGGTGGACCCGTAGAATCCAATCCGCCGCCGAGCCTTGTCCATTTCCGCGGCGACGGTTGCTTCGTCGGGACCGGTGCAGACGAAGCCGCCGCCATGGATATCGAAATGCGCGCGCGACCGGCCGCCGCGGCGCATGCCCTCGGCCATTTGCGGCATGCACACTTCTTCCAGGTACTTGCGGGAGCAGATCGGATGGAGCCGCACCCCGTCCGCGACCTGCCCGGCGGCGCGCAGCATCGCTTCCCCCACCGCCGCGATGGTCACCGGCACCATCGGTAAGCCGGTCGGCTCCGGTGAGAAGTCCGGCGTCATGAGTGACAACTTATAGTGCGGGCTATCGAATGCCAGCTTCCCCCGGGTTTCCCAGCATTTCCAGATCGCCCGCAACGCCAGCACGTAATCGCGCATGCGCGGTGCCGGGGCGGTCCAGGGGATGCCGAAGCGGCGTTCGTTGTGCCCCTTCACCTGGCTGCCGAGGCCAAGAACAAAGCGCCCGTTGGAATTGGCGTGCAAATCCCAGGCCTGGCTCGCCAGCACGGTCGGGCTGCGTGGAAACGCCACGACAACCGATGGCGTCAGTTCCACCCGTTCCGTAGCCAACGCTGCGACCGCCAGTGGGGTGAACACATCGTGGCCGAGCTCCACGGTCATCACCGCGTCGAAGCCGGCTTCTTCCGCCTCGCGCGCCGCCTGGGGGACTTCGCGCCAGTGGCGCAACGGTAAAATCGTGTAGACACGCATATCGTTATACCATCGTCAGACCGCCCGAGACGCTGATCGTCTGGCCGGTCATGTAAGCGGCATCGTCGGACAGCAGGAACGCGATCATGCCGGTATAGTCTTCGGGCTGCCCGATGCGCCGCAGCGGAATGGCGCGCGCCAACGCCTCCCCGATTCCCGTGCCGGTGGTGAAATTCTCGAACAATGGCGTGTCGGTGGGACCGGGGCACAAGGTGTTCAGCGTCACACCCTTGCGCGCCAATTCTCGTGCCAGGGTCTTGGTGAAGGCGATGATTCCTCCCTTGCACGCGGAATAAACGGACTCTCCGGACGACCCGACCCGACCCGCGTCGGAGGCAACATTCACGACCCGGCCCGATCCTCGCTGCGCCATGCCGCGCACGACGACATGATGCATCATCATGGGACCGTGCAGGTTGATGCGGATGACCTTCTCCCAGAAGGCGTCGTCGGTATCGAGGAAGCTGGCCGGCGTGTCCCACCCCGCGATATTCGCCAGCCCGTCGGTGGGGCCTCGGTTGCGCTCGAACGCTTCCATAGCGGCGGTGACCTGGGTGCGGTCGGCGATGTCGACTTTGAACGCCAGGGCCTGACCGCCAGCGCATTGTGTTGCAGTTTCCTGAGCCCCAGCCTCGTTCAGATCGAATATTCCGACGGCGCAGCCTTCATCGGCCAGGCGCAAGGCCGTGGCGCGGCCGATGCCGCTGGCACCGCCGGTCAGAATGATCCGTTTGCCGCGTAATCCGCGCATTATTCGTTTCCGCTTCCTGCCCTTTTATCCCGTCATCCCCGGTTTAATCCGAGGATGACGGGTGGTGAGATCTACCCCTGAGCCAACCGCCGTTCGACGAACTCCAGCCGGTCCTGGCCCCAGAAAATATCTTCCCCGATCACATAGCTCGGCGCCCCGAACACGCCGCGCGCCAAGGCCGCTTTGGTATCGGTGTCGCGCATCGCGGCCCATTGAGGGTCGGCACCCAGCTTCAGCACCGCGTCCGCGTTTAACCCGCAGTCGCGGATCAGGCCGGCCAGCGTGTCCGGATCGGCGGGGTTCAGTTCATCCTGCCAGACGGCCTTCAGCACCCGGTGCGCCAGCTTGATTGCGGGCGTATTGCCCACTGTCTCTCGCAGTCCGATCACGCAGGACGATGTTACCGCCTCGCTGGACGGGAAAAACCTGGGTTGGATGTGGATCGGCGCACCGACGCGGTCGCGCCAGCGGGCCAATTCCTGTAGCCGGTAGGCCTGCCGCTGCGCCGAGCGCTTCGGCAGCGGCAAACCGCCGGAATTCGCAAAAATCTCCCCGAAATCGACGGGATAGATGCGCAGGGTCGCGCCATGCGCCATCGCGTAAGCCTCGATGCGCGCGGCACCGAGGTGCGTCCAAGGCGAGTTCAAGGACGCGTAGTAGTCGATATGCAAGGCCATGGCCGTTCCCCCGATGCTGTGACCGAATGGTGCTACAGCAACTGCCCCCCGTCCACCACGATGGTTTGTCCGGTCACCCAGGACGCCAGCGGGGAGGCCAGGAACATCACCACGTTCGAGACTTCCTCCGGCGCGCCGAGCCGGCCGAAGGGAATCGACTTCAGCACCGCGTTGTACAGCGGCGGATTTTCGGTCTTGCGCCGGTCCCACACCCCGCCGGGGAATTCGATCGATCCGGGGGCGACGCCGTTCACCCGGATGCCATCGCGCGCGTACATCGCAGCCTGGGTGTTGGTGTAATGAATCACCGCCGCCTTGATCGCGCCGTACGGCGGCTGCCGCCCGGCTGAGCGCAGGGCCGAAATGGACGACGTATTGATCACGCTGCCCTTGCCCGCTTTCAGGAACGGCAGCGCGGCGTGGGTGGCATGCACGATGGCCATCATGTCGATCGCCATGCTGCTCATCCAGCCGGCTTCGTCGTCCGACGACCCGAAGGCCGAGGCGTTGTTCACCAGGATGTCGATCCCACCCAGAGCAGCGGCGGCGCCGGCGATGTAGCCCTCGATCGCCGCTTTGTCCCCCAGGTCGGCGGCGCCGGCATGGGCGATGTGGCCAAGGGCGGCGACCTCCTTGCGGGTGGCTTCCAGGGTGTCGGCGCCGCGCGCGCAGATCGATACGTCGGCGCCGGCAGCGGCGAAGCCCAGTGCCATGGCGCGCCCGATGCCGCGGCTGCCGCCGCAGATCACGGCTTTTTTGCCGGTGAAGTCGATGTTCATGTGGTTCCTCCTTCGATCGCGGCAATGGTGGCCGGCGGGCGCACCGCGGGCAAGTCCTCGGCGCTCAGGGTTTCATGCGCGAGCAGGGACGCAGCGCCTTCGTCCAGCGCGGCGCGGTTGTCCCGCAGGATGCCTATGGCCCGAGCCAACGCGGTTTCAAGCAAGGTGCGCACGGCTTGGTCGATTTCGTGCGCGGTTTGGTCGCTGAAGCGGCGCGGCTGCCAAAACACCCCCGGCTGCCCCAGAAATTGCCCCTGCTCGGTGTCCCACGCTACCGGCCCCAACGCCTTGTCCATGCCGAACCGCAGCACCATGCCGCGCGCGATGTCGGTGGCCTTGGCCAGATCGTCGGAGGCACCGGTCGAAATGTCCTCCCCCAACAGGGTTTCCGCCGCGCGCCCGCCCATTAAGACAGTCATTTTGTCTTCCAGCTCGTGCAGCCCCATCAGGAATCGGTCGTCGGTGGGCCGCTGCATGGTGTAGCCGAGGGCGCCGATGCCGCGCGGAATGATGGATACTTTCTGGATGGGATCGCTGCCGGGGATCGACATGGCGACCAGCGCGTGGCCCATCTCGTGATAGGCGACGATGCGGCGCTCCCGGGGGATCAGAATGCGGGATTTCTTTTCCAGGCCGGCAACGATGCGCTCCACCGCGGCAGTGAAGTCGGCCATACCGATGTTTTCGCCGCCCCGCCGCGTAGCCACCACGGCCGCTTCGTTCGCAAGGTTCGCAAGGTCGGCACCGGTGAAGCCGGGCGTCAGTGCCGCGACGTCCTCCAGTTTCACGTCCGGTGCCAGCGACAGCTTCTTGGTATGAATTTTCAGGATCTGCACCCGCCCGATCTTGTCCGGCCGGTCCACCAGCACCTGCCGGTCGAACCGTCCAGCGCGCAGCAGGGCCGGATCGAGGATTTCCGGCCGGTTGGTCGCCGCCAGCACCACGATGGCCACCGACCGGTCGAACCCGTCCATCTCCGCCAATAGCTGGTTCAGCGTCTGCTCCTTCTCGTCCTGCCCACCCATCGGGCTCACACCGCGCGCCCGCCCCAGCGCGTCGAGTTCGTCAATAAAGATGATGCAGGGAGCGGAGGTGCGGGCTTGCTCGAACAGGTCGCGCACGCGGGACGCGCCGACGCCCACGAACATTTCGACGAATTCGGCGCCATTGGTGGAGAAGAAGGGAACCCCGGCCTCTCCAGCGACGGCGCGGGCCAACAGGGTCTTGCCGGTGCCGGGAGGACCAACCAGCAGGATGCCGCGCGGGATGTGCGCGCCCAGGCGGCCGAATTCGTCCGGACGTTTGAGAAAATCGACGATTTCGTGCAGTTCGGCTTTGGCCTCATCAACGCCCGCGACGTCGTCGAAGGCGATCTTGATGTCGGTTTCGGCGGACACCAGCTTGGCCTTCGACCGCCCGATGGAGAACAGCCCGCCCGCCATGCCGCCCGCGCCGCGCGAGGCGAACATCCAGATGCCTACAAACAGCAGCGGCGGGATGATCCACGACAGCAGGGTGGCAAAGGCCCCGCCGCCCGCCACGCCGCTGTATTCGACGTTCTTGCCCGACAAAGCGGCGGCGAGGTCGCGCGGCACCGCCACCGTGGTGAACGCGGTTTTACCGTCTGGCATCGCCTCGTTAAGCGTGCCGCGGATGATGTCGCCGTTGACGACGACCTGCTTCACCTTGCCGGCGTCCAAATAGGACTGAAATTGGCTGTAGGGGATCGGCGCGACGTCGCCGACATTGGAAAAGAAACTGACCGCGGCCATCGCGAGAAGGCCGAACAGAATCATCCAGACAGTGGGGGAGATCGTGGGCTTGGTCGGTGCCGGCACTGTTGTCTCCTGCTTACAATCGCCGCCGAGGATAGCACCGATCCGGAAACCTGGGCCATAAGACGGCATGCGAAGCACCGGCCTGTTCGATTTGCAAGTCAATGGCTATGCCGGGGTGGACTTCAACAGTGCCACCCTGACGCCGGACGCGCTTGACCACGCGCTGCACGCGATGATGTGCAGCGGCGTCACGGCCTGCCTCCCGACGCTGATCACCGCGCCAGAGTACGTTCTGACCGCCCGCCTCGCAGCGCTGGACCAAGCGGTGGCGAATAGCCGGCTGGGTCCGGTCATGGTGCCGGGGTACCATCTAGAGGGACCATTCCTGAACCCCACGCCTGGGTATGCAGGATGCCATCCGGCGGCAGCCATGGTCGAACCTGATCCGGCTATGATGGGGCGACTCATGAAGGACCTACGCCGGCCCATCCTGCTGCTGACCCTTGCCCCTGAACGCGATGGCGCGTTACCGCTGATCGCCTGGGCTCGGTCTAACGGCATCGTCACCGCCATGGGTCACACTGCCGCCGATATCGATTGCGTTGTGCGCGCGGCCGAGGCGGGATTGTCGCTCAGCACCCACCTCGGCAATGCCCTGCCGCAGCCGCAACCCAAATTCCTCAACCCAATGATGGCGCAACTCGCCGAGGACCGGCTGCACGCCAGCTTCATCGCCGACGGCATCCACATCCCGCCGGCCGCGCTGAAGGTGCTGCTCCGCGCGAAAGGCCTCGGGCGCAGCATCCTGGTCACCGACGCCACCGCCGCCGCCGCCGCGCCGCCCGGCCTCTACGACTTCGCCGGCATGCGGATCGAGCACGCGGCGGACGGCTCTGTGCGGGAACCCGGGAGTACGGTGCTCGCCGGATCGGCTTTGTGTTTGGATCGGGCCGTGCGCAACATCGTGGCCTGGGGGTTCGCTTCGCCGTCCGAGGCCATCGGCATGGCATCCGCAACGCCAACCTCTCTTTTCGACATCGAATTGCCGACTTCCGCGGTCGAATGGGACGCCACCCTGCGCCCGGTGAAAGTTTCCGCGGGCGGGGTGCAGATTCTTCGCCCTTAGGAACTGTTTGTTAACCTCTTGGGCGTAGACCGGGTGCAGCGAAGATCGCGTGCCGAACCCGGTGAGGGGGTCAGAAGGACCTGCCTCGCCTCACTTTGAGGGCTTGCCATGACTCCCCCCGCCTGCCGGCTTTGCGGTGACAAGCTGGCGCATGTGTTCATCGATTTGGGCGAGGCGCCGCTCGCTCATCGCCTCGTGGCTGCCGAAGCGGGGGAGGATCGCCGCTTCCCGTTGCGGTTGCGGGTGTGCGACCGCTGCCTGCTGGTGCAACTGGACGCGACCCTGGACCATCGAGGCCCCGCCGGCAAGGATCTGCCATATTGTCATCAGCATGCTCCCGTCCGGACCGCGACCTCCATCATCGACCGGTTCGGTTTGGGTCGGGGTTCACTGGTGATAGAGGTCGCCTCGACCGATGGCACCCGCCTGCGCCCATACCGGGACGCCGGGATCGCGGTGTTGGGAATCGAGCCAGGCCTGGCACTGGCCGAGGCCGCACGCGCCAACGGCGTTCCCACGGAAGCCGCCCTGCTGAACGCGGAAACCGCGATGGAGATCGCCGCCCAACACGGGCGCGCGGATTTCGTGGTGGCACACGGCGTCCTGGCCGGGGTGTCGGATCTGTTCGGGTTCGCCGCCGGGTTCGTCGGCATCCTGCGCCCCAATGGCATCGCCGCCTTCGACTTCCCGCATCTGCTCTGGCTGATGGACCAGACGCGGTTCGATTGCATCGACCACGCCCACCGTTCCTACCTTTCCCTTCTGGTCGTGGAGCGCATCCTGCGATCCATCGGCCTGCTGGTATTCGACCTGGAGCGCCTGCCGCCCCCTGGCGGAGGCTTGCGGGTGTTCGCCGGCCATGCGCGCGGCCCCTATATGCCGCGCCCCAGTGTCAAGTCGATGCGGATGCGAGAAATCGCCGCGGGCCTGGACCAGCCGCTCGGCTACAACCTGTTCGCGCTGAAAGCGGCGGCTTCGATCCAGGCCTTGCGCGATTTCCTGGACAGCCGCCGGCGATCCGGCCGCCGCATCGTGGCATATGGCGTCACCGCCGAGGCCAATACGCTGCTGAACTGCTGCGGCCTGGGCCACAACGACATCCTGTGCGTCGCCGATCCCGATACTGCGATGCAGGAGATGGTGCTGCCAGGTAGCCACATCCCCATTGTGTCCCCGCGCATGCTGCTGACCTTCCGGCCGGACGACGTGCTGATTTTTCCGCCCGACGGGCCGCTGGATCAGGCGATGGACCTGGCCTCCCGCCTGCCCGACACGACATGTTTCTGGAGCCTGATGCCCACCGCCCGTGCTTTGGCCCTACGATCAGAGGCGGCGTAACGCTTCGGCGACTTGCGCGACCTCACCGTCGGTCAGTTCCGGGTAAAGCGGCAGGCTGAGCACTTGCGACGCGGCGATCTCGGTTTCGCGGCAGGCGGCAGAGCCAAGGGCGACCCGGTTCCGGTAGGCCGGCTGGATATGCACGGGCTGGGGGTAGTGGATGCCCGATCCGATCCCGGCGGCGCGCAGCCGAGCCTGCACCGCGTCGCGCTCCGGAACCCGGATCACATATAAATGGAACACATGGCCCGCGTGCGCGCGACGTGCCGGCGGTCGAATGGCGGTTTGACACAGGGCGTCGTCGTACACGGCCGCGATCGCCTGGCGCCGGGCGTTCGCGGCGTCGAGATGCGCGAGTTTGACCCTTAAAATGGCCGCCTGCATTTCGTCCAACCGGCTGTTCATGCCGACATCGTCGCTAATATAGTGCGTCCGCCAGCCATATTGGCGCAGTGCTGCGACCCGGCCGGCCATGTCCTCGGTTGGCAGCGCCACCGCACCGCCATCGCCCAACGCCCCCAGGTTTTTGGTGGGGTAGAAGCTGAAGGTGGCGGCGTCACCGAAGGTGCCGACCTGCTGGCCCTTCCAAGTGGCCCCATGCGCTTGCGCACAATCCTCGATGAGCGCCAGATCATTGTCCCGGCACAACGCACCGATCGCGTCCAGATCGGCGGCCTGTCCATACAGATGCACCGGCAGCACCGCCTTGATCGGCGGCGATCCGGCAGGCGGGGCGGCGAGCGTCGCGGCGAGGTCCGCCGGGTTCATCGTATAGTGGTCGGGGTCGATGTCGATCAGCACGGGGGTCGCGCCGGCCATCTCGACCGCCGCGACCGTAGCCACCGCGGTGTGCGACACGGTGGCGACCGAGCAGCCTGGGCCGATGCCGAGGCCGCGCAACGCCAGTACGATGGCGTCGGTGCCATTGCCGCAGCCCACGGCCTTGCCGGCACCCAGCCACGCGGCGAATTCGGCCTCGAAGGCTTTGACTTCCTGGCCGAGGATGTACCAGCCGGAGTCCAGCGTGCGCGCGACGGCGGCATCAATTTCGGGCTTGAGCGTGCGGTAGCCGGCGCCAGGATTGGCCTGAACGATCACAGGTAATCTCCCAGTCTCGGACGGTACCAATCGATGGTGCGGGCGATGCCCTCTTCCAGCCCGATTTTCGGTTCCCAGCCGGCGGCGGCGCGAAACGCGCGGTCGTCGGCATGGTAGCTGCCGATGTCGATCTGGGCGCGGTCGGCGGGGAATTCGCGGGTGGTGTATTGCGCGGGCGGGCCGGCGAGGCGCACCACCATCTCCGCCAGGTCGTGTAGCGAGATGGGTGGTGGGCCGCCGATATTGAAAATGCCGCCGTGGCAGGCGGAGGATTCGGCGGCCTTGATGAATGCCTCGGTCACGTCGTCGACGTAAGTGAGGTCGCGCAGCTGGGCGCCGCCCCAGACCTCGAACGGTTTTTTCTCCAGTACGCATCGGATCCAGATGCCGAGGAAGGTTTGGCGCGCGTCGCGGATGCGTAGCCGCGGGCCGTAGCAGTTGGTCAGGCGCAGCGACACGACCGGCCGGCCGCGCACGCGGTTTTCGATCATCCAATACTGCTCGCCAGCGAATTTCGACACGCCGTTGGCGTCGGGCGGGGCGACGGGCTGGCTCTCGTCCACC
Organism: uncultured Acetobacteraceae bacterium; assembly: GCA_903924985.1. Lineage (GTDB taxonomy): Bacteria > Pseudomonadota > Alphaproteobacteria > Acetobacterales > Acetobacteraceae > Rhodopila. The sequence continues at coordinate 97,159 of CAIYDT010000134.1, forward strand.
GGCAGCTTCTGGGTGCGGCCGTAGAACTGGCGGGTGGAGGCGTGCACCACGATGGCATCCGGCGCGGCTTCCCGAGCGGCCTGGATCAGGCGGACCTGCGCCACGGCGTTGACGGCAATATCGGCCAGTGGATCGGCCTGCCCGCCCATATGACTGGTCTGCGCCGCCAGGTTAAAGATCGCATGCGCGCCCTCGCACAGCGGGCGGAGGTCGATTTCGCGGATGTCGCCGCGGATCAGCTCCACGTTGGCGCCGTCGAGGTTGCGCGGATTGGCGCCGCCGCCAAACAGAAAACCGTCCAGGGCGGTGACGCGGGCGCCGCGCCTGGCAAGCTCATGGCACAGATTGGCGCCGAGGAACCCGGCACCCCCGGTGACCAATACCCTGCGGCCGGACCAGTCCATGGTGACTCCTGGAGGTTATGTTGGGTGCCGCATGCCCCACTCGTCATGGCTGGGTGCCGATATAGAGCGCCGGGACAGGATCGGCCATGAGGGGATTGAAGTGTTTACCGATCCCCTTTGTCCCATGATCGTGGCGGTTTCATGAACGGTTCGAGGCAGGGTGAACAGGGGGCGGGGCGTCAAACACCCCAGCGGTCCGTCGCTCAAACTGCTGACCTTGGCTCGGACCAAGGGGTTGGACGCCATCGCCTAAAGGGCGGCAATTCCGGTAATCTCCACCTTCCACCGCGGGTCCACCAGTTTCGCCTCGACCGTCGCACGCGCCGGTTTGTTGCCCTGATCCAACCACGCATCCCACGCCCGGTTCATCCCAGCGACATCCGCCATATCGGACAGAAACACCTGACATGACAGCAGGCGGGACTTGTCCGTCCTGGCCTCGGCCAGCAACGCGTCGATCTGGCGCAGGACGTCGGCGGTCTGGCCCTCGGCGTCCAGCGTCGGATCATCGGCTACCTGTCCGGCGAGGTAGACGGTATTCCCGTGGACGACCGCGCCAGACAGGCGGGCCTCGGCTTGCAGGCGGCGGATGGTCATGACGATCTCCGTGTTGTGTCGAGCAACAAGCTCAGCATCCAAAGGGCCCCGGCGGTTAGCACGATGGCGGGTCCGGCGGGAATATCGGTGTGGTACGACAGCAGTAATCCCATGATCGAGGCAATCGCCGCCAACACAACAGACGCGCGCACCTGTCCTTGCAGCGAGGCGGACCAATGGCGGGAGGCGATCGCCGGCAGCATCATCAGACCAACCGACATCAGCGTCCCCAGCGCCACGAACCCCGCGACCACGCACAGCACCACCAGCGCCAGGAAGGTCAAATGCCACAGTCCGCCCTTGCCGCCCGTCGCGGCGAGGAAGCCAGGATCCAGGCTCTCCATGATCAACGGTCGCCAGATCAGCGCCAGCACCGGCAGGGTCACCGTCACAACCCCGGCCATGGCGAGCAACGCCGGGTCGTCCACCGCCAGCACGCTGCCGAACAGCACATGTGTGAGATCGATGCCGCGCTGCGCCGAGATCAGCGCCACGCCCAGCGCCAGTGCGATCAGGTAGACGCCCGCGAGTTGGCTATCCTCCCGAGCACCTTTGCCGCGGGCGAGCCATCCTGCCAACAGCGCGACCGCCAGTCCGGCCGCGACCCCGCCCAATCCCATTGCCCAAACCGACAGCCCGGCGAAGGCGGCACCCAGTGCGATCCCTGGTAGCACCCCGTGCTGCATCACGTCGCTCATAAGGCTCATGCGGCGGAGGACCAGGAACACCCCCAGAGGTGGGGCGGCGACCGACAGAGCCAGGCAGCCGATCAAGGCGCGGCGCATGAACCCCAGCGCGAAGGGCGCAATGAGCAGATCGTGCATCAAGCGGCCACGCGCGGCGCCCAGGCGGCGGTAGGACCCCAGGTGGTGCGCTCACCGTTCAGGTGCAGAGTTTCGGGAAAATGGGCACGCACCAGATCGAGGTCGTGCAGCACGGTGACGATCGTCCGGCCCTGCTGATGCCAGCGGTGCAGGATGCCCAGCAGGTCATGCGCCGTGGCGGTGTCGACGGCGGCGAAGGGCTCGTCCAGCAACAGTACCGGCGCGTCCTGCAGGATCAGGCGTGCGAACAGCACCCGTTGGAACTGCCCAGCGGACAGAGCGCCGATCGCACGCCGCCCGAGGTCCGGTAAACCAACGGCGGAAAGCGCCTGATCCGCCTGATCCAGCTGTGCTCGGCCGATCCCCCGAAACGGCCCCATCCGCCCCGACAGCCCGAGCGCCACGACGTCGCGGCAGGCAATGGGGAAGCCGCGGTCGAGTTGGCTACCTTGTGGGAGTAAAGCGATGTCGGCAGGCGTCAAGCCGCCTCGGTCGATCATGCCGGAAAACGGCGGATGCAGCCCAGCCAGTGCGCGCAACAGCGTGGTTTTGCCGGCACCATTGTCGCCGGTCAGGGCGGTGAGGCTGCCGGGGGCGAAGGCGCCGGAGAGGTCGCAGATCACCTTGCGCGCGCCATGCCGCAGGGTCAGATGGTCGAGGCGGATGAGGGGTGGAGTCACCGGATCGCCCAGACGACGCCGAGCCACACCACCGCGATCATGGCGGCGGCCAGGATCAGGCGGGCAGAGGCACTGGCGGTTGGGGCGAGGGGGTCCGTCATGGTTATGGTATAACATTACGCTATGGCGGAGGGCAACGGGGGCGGCTACGGCCTGAGCGGCATGCTGCATGCCTCCATGATGCGTTCGGTGAGTCGCCGAAAGTCCCGCCAGCAGTCCGCCACCGCGGCTTGATGTCCCCCGAACGCGCCATCGCCAGGACGAAGGGCAAACATCGGTTTGCGGGCTTCTTGTGCCAAGGGCATCAGAGAGCGGTAGTCCTTCAAGACCGCAAGGCAGTTGGGATCGTTATCGACGGATGTCTCGGCTATGGGGGGTTTGTCCAGAATGTATTCCCGATATTGTGCCGGCATTCTGGCAATCCAACGGCTGTAAGCACGTGCGGGCCGGCCCGCGGTCACCGAATGGCGCATCACAACATAGCCCGCAGGCGTCATTGTTCCCCTGGGCAACAGAGTTGCAAGGTTGGGATCCGTGCACCGCACCTTGTTTCGGTCCCAAGTTTCGCGCCAGAGCCGGAGCGTCGGCCCCATATTGCGCAAACCCTGTAAGGAAAACAAATCGGCCCCTAACGGTACAACAACGAAATCGCAGCCAAGAAGCACCGTGCGGTTAAGGGCACCTAAATTGGGACCAACGTCGAGCAGCGCGACGTCGGCATCGAACATGGCGCCCGCCGCGGCGACGGTTTGGGCGAAACTGCTCATCTCGCCAAAGGCCCTGAGGTCACCGATGGCACAGTTCGGCCATGCGGCCGATAGGGCATCTTCGCGACGCGATAGTCCTAAATCGCCAACGATCAGGCCCAAACGCTGATTGATGTCCTCCAGGACCGGGGGAAGGATAGCCCCAGTACCAAGGAAGCGCGGTGCGACGACCCCATCGATCGTTGGCGCGGGGGACGCTGTCCATATCTCCTCAAGGCGCTCTTCCTCCAGGAACATGCTGCTTAGATTAGCTTGCGGGTCGAGGTCCACGGCGACAACCCGTTGACCGAATTCCGCCAGCATCCATGCGATATGATAGACCAGCGTGGTTTTCCCAACACCGCCCATGTTGTTAAAAAAACCGATTGTCTTCATGGCACGGCCCGCACGGTGACGTGGACGTAGTTCGGTTCAATCCGAAATTCAGGCGTTGGATTGCCGTTGCGCGCAAGCGCGGCACGGGCGCGCGGAATTCCGGACCCGAAACGCTGAATAAAGTTCATGGCCTTCGCCGCGTCGCCCAGTGTGGGATTTCTGAGCTCGCTCAAACCGTCCGCGCCGAACGACGCAGCGGTTACCGCACCATAAGGCCCGCCCGGACTTGTGATTTCAACGCGGTCGTCGTACCAGGTCAGCATGACCGGTGCATTGGAACCTTCGTACGTCCGGTGAATGACCGCATTGCGGATCAGTTCCTGTAGCGCGACAATTGGGTATGTTGGGCGATCACGTTGCACAGGCCCGGACAGGTCGGCCCGCACTTCGATATTGGCGCCCAAAATTTCATCGAGACGACGAAGTAGTGCCGCCAGTGCACCACCGATCTCCTTATGATCTCTTATGTCCTCGCCCGGGCTGGTGCCGTTATATCGAACGAATTGAACGTAGGCGCCTTTAATCCATGCTCGTGGGTCCTTGCCGCAAATCAGCAACCCGGCGGCGGTCGGCCGGCCATCAGGGGTTAGAAACCGGACAGCGCGAAGTTGATCCTCGATATCGCGTCCATTTTCCTCCAGCACGTCCGCGGCGATGGTGGCTGGGAGGTATTCCTCGCGGAAGCGCAGTAAATCCAGATCATGAATGGAGGCGCCTGACACCGGCTGCTGATCGAAGGGCAGGTTGCCCCATCGCCGCTTCTCGGTCAGGCGTCGCTCTTCTTCCGGTGTTGCATATGCCCGCCGTGGGCCGGTTCGGACACACACCCGACCCCGATATTTCAGTGGCGGATTGTCCGACGGCATGACCTCGACGATCGCCATCGTGCAACCGTCCAGAGTATGTTTCCGGGCGTACATCATCGGAAATGGTGAGACATTGCCGTTAGACCGGAAATCGGCGAGGGTCTGAATCAATTTCTCATCGACTTCTAGATTCCCGCAATCGCCGTTATCTTTCACACCGACAAATAGCACTCCGGTTTCACGGCGGTTCGGGAGATCGTTGGCAAACGCACAGATGGCCTCACCGAATTTGTCTTTATCCGCAACGCTCACCGTCCGCTCGACATTGTCGGCTTCCAGATCGCGCAAATACCGGCGGAGTTCGTCGTCTGACAGCATCGGCCTGCTCCGCGCCGACACAACGCCGACGCTGCACAACCCTAGCAGACAGCTGGCGCCAGGGTCACCCCCCGATGCGGTTCCCCAGCAGCCGGGTCCAGCCGTGCGGGTCCGGCTCCGTGCCGTACTGGATCCCGACGATAGTGTCGTACAGCTTCTGCGTCAGCGCACCGGTCTTGCCGTCGCCGATGACGTAGCGCTCGCCTTTGTAGCCCAGCTCGCCTACCGGGGAGATCACGGCGGCGGTGCCCGTGCCCCACATCTCCAAATTCCCGGCCTTCGCGGCGGCGAGAACCTCATCGATGGAGACCTGCCGTTCGGACGTGCGCAGCCCCCAGGACCGCAGCAGCGTCAGCACGGAATCGCGGGTCACGCCGGCCAGGATGGCGCCGTTCAAGGGGGGCGTAATCACCTCGTCGCCGATCTTGACCATGATGTTCATGGTGCCGACCTCGTCGAGATACTTGTGCTCCACGCCATCGAGCCACAGCACCTGGGTGTAGCCGGCTTTATGCGCCTCTTCGGCGCCGAATAGCGAGGCAGCGTAGTTGCCGGCGGTTTTCGCCGCGCCCAACCCGCCTTTGACCGCCCGCACATGCGTGTCGGAGGCCAGGATGCGGACAGGGTTCATCCCCTCCTTGTAGTAGGCGCCCACCGGCCCGAGGATCACGTAGTAGAGATAGCTGTGCGACGGGTGCACGCCGAGGAACGCCTCGGTCGCGATCACAGTCGGGCGGATATACAGCGACGTGCCCGCCAACTTCGGCACCCAATGCTGATCGACCTCAACCAGCGCCCGAATGGACTCCTCGACCATCGTCTGATCGATCTCCGGGATGCAAAGATAGTGCCCCGAGCGATTCAGGCGGGCGGCGTGGTCTTTCAGGCGGAACAGGCGGATCTGGCCGTCCTTGCCGCGGAACGCCTTGCACCCGTCGAAGATCGCCTGGCCGTAATGCAGCACGCAGGTCGCGGGATCCATGGTGAACGGCGCGTAGGGGACGATGCGCGGATCATGCCAGCCCTTCCCTTCATGGTACTCCATCATGAACATGTGGTCGGTGAAGACCGTGCCGAACGTCAGCGTCTCATCGGCCGGCGGCTGCTTGGGCGTGGCGGTGCGGGTGATGGCGATCTCGGTCACTTCATTCTCGCGGGTTCGGAGTTGGACGTTGGGTGGATAAATACGGCAGTACGGCTGTCCTTACAAGCGAGGACTCAAGTCAATCCATATAGCCTCATGGCGTTACCCCGGAACACCATAGTGTGCTCGGCGTTACTCAGCCGGATGGGGAAGGCGCCGCGGGAGACGATCACTTCCCGCCACGCCTCGGCCATGTACGGCAGCAGCGCGGTCATTCCTCTTACAGGCCCTCCCCAGCCCGAGCGAACCGCTCTACCGTCTTCATGTAGGTATCGATGTCGCGGTCTTCGGGTGCGGCCATCACATGCTGTACCCCGGCATCGCGGTACATCGCCAGCGCGGACTTCATCTCATCGACGTTGTTGGCGTTGATGTTCACGCGGAGGGAAATGGTCCATGCCTCCTCCGGCCGCCCGGCGCGCAGGCGTTTCACCATGGCGGCCGCAGCCTCCGGCTTCACCCGGCTGCCGTGCCAGCCGTCGTTGCGTTGTGCTCGCGCGATGGCTGCGTCCGACGATCCGCCGATCCAGATGGGGATGTGGGAGATCGGTTGCGGTTGCGATCGCATGTTCTCGATTTCGGCCGCGATGTATTTCGTTGGGAATGTTACCGGGTCCTGTGTCCAGACGGCGCGCATCATCGCGATGCCTTCGTCCATGCGGCGGCCGCGTTCCTTGAATGGCACCCCGAGGGCGTTGAACTCGGCCTCCAACCACCCGACGCCGCCGCCGAGGATCAGGCGCCCGTTGGACAGGTTGTGCAGCGTCGCCAGCTCCTTCGCCAAAGGCAGCGGATGCCGCAGCGGCAATACCAGCACGGACGTGCCCAGCCGCACCCGGCTGGTGCACGCGGCGGCCCAGGTCAGGGTCAGCACCGGATCCCAGAAATTGGGCGACGGCGGGTAGCCGCCATCCTTTGGGACAATGATGTGCTCGCTGACCCACACGTCGGTCAGGCCCAACTCCTCGGCCTGGATGGCGACGCGGCGGATGGAGTCCGGCCCCGCCTTGCGGCCGATATGCGGCAGATGGATCCCGAGTTGCATGAACGTTCTCCCAAACCTATCGTCGAACCGTGACGCTTTAACGGCGTTCCGTCCAGAGGGGAGAACAAGATGCGATTCGGGCTCTTTGGCGGAGCGCGCACGTCCATGGGCGATCAGCCCAGCGACAGCCAGCAACTGCACGACTTCATCGACTACGTCGTGGAAGCCGAGGAACTCGGCTTCGAAAGCGTGTTCCTGGTGGAGCACCATTTCACCGGTTTCGGCCAGGTGTCGGCGTCACTGAACCTGCTGTCGTTCCTGGCGGCGCAGACCAGACGCATGCGGCTGGGTACCGCGGTCATGGTGTTGCCCTGGCACAACCCCGCCTTGCTTGCCGAACAAGCCGCGACGGTGGACGTGCTGTCCGGCGGACGCCTGGACCTGGGGGTGGGCCGTGGCTACCGCTACAACGAATTCCACGGCTTCCGCATGGACATGGACGAAGCCGAGGCTCGGTATCAGGAATGCCTGTCCTTCATCCGCAAGGCCTGGACCACGCAGGGGCGTTTCTCCCATCGGGGGAAATACTGGAATTACGACGACGTGGTAGTGGAGCCGGCGCCGCTGCAACGCCCGCACCCGCCGCTATGGATCGGCGCCAACAGCGCCGCGTCGATTATCAAGACCGCGAACGACGGCATGAATTTGCTGATCGCACAGCATGGCACGCCCGAGGTGGTGGGCGAGAAAATCGCGATTTTCCGGGACGCGGTGGAAAAGGCGGGGCGGGTGTTCGACCCGTTCTCGGCCGGTGTGACGCGCGCGCTGCATGTTTGCTACACGCCGGAGGAACGCAACCGGCAGCATGAACTGCGCATCCGGTTCATGCGCAACGTGCAGGAACTTTCTCTTCCTCCGTCCGGTCCGGTCGCCGGAAATCATTTCCAGGGCCACGGCGACGAAGCCGACATGCGCCGTAAGACCGAAACGGACGCGCTGATCGGCACGCCGGAGGAAATCATCGCCCGCCTCAAAGTCTACGAAGCCGCCGGCATCCGGCACATGCTGCTGATGGACGTCGGCGGATCCCGCGAGGCTTTGCGCATTTTCGGCCGGGAAGTCATGCCCGAGTTTCGCGAAAATTCTGTGTCATGACAGACGACGAACTGCCCATCGTCGATGCCCACCACCATCTGTGGGACCTGGACGGCCCTATTCGCTACCCTTGGCTGGAGACCGGCGATCACGGATTCCTTGGTGATTACTCCCGAATCGCGCGGTCGTATTTGCCACCGGAGTACCGCCGCGATACCGCGTTGCACAACGTCATCGCCACCGTTCATATCGAAGCCGAGTGCGACCGCACCCAGCAACTGGCGGAAACCGAATGGGTCACGCGGATGGCGGCCGAACACGGCATGCCCAATGCCATCGTGGCGCATGTGTGGGTGGATACGCCGGAGTCCGAAGAGATTTTGGCGGGCCATAGGCGCTTTCCCTTGGTGCGCGGCATCCGCACCAAACCGATCATCGCCTCCGGCCCTGGTGAAAGCGTGCGCGGCCAACCCCGCAGCCTGCAGGACCCGAAATGGCGCAAGGGCCTGACGCTACTGGAGAAATACGACCTGTCCTGGGACTTGCGGGTTCCCTGGTACCATCTGGAAGAAGCCGCCGAAGTCTGCCGCGAACACCCCACTATGCGCATCGTGCTGAATCACACCGGCTACCCGCTGGATCGCTCCCCGGAACAAGTGTCGGTGTGGCGAAAAGGGATGGAGGCGCTGGCGGCCTGCCCGAATGTCTGGTGCAAGATTTCCGGCTTCACCGTGAAAGGCAAGCCGTGGACGCTGGCCATGCACGGCGGAATCATCCGCGATACGATTTCGATGTTCGGGGCAGACCGTTGCATGTTCGCCTCAAACCACCCCGTGGACGGGGTAAAGGCGAGCTGGGACTGGATCTTCTGCCAGTTCAAGGCGGTGACGGCGGATATGCCGGATGCTGCCCGGCGGAAGCTGTTCGCGGACAACGCGCTGGCGTTTTACAGGATTCAACCATGACATTTTTCGGCCGGGCCGCGCTGTTCGCGGGCCTTCTGGTGTTCGGAACGGCGCACGCGCAGTTGTCGGGGCAAGTACGGTCCGACAAGGAAGGCGCGATGGAGGGCGTGCTGGTTAGTGCCCATCGCGACGGCGGGAATGTCACCGTCACGGTCGTGAGCGACGCCAAAGGCCATTACACTTTTCCGGCCGAACGGCTGGGGGCGGGGCAGTATACGCTGTCGATGCGGACGGTTGGTTACGATCTGGCGAGCCCCGCGGTCGCGGACGTTCCGGGGACCGTCGATCTCACGCTGAAACCCACGGCCGATCTGGCATCACAACTGACGAACGCGGAATGGCTGGAAAGCCTGCCCGGCGGCGCCGGCCAGAAGCAGTTCCTGCAGAACTGCACCAACTGTCACAGCCTGCAAAAGCCCTTGTTCTCGGCCCTCAACGCCGCCGCGTTCGACGCCGTGCAACACCGTATGACCGGCTACGCTGCCGCGTCCTCCGTGTTGACGCCGCAATTTCTGGTCGCCGACCGCGTTGCCAACCAGGGCGAGTTCGCCCTTGAGCAGCGCAAGGCGACGATACAGAAACAGGCCGCCTACCTAGCCAGCGTCAACTTCGGGGAGGACCAGAAATGGCGCTTCCCGCTGAAGACTTTCCATCGGCCGACGGGCCGGGCGACGCGGGTGGTTATCACGGAATACGACCTGAAAGAGCGGACCCGCATGCCGCACGACGTCATCGTGACGCCGGATGGCATGGTCTGGTACAGCAGCTTCGCGGAACAAATCCTGGGCAAGCTGGACCCACGGACCGGCGTTACCAAGGAATACAATATTCCCGTCCTGAAGCCTGGATCGCCCAAGGGTTCGCTGGCTTTACGCGCCGACCCCGACGGCAACCTTTGGCTGGGTATGGCGTATCAGGCCGGCGTGGCCCGCTTCGACCCACATTTGGAAAAATTCCGAATGTACCCGTTGCCGCCGGAGCTGAACAAGGACTTCACCCAGACCACCGAAGTCGAACCGACCCACGCCAACGTGGATGGCAAAGTGTGGATCGAGGATTCCGGAACCTATTCCATCTACCGCATGGATATCGCCACCGGTCGGTTCGAGGTTTTCCAGCCCTTCCCCATTCCCAGCCCGAATATTTACGACATCACCACCGACGCAGGGAATAACGTGTATTTCACCGTGTTCGGGCGCGGGGATATCGGCCGGATCGACGCCAAAACCGGGGCGATCAAGACATGGCCGACGCCGACCCCCAACTCATCACCCCGCCGTGGCGCGCTGGCCGATAACGGACAGTTGTGGTTCGGGGAGTTCCGAGGCAACCGCATCGGCATGTTCGACACACGGACAGAGTCGTTCCGGGAATGGACGCCGCCAACGCCGTGGTATTTCCCCTACGATGTCGTGGCGGACCGCAACGGGGAGGCTTGGGCCGGGTCCATGATGGCGGACCGGGTCGAGCGTCTGGACCCCAAGACCGGAGGGTTCGTGGAATATCTGCTGCCGCGCCCCACCAATATGCGCCGGTCCTTCGTGGATGACCGCAAGACCCCGGTGACGTTCTGGGTTGGCAGCAACCACGGCGCCTCCATCGTACGGCTGGAGCCGCTGGATTAAGCGAGCACCAGCAGTTCGGTCACACCCGCTGCCAGCACGGCGCGCAGGTCGGGCAGCGATAGCGCGATGCAACCCTGCGTCGGCGCATAATCCGGGCGGGCAATGTGCAGGAAGATCGCGGACCCCCGCTTCTTCTGGACGGGGGAGTCGTTCCATCCGAGCACGCCGACGAGGTCGTAGAGGGGATCGGTGCGCCAGAGTTCCTCATGCCTTGCGTCGTGCGGCAGGCGGATCATCTTGTTGTAGTCGCGGGAGGACGGATCGTCGCACCACCCATCATCCCGCGCGATCGGCTCGATCGGCACGGCGCATTGCGGTGGGGGGACGCGGTCGGCGCGATACAGCACGCGGCGGAGGGGGAGGATGCCGGCGGGCGTGGCTTCGTCCCCCTCCTCCTTATTCACCAGCACGCCATGCGCGCCAATCGCCGCTCGGAAGGTGCGGTCGCGGAGGATGAGGTGGCCGGTGGGGCGGACGATGGCTTGCATACCGCCCCCTACGCCCCCACCAACCCTCGAGCAAACTCCCCCGCGTCGAACGGGCGCAAATCCCCGGCCTTCTCCCCAACGCCCACGGCATGCACCGGCAGCCCGAACGTCTCCGCCAAGGCCACCACGATCCCGCCCCGCGCGCTTCCATCCAGCTTGGTCACAACCAGACCGGTGACGTCGACCATTTCCTTAAATACCTTCACCTGCTGAATGGCGTTCTGGCCGGTGGTGGCATCCAGCACCAGCAGCACGGAGTGCGGTGCCGTCGCGTCTTTCTTCTTCAGCACGCGGATGATTTTCCGCAGCTCTTCCATCAGCGCGCCCTTGTTGTGCAGCCGGCCCGCCGTATCGATCAGCAGCACGTCGGCGCCATCCGCCTCGGCCCGCGCCAGCGCGTCGAACGCCAGCCCAGCCGAGTCCGCGTTCGGCTTGCCGGTAATCACCGGCGCCCCCGTGCGATGCCCCCACACCTGCAATTGTTCCACCGCCGCCGCACGAAATGTATCGCCGGCAGCCATGACCACCCTCAATCCGTCATCGCGATAAACCTGCGCCAGCTTGCCGATGGTCGTTGTCTTGCCGGTGCCGTTCACCCCGACCATCAGCACGACGTGCGGCTTCAGCGAACGATCCAAAACCAGCGGCAAAGCGACCGGCGTCAGGATCGAGGCAATTTCTTCGGCCAAAGCCGATTTGATTTCCTCGTCCGTCACTTCCTTGCCGAACCGGGTGCGACGAAATCCGGCGATAATCCGCGCGGCGGCGGCGGTGCCGAGGTCGGCGGAGATCAGCAGTTCCTCCAGCTCCTCCAGCGCCTCGTCGTCCAGGCGGCGTTTTTTGAACACCGCCGTGATTGTTTCGGTGATTTTCGCGGTGCTGCGCGACAGGCCCTCTTTCAGGCGCGAAAAGAAGCTCCCGAGCGCCATCAGGCTGCCTCCGCCAACAGGATCGAACCGGTCGAGCCGGTCACCCGCGCCGCCATCACCTGCCCGGCAGAGGCGGGCACAGCCAGCCGTACCGGCGCGAAATGTTCGGAATGCCCAGTGTCGCCGCTTTCCGTCAGCAGCGCGATATCCCGCCCGATGTGCCCGGCCAGGAACCGGTCGGCAGCCCGCGCCCCTGCCAGGCGCAGACGCGCCGCGCGCTCCTTGCGCATAGGCTTCGCGACGGCCGGCATCCGCGCGGCTGGGGTGCCTGGGCGCTCGCTGTAGGGGAAGACGTGCAGGAACGGCATGTCGGCAGCTTCGACGAACCCCAGGGTTTCCTCGAACAGCGCGTCGGTTTCGGTCGGGAACCCGGCGATCAAATCGGCCCCGATGGCGATCCCCGGCCGCAACGACCGCGCCCGTTCAATGACCGCCATCGCATCCCCGGTCTGATGCCGCCGCTTCATGCGCTTGAGAATGAGATCGCTGCCCGCCTGCAAGGACAAATGGAGATGCGGCATCAACCGAGGCTCCTCGGCGATCAGGCGCCATAAATCGTCGTCGATCGCGGCGGGATCGATGGAGGACAGCCGCAGCCGGGGCAACTCCGGCACCAGCGCCAGCAACCGCCGGGCCAGTTGCCCGAGCGTCGGGGAACCGGGCAGGTCTGGCCCGTAGGAGGTGATATCGACCCCGGTCAGCACGATCTCCCGGAACCCGGCCTCCACCAGCGCGCGAACCTGCGTCACCGCCACGCCGATGGGCACGGAGCGGTTGGGGCCGCGCCCGAAGGGGATGACGCAGAACGTGCAGCGATGATCGCACCCCTGCTGCACCTGCACGAAGGCACGGGCGCGGCCGGCGAACTCGGTTACCATGTGCGGCGCGGTTTCGCGCGCGACCATGATGTCGGACACCGCCGACCCCGCGCCAGTTGCCCAGCTTTCGGGCTTTAGCTTGTCCTCATTCCCCAGGACACGGGTCACGCCGGGTAGCGCGGCCCAGGACGAAGGATCGATCTGCGCGGCGCAACCGGTGACGACGATGCTCGCACCGGGCTGCTCCCGAGCGATGCGGCGGATGGTCTGGCGGGCCTGGCGTTCGGCCTCGGCGGTGACGGCGCAGGTGTTGACGATCACCGTGTCGGGCACGCCGGCCGACAGCTCGCGCATTACCTCGCTCTCGTAGGCGTTCAGGCGGCAGCCGAAGGTCAGGATTTCCGTGGTCATGCCGGGTACGCCGACAGGTCGATCTCGCCCGAGAACGACGTCGCGACGGAGCCGGTCATCAGCACATGCCCGTCGTCGCGCCATTCGATCTCCAGTTCTCCGCCGTCCACCAGGACGGCCGCCCGCCGGCCGGTCAGGCCGCGGCGGGCGGCGTTGACCAAAGCGGCGCAGGCGCCGGAGCCGCAGGCCAGCGTCAGCCCGGCGGCGCGTTCCCACACCCGCAGGCGGATACGTTCGCGGGACAGCACCTGCACGAAGCCGATATTGGCGCGCTGGGGAAAGATCGGGTCGTGCTCCAGCGACGGTCCGATGGCCTCGATCGGGACGCTATCCATATTCGGCACGAAGAACGTCGCGTGTGGGTTGCCCATGCTGGCGGCGGCCGGATCGGCGACCGCCCCGCGCGCCAGATCCAGATGCAGCGTGTCCGCCGGGCCCGCCAACGGGATCTCCGCCCAATCAAGCCGAGCGGGACCCATGTCCACGCGCACCCGCCCGTCGGGCAGAACGGTCGCTGGCAGGTCGCCGGAGATGGTGCGTACGTTCAGCTCGGTTCGCCCGGTCTCGGCGGCGAGCAGATGCGCCACGCAGCGGGTGGCGTTGCCGCAGGCCCCAGCCTCCGACCCATCCGGGTTGTAGATGCGCATGAACGCGTCCTCCCCCGGCTCGATCACGATGAACTGGTCGCAGCCCACGCCGGTGCGCCGGTCGGCGATGGCCGCCGCCCGCCTCGGGGTCAGGCCCAGCGGATGGGCACGCTCGTCCATCACGACGAAGTCGTTCCCGCAGCCATGCATCTTGAGGAAGCGCGCGATCATGGCGCCTCATATAGGGAAAGAAGCGCCGGGGCGCACTCCCCCGTCAAAAAAGTGCCATGCGTGCCCCTTGATCGGGGGGGCAGGGGTGGTTATAAGCCCGCTCCCGCGTCACCGAGGGTCCTCGGGGGGTCATAGCTCAGTTGGGAGAGCGCCTGAATGGCATTCAGGAGGTCGGGGGTTCGATTCCCCCTGACTCCACCAAGCGGCGGCGGATTTCCGCACACCGGACGTCTGACAGGCACCGCAACCGGTTTCGTGCGCAACTTTCAATCCTGGAACAGTGACCGATCCGCGACGTCCCGGCCACGGCCCATCCTTCCCTTCCCCGCTGCCCGTCCTATATTCGGGCCATGGACCTGGACTTCAGCGAAGACGAAATCCGCCGCTACTCCCGCCACATTCTGCTCCAGCAGGTGGGCGGCACGGGGCAGGCGAAGCTCAAGGCCGCCAGGGTGCTGGTGATCGGCGCCGGGGGGTTGGGCTCCCCGCTGGCCTTGTATCTGGCGGCTGCTGGCATCGGCACGATCGGGCTGGTGGACGACGACCGCGTCGAAATCTCCAATCTGCAACGCCAGATCGCCCATACGACCGCCCGCATCGGGGTCCCCAAAGCCCTCTCGGCGGCGGAGGCCGCGCGTGCCATCAACCCCTATGTCCATGTGGTCCCGCATGAATTGCGCCTCAACCCCGACAACGCGATCGACCTGATCTCCCGCTACGATCTGGTATGCGACGGCACCGACAATTTCGGCACCCGCTTCCTGATCGCCGACGCCTGCGCGCTGGCCAAACGCACGTTGGTCTCCGCCGCGGTGCTGCGCTTCGACGGGCAGTTGTCGGTGTTCAAACCGCACGAAGGCGGTCCGTGCTATCGTTGCCTCTACCCCGAACCCCCGCCCGACGGCCTCGTGCCCACCTGCAGCGAGGCCGGGGTGCTCGGCGCCGTTACGGGCGTGATGGGCACCTTGCAGGCGACCGAGGTGCTGAAGGAAATCCTGGGCATCGGCAATTCGCTGTCGGGCCGCCTGCTGGTGTGGGACGCGCTGGAAACCCGCTTCCGCACCATCAAGCTGCGCCCCGACCCGCAGTGCGCGCTGTGCGGCCCGAATGCGACGATCCACGATCTGTCGGCGCATACGGAAACCGCGGGGCCGATCTGTGCCATCTGAACCATTGGGTATCTTGCTGATCTCCGGCACCCACGAGCGGGCGCATTACGCCTTCGTGATGGCATCCGGCGCGGCGGCTTTGGGGCGGGCGGTCGTGCTATTCGCGGCCAATAATGGCTGCAAAGCGCTGCTGCGCGATTGGTCCGGCCTGGACGACGCCCGGCGCGACGCCGGCATCCAGGCGAAGGGCGTCGCCGGGCTGGAAGAACTACGGGAAGCCGCGCTGGAACTGAACGTCCGCACCATCGCCTGCGAAGCCGGCCTGCGCGCCGAAGGCATCGACCCCTCGGGCTTGCTTCCGCAAACCGAGGTCGCTGGGGTCGCGACCTTCCTTTCTGCCGTTGGAACGGGGCAGATTGTCACGCTGTAACAGGGGTTTACCCGACGCGGCGCGGGCTGATATCGATGCCGCGAAAGGTCCCCGCATGCGTGCTTCCGCCCTGGCGCCGATGATTCGCGTGATTATCCCATTGGTGGCGCTCGCTTGCGCGCCGGCAGCGGGGTGGGCGCAATCCGGGACGCCACCCGCCGCCAAAAAGCACCCCACCCCAGTGGTGCAGCCGCAAGGGCAGACCCATGCCCAAAAGCCCGCCGCGCCGACAAAGCCGGAGCCGCCGGTCGTCCCCGCCGTGGTTGCCCCCGTTGCTCCCCCGCCAGCCGCCAAGCCCGCCGAGGGCGACAAGCCGGCCGGTGATGCCCCTAAACTCCCGCGCTTCCAATCCCTGCGGTCCAATGAGGTGAATCTGCGGTCCGGCCCCGGCGTGCGCTACCGCATCGACTGGGTTTACAAGCGCGTCGATCTGCCGGTGGAGGTCCAGCGCGAGTTCGAACATTGGCGCCTGATCCGCGACGCCGACGGCATTCAGGGCTGGGTCAACCAGGCGACCCTGACCGCGCGCCGCAATTTCATCGTCAAAGGCGGCGACGCCAAACTGATGGACGATCCGAAGGACACCGCCGCGCCCGTCGCGATCCTGAAGCCGGGCGTGATTGGGCGTATCAGGTCCTGCTCCAAGGACTCGGCCTGGTGCAACGTCCAGATCCCCGGTCACAGCGGCTATCTGCGCCGCGCGCAGTTCTGGGGGACTCTGCCGAATGAGGAGATCGCCCCGTGAGCACCGACGGCCAAACCGACGAGGCCATCCGGTTGGCATTTGCGTCGACCCGCCGCATCGCGCTGGTCGGAGCGTCCGCCAAGCCCTGGCGCGCGTCGCATGAGGTGATGCGGTACCTGCTGGATCGCGGCTTCGACGTGACGCCGGTCAACCCCCGGCTGGATGGGCAGACCATCCACGGCCGCACCGTGGTCGCGCGCCTGGCCGACGCGGCGCCGCTGGAGATGGTGGACGTCTTCCGCAATTCCTCCCATGTCGGCGAACTGGTCGATCGCGCCATCCAACTCGGCGCCAAAACCATCTGGATGCAGCTGGGCGTGACGGACGAAGACGCCGCAAGCCGAGCGCGTGAGGCGGGGGTGGACGTGTTCATGGATCGCTGTCCCGTGATCGAAGACCGGCGGCTGGGCTTATTCCGCCCCAACCTTTATCACCCCAACCTTTATCACCCCAACCTTTATCACCATTGAAGTCGCGGCCCCGAAGGGCCACCTTGCGGCGTACTGAAGGTCGAAACAGCGGACCCACGGGGATCCATCATGACCAACGACGAACGCGACATCATCAGCCAGTTTATCACCCGCGTGAGCGGCGCTCAGCGGCCGGCCCAGCCGGCCCTCGCGGGGGGTTCCGTGCCCGCCACCGTTCAGCAGCCCCCGCTGCCGCCAGTGGACCGGGACGCCGACGCCCTGATCGGCACCCTGCTCCAGCAGTACCCGGAAGCCCGCTACCGCCTGACCCAGTTCGCCTTCGTGCAGGAGCACGCGCTGGCCGAGGCACAGAATCGCATGCAGCGCCTGGAATGGGAGTTGCAACAAGCGCAGCAAGCCCTGCAGCAGGCCCAACAGGCCGCCGAGCAGGCGGCGCAGCAACGGCCGGCATCGGGCGGCATTTTCGGTGGATTGTTTGGCGGCGGGCGGACCCAGGCCCCACCGGCTCCACCGCAGCCTCAGCCAGGCCCGGCATGGAACGCCGGGGCGCCGCAGCCCGCCTATCAGCAACCGCAGTATCAGCAGGCCCCACCGCCCCAGCCGCAATATGCGCCGGGATACCAACCCGGCATGTTCCAGCAGCGGCCGGGCGGGTCGGGTTTCCTGGCCTCCGCCCTGACGACCGCGGCCGGCGTCGGCGGCGGCATTCTGGCGGCGGAGGCGATCACCAGCATGTTCTCCGGCCATCACGGCGGGAACAGCTTTGGCGGCGGCGGTTTTGGGGGCGGCATGCAAGGCGGCAGCCCTTGGGCGACACCCGCTCCCTCGCAGGATTACGTGGATCAGGGCACCTGGAGCGGCGGCGGCGCCGCCCCGCCGGTACCCAATCAGGACTACGTCGATCAGGGGACATGGGACCAGCCGGCGGCGGATCAGTCGTCCTGGACCGACAATAGCAGCGGCGGAAGCAGCTGGGACTCCAGCGGTGATTCCGGCGGCGGCGGATCGGACGATACGTTCTAATAAGGCCGCTCGCCCACATAATTCCCGGGCGGATCGTAGTTGCATACCCAAACTTCCCGCCCGGGAACGGATACCACGGCGCAGCCGACCGCGCGTGTGGTACGCCAAACGATCTGGGTATAATGGCCGCACATGCTTGAGCACCTATTGCCACGAAGATCGTAGGCACGGCGTTCATCGGCCCAGACGCCGACGACCTGCGCCGGCGAGCCATACGCACCGGAAATCGTGTATAGGTTCTCCCCGTAACGATTATTCGGGCGATGTGCGAAAGCGTGGGTGGCGATCAGACGATTGCCCCAATCCCGAGCAACCTCGGCCAATTGGTCGGACCAAACCAAGGGCGGCAGGCCGATCTGCGCTCTGACCGCGTTATGCGCCGCGAGCATCGGGCGGGCGATCGGAGATGGCTGCGCGGCAGCGGCGGAAGCCCACAGCAAAAGGGGCGCGAATAACAAACGGGGGAGGATGCGGTGCATGATGGCTGACGAAGTGCAGCCGCATTGTGGCCAGACGGCGGCGGTCAGCGGCGGATCACTGGTTATTAACCCCTGGGAGCGGCCCCCATGGCCTGCGTCAACGCAACCACCGAACCCAGGCTGTTCGCCATATCCGTGGGGATTAGCACGGTCGTGCCGCGTTCCTTGTTCATCTCGTACAACAGATTCATCTGCCGCAGCTTCAGCGCGTTCGGATCGTTGCCGTAGAGCCGCGCCGCCTCGAGGATCTGCTGAGCGATCTCCTTCTCCGCGGAGGCCAGGGTCACGCGCGCATCCTTTTCCCGCTCTGCCTGCGCCTGCCGGCTCATGGCGTCCTGCAACTCGCGAGGAATGGAGACGTCCTTGATTTCCACGCTGCGCGCGGTCACGCCCCAGTCCTTGGTTTTGGCGGTGATGGTGGTGCGGAGCTGCTCGTCCGCCGTCTTGCGGTCGGACAGCAGGCGAGACAGATCGGTGGCGCCGATCATTTCCCGCAAGCTGGTTTGCGCGACGCGCTCGATGGCTTCGCGGTAGTTGGCGATGCGGATCGCGGCGGCCTCGGGGTCTTCCACCTGCCAGAATACGATGGCGTCTACCCCGACCGCCACGGTGTCGCGGCTGAGCGCCTGCTCGGCGGTGATGGTGGTGGTTTGAATACGCAGATCGACGATCTGAGCAACGCGATCGATGATGGGAAACAGCAAATAAAGCCCCGGCCCCTTCGCCTTATGGAACCGCCCGAGGCGAAGGATCACCGCCCGTTGCCACTCCGCCGCCACCCGGACCGAGCTGACGAGGATGACCAAAACGATGACGGCGATAACGCCGATCAATCCCGTGAACGCACCCATGTTCCGCTCCCGCATTGCCCGGCGGTTGTGCGCCGGGGCCGCAGCATCGCATAAACGGGGCATTGGCTCTAACGATATCACGACAATCTGAAGGACACGGCTCTGCTCCCGTTCGCCGACCTGTTTACCCCCGACGAATGGCAGGCGATCCGCCTGACGCTGATCGTGGCATCGCGGGCGGTGCTGGCCGATCTGCCGCTGGCGCTGGGGCTGGCCTTCCTGCTGTCGCGCTTCCGGTTCCCCGGCCGCGGGGCGCTGGACACGGTGGCGCACCTGCCGTTGGTGCTGCCGCCGGTCGTTGTCGGCTGGCTGTTGCTATTGCTGTTCGGATTGCATGGCCCGATCGGCGCCTGGCTGTATGGCTGGTTCGGCATCCGCCTGGTGTTCAGCCGCACCGGGGCGGAGCTTGCCTGCGCGGTGATGATCATGCCGTTGATGCTGCGCGCCATCCGGCTCTCGCTGGAGGCGGTGGACCCCGGCCTGGAGCAGGCCGCCCGCACCCTCGGTGCCGGCCCATGGGACCGGTTCCTGTCCATCACTTTGCCGCTGGCCGCGCCCGGCGTGCTGGTCGCCGCGATCACCGGTTTTGCCGCCGCGCTGGGGGAGTTCGGGGCGGTCATCACCTTCGCCGCCAACATTCCCGGGCAGACTCAGACCCTGCCGCTGGCGATCTACAGCGCGTTGCAAAGCCCTGGCGGGGAAGCGGCGGCGGCGCGCTTGTCGCTGGTGTCCGTCGCTTTGGCCGTGGTGTTCCTGACGCTGGCGGAAAGCCTCGGGCGCCGATTGCGCGGGCGGATCGGGCGCTGAGGCCCTATCCGGCGACCCTATGACCACAGTATAGTCCCGATATGATCCGCATCGATACGACACCGCAGTTCAATCCACCGCGCCCGCTGGCCTTCGTCCTGGCCCCGACGGATCAGGGCACGCTGATCGTCAACCGGTTCGATTACAGGACGAATCCGGACGGGCAGACCATTGGCGTCGGCCACATGTTGCTGACCCACGGGACGTACGACCGCCCGGACGTTGGATTGGCCCGGGTGCTACTGGGGTTGCGGCGGCGGCATTTCGGCGACGGGGTGCTCGCAGTGGATTGCGGTGCCAATATCGGGGTTTTTACCGTCGAATGGGCCAAGTCCATGACCGGTTGGGGCTGGGTCTTGGCAATCGAAGCGCAGGAGCGCATTTATTACGCACTGGCGGGCAATATCGCGATCGCCAATTGTTTCAATGCTCGCGCGTTGCATGCCGCTGCCGGCGCCGCGCCCGGCACGCTTCGCATTCCACGGCCCGAGTACCGTGTCCCTGCTACGTTCGGGAGCCTGGAACTACGTCAGAGCGACCATAACGAATTCATCGGCCAGAACGTTAGCTACGCAGACGAAAATTTGGTCCCGGTCACGATGCTCTCAATAGATTCGTTAGCATTGGCGCGGCTGGATTTGCTCAAGATCGACGTTGAGGGCATGGAGTTGGAGGTACTGGCCGGCGCGGCGGCAACCATCGGCCGCGAACGCCCGATCCTGATCATCGAGCATATCAAGACCAATCGGGATGCATTGCTCGCGATGCTGGAATCTCACGGTTATATCTATTTTGATATAGGCCTGAATATGCTGGGCGTTCATACCAGCGATCCCACGCTGACGCACATCAAGTCTCAGGATTGACGCGTCCCGTGGGCAATTCCTCCGGTATCGCGGCGACCTGATAGCGCCGCAGCCAGGCTCCGAACCTTGGATGGGCGGTCAGAACGCAGAACGGGATCGCCAGCACCAGTCCGCCGGCCAAAGGTGTGGCCCAGACCACTGTCGCCCAGCCGGCCTGAGCGAACGCCGCGAAGGCCAGCACTCCTAGTACCTCGGCACAGAAACTTTGACAGGTTGTGGGGCGAGGCGGCCGCCGTGTTCCGGACCGTCCATGAGTCGGGATGGCCCCCAGATTCCCCTTGGCGCG